>CAUTOY010000001.1:0-96194 GCA_963539855.1 uncultured Veillonella sp.
TATTATCTTTCAATGATTGGGATTAAAGTACCAACACGTTTTGTCCTATAACCCTTTTTTGTGATATTAATTACAGTTTTATAAAACAATACCATTGCAGTATTGTTTTATATCGTTTATACTAAATGTAGTAATACGTAGACATTGTTATTGGGAAAGGAGTGCTTATGAAATTAAATCAAGCCACGGACTATGCGTTTCGCATGATTTTACACATGGCGATGTTACCATCTGGTCAGAAGGTGACAGGCGGTGTATTGGCGGAGCAAGAGATGATTCCAGAACGTTTTTTGCTTAAGATAATGCGTAGCCTTATTGCAGCAGGAATCATGAAATCTTTCCGCGGGGTGGATGGTGGATTTGCATTAAATCGTGAGCCTAAAGATATTTCCATGCTCGATGTGATTAGAGCCGTTGAGGGGGATACGTATTTACAGCGTTGTTTGTATGATGTCGGTTCTTGCTCAAAAGCATGTATGGGCCAATGTGCAGTTAATGAAGCAATGTCTGTTGTACAAGCTGAACTTGTAAGACAGATGGAAAGTGTGACTTTCGATAAATTAGCTGTACGCGAAAAAGAGATTTTAGAGACCATGAATCCTAGTGTATCTCATGCGTAACGATGTAAGACATTCATCAAGTGTGTATTTTTGAGTCAATTCTAAGGAGGAAAAGACATGTTTGAAGCACTGGATTTAGCACGATTACAGTTCGCGCTAACATCTATCTATCACTGGCTATTCGTACCGTTCACATTGGGAATGACGGTTATCGTAGCCATTTTAGAATGGACCTTTGTAAGCACCGGTAAAGAAGTTTACCAAAAAATGGCAAAATTCTGGGGTAAATTATTCTTAATTAACTTTGCCATGGGTGTTGTAACAGGTATCGTTCAAGAGTTCCATTTCGGTATGAACTGGGCTGAATATTCTCGTTTTATGGGTGATATTTTTGGTGCCCCACTTGCCCTTGAAGCATTAATGGCATTTTTCTTGGAATCTACATTTATGGGCGTTTGGATCTTTGGTTGGGGTCGCTTATCTAATAAAGCGCATGCTGCTGTAGCAACATTAGTTGCATTAGGTACCAATTTATCCGCATTCTGGATTCTTGTAGCAAACTCTTTTATGCAACATCCTGTGGGATATGTCATTCGCAATGGTCGTGCGGAAATGGAAAACTTCGCTACTATCGTATCCAATGGTTATGTACCTGGCCAATTTGCTCATATTGTATTAAATGGTTCTATGACAGCAGGTGTCATTATTATGTCTATCAGCGCATGGCACTTGATTCGTAAGAGCAATGTTGATTTCTATAAAACCTCTATAAAATGGGGGATGGTAATTACTTTAATTGCTGGTACATTAGGTGCTTTTGCAGGTCATCATCAAGGCCAATATATTACTAAAGTACAGCCTATGAAAATGGCAGCTATGGAAGCTCTTTGGGAAACTCAAGATCCAGCTCCATTCTCTTTGGTAGCTAATATCGATACAAAAGCACAACAAAATACAGGTGCCATTGAAATCCCAGGCGGTTTATCCTTCTTAACACAAAACTCCTTTACATCTGGTAAGGTAGAAGGTATTAAGGATTTACAAGCTAAATCTGAAGCTCAATATGGCCCTGGTAATTACATTCCAGATGTACCTGGTATTTTCTGGACATTCCGCATCATGGTAGCTGCTGGCTCCATTATGTTGTTAGTTGCTTTTATTGGTTTAGTATTAAATGCTAAAGGTAAACTCATAGAGAATAAAACATTCTTGAAAATTATTTTCTGGATGTTACCATTACCTTACATTGCTCAATCAACTGGTTGGTTTGTTGCAGAAGCAGGTCGTCAACCATGGCTTGTATATGGCCTTCAATTGACTGCTAATGGTGCTTCTAAATCCGTTACAGCTCCTGAAATCATGACTACTATTATTGGTTTTACAATTATTTACATCTTGGCTGCTATTGCCGCATTGTATTTAGCTGTAGAGCATATTAAAAAAGGTCCTGATGGACAAACGATTTACCATGTAGAAGAAAAAGAGGAGGCAAGATTATGGAACTAATTATGAATAACCTTAATGTGATCTGGTTCATCTTGCTTTGTGTATTGTTTGCAGGTTTCTTCTTACTAGAAGGCTTTGACTATGGCACAGGTATTCTTCTACCAGTCATTGGTAAAACTGACGTTGAACGTCGTCAAATGATCAATGCATTAGGTCCTATTTGGGATGGTAATGAAGTATGGATGATTACTGCTGGTGGTGCGTTATTCGCATCTTTCCCTCATGTATATGCTACATTATTTAGCGGTTTTTACATGGCATTGTTCTTAATGCTTGCCGTACTTATCATGCGTGGCGTTGCGTTTGAATTTCGTTCTAAAAGTGCAAATCGCACATGGCGTAAAGTATTTGACTATTGTATTTTCATCGGTTCTATCGTTCCTGCATTATTGTGGGGCGTAACAGTAGGTAACTTGATCCAAGGTACTCCTATTGATGAAACGATGACATATGTTGGTACATTCTGGGATTTACTTAGCCCTTACACTGTATTATGCGGTGTTGCTTTCGTTTTAGTATTTACATACCATGGTGGTTTGTTTACATCTATTAAAACAGCAGGTCCTATCTCTGAACGTGCACGTGCAGCATCTCTCGTTACAGGTGTACCTACTGCAATCGTTGTGATTGCTTTGATTATTGCATCCTATGTATGCACTGATTTGTATAGCTCTATCTTGGCTACTATTTTCTGTGCCTTAGCTGTCGTTTGCTTCCTTATTTCTTGGGCTGCAGCGCGTACGCGCAATACAAAATGGGGCTTTATATTTAGTTCCCTTTCTGTTATTTTGATTACGGCTACATATTTTGCAGGTCTATTCCCTCGTATTATGGTATCTTCTTTGAACCCAGCGTGGAGCTTGACCATTACAAATGCATCTTCTTCTGAATATACATTGGCATTGATGACTGCTGTTGCAGTAGTATTTGTACCAATCGTATTAGCATATCAAATTTGGGTATATTGGATATTCCGTCATCGTGTAACAGAAAAAGACTTACATTATTAATATAGGTACTTTCACCGATTGTGAAAGTTTGAGTCCTTTTGTGAGGCGTGCTGTAGCGGCACGCCTCATTTTTATGGTAAGATGAATGTAATATTGATAAAATTAGATTTAAAGGGGGTTAGATATGATACAGAAAACGGCGCTTCGCGTCATTAAAAGTAAAAGGATCGTAGTATTGGCACTGATTATTTCTAGTATCTTACAAAGTCTTTCCATAGTTGGACAAGCTTGGTTTTTTGCCACATTAATACATAATTTGGTTTTTCTTGATCATACTGTGTTGGATGAATCTAATACGATTACATGGCTTGCGGTACTCATTATATTACGTTTAGTTTTTTCTTATATACAGGAACATGTATCGTCTAGTTTAGGTCAGTCTGTTAAATCTATTTTGCGGAAAGAGGCTCTTGCGCATCTATTTAGATTAGGTATACAACGAGGAGAATCTCAAGGCGATACGATACATCTTATTACTGATGGATTAGAACAAGTGGAGGCATATGTTTCGAGCTATATACCTCAAATGATATATGCGATTATAATTCCACTAGTAATGGGGATTGCCATAATGGATACATTGCCTATTATTGGGGCTATTTTAATAGGTACAGTACCATTAATTCCATTGTTTATGATTTTGATTGGTAAACAAGCGGAAAAGATGAATCAAGAGCAATGGGATCGGATGAGTCTCTTATCAGGTCATTTTTTAGATGTGTTGCGAGGCATCACCACATTAAAGGTATTTGGTCGTGCAAAGGAACAAATACAAGTCATTAGTCGCTTATCTAATGAATTTAAAGACTCTACCTTACGTGTATTGCGTGTGGCTTTTCTATCTGCCCTTGTATTAGAATTAGTTAGTACCATAAGTACAGCTATCATCGCTGTGTATTTAGGTCTTACACTATTAGATGGCGGTTTGGATTTTCTTCCAGCCTTCTTTATATTATTGTTGGCTCCGGAGTTTTATACCCCTTTTAGACAGTTAGGAGCCGCTTTTCACACCGGTATGTCTGGTAAAACTGCACTTGCTAAATTTGATGCTTTTATGAATATACCTATTGCATTACCGCGAGGTGGCAACTGTCGTATTCGCAGTACAATTGAATCTATACGCATAGAGAATTTAAACTATACCTATCCAGAAACAAGCAATGGTATAAAGCATATTACATTACAGGTATATCGCAATAAGCCTATCATGCTTGTTGGTGAAAGTGGGGCTGGTAAATCGACGATTGCACGGATATTAGGTGCTTTTTTAGAGGCCCCTCCGCATAGTGTGTATGTTAATGATATAGATCTATCAACCTGCTCTATGGATTGGTGGCGTACACAGGTTACGTATGTGTCTCAAAAACCTCATGTCATGCATGGTACGCTACGTGATAATATTGCTTTTGGACAAGATGTAAGTGATGACGAGATTTTAGAAGCAGCCAAACTAGCGGAGTTACATGATGTAATTTTTGAAAAGGGTTTAGATTTTGTCATTGGTGAAGGAGGCATGGGACTTAGTGGTGGCGAATTACAACGTATTGCCTTGGCACGTGCTTTTTTACATGGTGGACAAGTTCTTATTTTAGACGAAGTTACATCTCATTTGGATGTGAATACAGAGGCTCAAATCAGTCGAGCACTACAGCGCTTGATGAAGGATAAAATTGTTATTCTTGTGGGACACCGTATTCAAACGATGCAGTGGGCTTCTCAGTTATATGTGTTGCGTCAAGGGGAAATAATTGAGCAGGGAACCTATGAATCCTTGTTGGCACAGAATGGTTATTTTAAGGCGCTAGTAGATGCTGGGACAGGTTCGTTTGTAATGGTTGATGAGGATGTGTCATATGTATCCAAGCTTGAAGTTCCATTACGGCAACAATCAGAGGAATTACGTAATAGTAAAGTCCCATATGAAGTCAATAAAACTAAGTGTAGTGATATTGAAGGTTGGAAATTGTTGTTTTCCGTATTAAAACCTGCTCGTTGGTCGTTAGTACTTGCTTTAGTTTTTACTTCTCTTACCGTATTTATGAATGTAGGGCTTTTGAGCGTATCCTCTTGGTTACTGGCATCGGCTGCATTGCAACCTGGTATCACTTACTTGAGTCTCGCTATAGTAGGTGTGCGCTTCTTTGGTATCAGTCGTGCTGTATGTCGTTATTTTGAGCGGTACACATCCCATAAAATGGCATTTCAAGGTTTGTATGGGTTGCGTGTATGGTTTTATACCTATCTAGAACCATTGGCACCAGCCATATTTAAACGATGGGGTGCAGGTGATATGCTCAACCGTATTATGGCGGATATTGAAGTACTACAATTCTTTTATTTACGCACCTTAATTCCTCCTTTAGCAGCTATCGTATTAACTATATTGGTGTCCTTTGGCGTCGGTACTATAGATACGAATTTATCAACTCTTGTGTGGTGTGCTGCATTGATGACAGGTATTGTATTACCGTATTGCATATATCGTTATCATCGTACATCCTTAATTATGATTAGTCAGGTGCAAGGTCATTTCAAATCAACATTGACTGATACATTGGAAAGTTTAGAAGACATCATTAGTTATCATAACGAAAATCTAGTTATGGAACGTATGATGCAATCTATAGATGATGTAGAGTACCATAAGGGTCGTATTTCTAAAGGTATGAATTTAGGAAATACTATGTTTATCGCTATTGTACAGATTGTAGTCGTTTTAGCGGCTATATTAGCAAGTAATGTATTAACTGGCCCGTGGGCAAGTGTTATGGTCGTAGTATGTGCCATCGGTATTCAAGCTTGGTTTGAAGCGCTGCAGCCTATGATTGTATCTGTTCACCATGGCTATGAAAGTTTAGTAGCGGTTCGTCGATTGTTACAAATTAAGCATGCACCGCTGCCAATCAAGGATACAGGCTGTGTAGATTTAGTTTCTATGGATACGATATCATTGAAACATGTTAATTTTGGGTATGATTACGCATCACTTATATATAGAGATTTAACATTAGAGATACCAAAAGGACAGGCTGTTGCTATTGTTGGTGCTAGTGGGTCTGGTAAAACCACATTGTTTTCCTTGTTAGAAAGGCTATATGATTACGCTGGTCATATTTCGGTAGGTCACAATGAATTAAAGACGGTTACGATTGATTCTTGGCGAAACTTAATGGGATCCATCACACAGGATACTTACATTTTCCATGCTACATTAGAGGATAATATTCGCCTTGCCAAGCCGCATGCAAGTGCAGATGAGGTACAGCGTGCCGTAGAACAAGCTGTTTTATCTGATGTAGTTACGCGATTGCCAAAGGGCTTACGAACAATTGTAGGTAGTGGCGGAGTAGGTCTTAGTGGCGGTGAACGTCAGCGTGTTGCGTTAGCTCGACTATTCTTGCGAAATCCTGAACTGATACTTCTCGATGAACCTTTAGAGGGGCTAGACCAAGTAACAAGACGAAAACTGCATAATGATATTCTAGCTTTCACAAAAGAAAAAACTGTTTTATATATTACACATCAGTTAGAAGGTTTAGAGTTGATGGATCGTATTCTCTTTATGGAAAAAGGTCGTATTGTAGAAGATGGAACCTTTAGCGAGTTAATTGGTAAGAAAGGGCGATTCTATGCATATTGTCGACTTACAATGGCCAGTGTATAAGTGGTGGATGATAGAAAGGCCTTAGTGAATCTCTTTATATACCTCGATAAAACAGGTAAATTATGGTATAATTTTAATGTTTGAGGTATATAAATCTTGTGTAGTGTGCATATATTGGAGCGACTATGACAAAAATCTTCACCAAGTTACGATCTTTGGTGGATGACGCATTAAATGAACGTTCTCCTATTATTGAACAGGATACGACACTTATGGTTGCACCTGTGGAGCGAGAACTATTTGATCATAGAATTCTCTATATTGAAGAGGATATGGTCAATCGGATGCTCCGTGCTGCGTTCCGAAATCATTGGTTAATCTATTCTATAACCTTTGAATTTGAGCCGAATAATCAGGTATTTCTCTCCATTATTACTAAATGGGGGAATGTGATTAATGTGGAATTTACCATCGAAGATGTGTGGTTCGATGACTATTCATCTTCCTTTGCTATTAAGTTAGATACTGCTAATATAGATACAGGTGGGTTTATTTTGAACTCGATTCTCCACCTGTTAGGCAACTGGTGCCTTAGCCTATTTGGCATATTTTTTAATCCTATTGCTATTGGCCGATTAGGCTCCACCGTGCGATTTGAAAAGAAGGGTATTATTCAATTTGACTTAGTACCCAATTCTAGAATCAAAAAATTTATTCCCCTACCAGAACGTCATGTAGGTAGTACAGGTCCTGTTTTATTGGGAAATCCTAAAACTGGGCAGTCTGTATTGCAATTAGACTATTATGCATTTCATGATCCAGTAGATACGTTTACGGTTCCTGATGTACCAACGAGAACGAGTTGGGTTAGATCCATTGATATTGCTGCCGTATTATTATTGCCAATCGGTGTATGGATTACATTTATAATTCTTCATCACTATTTGCCAACCGAGACATTAGAGCTTTCATTTTCTACATATTTCTTAATTTCATTAGGAATTTTTATTATATCCTTCTTGATAATGAATATTCCAAGATATGTATACATGTATGTAGATTCTCGAAAACAGTGGCAAAGTGCATTTGTACATAATAATATTAAAATTCAATTGCGTAAGTTACACCGTCGCATTTTCATGCAGCAAGCTTCGTTGTCCTCAGATTGTGATGAATGTGTAGCCTCTCAAAGTCAAGAGCGTATCAAGCAATTATTATTACAGATTCGAGACAAACGATTCTTAGCTAATCGATTGAAAATAGCACATGATGATCGTGCTAGAAAACAAAAGGTTAAATTTATCATTGCTTATATTGGGTGTACATTAATAGAATTAATGCTGTTGATGAATTAACTACATAGCATAACAAAAAGGCTGAGCCTCATGGCTCAGCCTTTTTGTTGTTAGACTAGTTTTATTATCGTTTTTTGCGTCGTTTTCGTACCTTTTTTCGAACCTCTTGCTCTTCTTGTGTCGGTGGTTCTGTAATTGGTTGTGAGTGTGCTGGCTCTTGACTCATAAATGGAGGATAGCCATACTTATTTGGTTCTGGTTGACCAGGTAATATCCAAAATAGGAAGCCAATTATCCACACGAATAAATCTAATAAATAATTTAGCGGTGTTACTGCTGAATAGGTATTGATAAAAATAATAATGGTAGCCCATAAAATACCAGCCCAACCATTAAATCCAATATCATGTATCCGTCTAGTGAATAATCCACAGGCCAGTGGAAATAACATAGCTTGTAATGCGCCTACAAAAATACGTGTAGCCCAATATGCAGGCAACGTTACGATGTAGTTAATCAAACGTTCTTCGATGATATCTACTACATAGAATAGAATCATCAAGGCTATGAAGAGTATGATAAATTGTAGTCTGTTAAAGCGCCCCGAAAGGTTGAATATGGTATAGCCCATACGTCGTCCCTGATATGCTATACCAAAACCTACTAAGCAGATTAGTACAGTTCGTAGAACTGGATATAATAAATCCATGAAGTCCCCTTTATAAAAATAAACATAACGTATATTTTCTATGTGTTTAAGTATATCATGAACAGGCTATTTGGACAATTTAAACGGGATATTTGGATAGATTAGTTAATTCTGGTAATACAAGTTCAAAGGCGATACCATGTTTCATAGATTTTACGTTATCTACAGTAGCTTGGATTGATTTTGTAGTAAAATTCATCGCCAGTTGAGCAGCTTCGTGGGCAGTAAAACCACGCATGATGGCACCGGATAAAACAGATGTAAAAATATCGCCAGTTCCAGTAGCTTTCACAGGAATAAGAGGAACTGAGTATGTTGTTGCCGTATCAGTTGAACCTTCATATACTGCAATCGTTGCATCTGTGTCGGAAGGTACGCTAGTCATAATAACGAGCTCAGGTCCCAATTGATGTAGTTTTTTACACATGTCGTGCAATTCAGCATTTGAAATAGAATCGGTAGAGAATGGTTTATCTAATAAAAAACAGGCTTCCGTGTAATTAGGTTTTACAATATACGCTCTAGAAATAAGATGGCGCATAGCTTTTACCATATCTGGTGTATATATAGAATAGAGGCGTCCATCATCGGCCATGGCAGGGTCGACAATGACCATTTTATCCTTACCGAAGCGATTAATTGCTTCCTCTACGAGGTGGATTTGCTCCGGTGAGGCCAAGAATCCACTGACGATGGCATTGAAATCAATTTCATTCTTTTCCCAACAGTCCATAAATGCTGTTAAATGATCAGATAAATCAACAATTTCAAAATAGGGATATTCTAAATGGTTACTCAATACGGCTGTTGCTAATGGCACTGCTTGGCACCCAAGGGCGCTGATAATTGGTAACATAACCGTTAGGGAGCAACGTCCGATGGAGCTCATATCTTGTATAGTTAGTATTCTTGGTATTGTAGTCATAGAGACCTCCTCAATATAGTATACTTGTATTGTACTGTATTCGTTAAAACCTGTAAATTGAGTGGAATAATAGAAAGCCCATGTAATGCATGATATAATATGAAGAATAGATGAGTTTTAATAGATGTAGTTTAAAAGAAATAAATAAAAAATAAAATATTTATTACAATATTAAATCCATACCTTTAAATTTAGAGTCATAATATAGTATAATAATATAGAAATTTTATTGTATGGAGGAGAATAGAATGGCAAGGTATGTTTTTCGGCGCATAGGTAGCGCACTTGTTATACTGTGGGTAATTATTAGTATTACCTTCGTTTTAATGCATGCTATACCTGGTGGCCCTTTTACAAGTGAGAAAAAATTACCACCTCAAGTTAAAGCTAGTATAGAGGCAAAATATCATTTAGATGATCCCTTATGGAAGCAATATGCTGATTATATAGGTGGTGTTGTTACAGGGGATTTAGGGCCATCCTATAAATATGAAGGACGCTCTGTTAATGATATTATAGGCGAATCATTTCCTGTATCTGCACAATTGGGCTTGTTAGCTCTTTGCGTTGCCGTTGTAGGTGGTATTGCAGCAGGTGCTATTAGCGCAATGCGTCCTAATGGCATCATAGATTATGTTATTACCTTTATTTCTACATTAGGCATTTCTGTTCCTACCTTTATTATTGGTGCAGTTCTAGTATATGTGGTGGGATTTGAACTGGGGTGGTTACCAGTAGCGTTGTGGCGTGGCCCATCGTATATGATTTTACCGGTACTCACATTGGCGGCACAGCCTATGGCATTTATTGCACGATTGACTCGTAGTGGGTTGCTTGATGTGTATCAACAGGAATATATTCGTACAGCTCGAGCAAAAGGACTTGGTGCATGGAATATCTTAATCCGTCATGCTTTAGGTAATGCTATTTTACCTGTTATTACCTACATTGGCCCATTAGCTGCTAGTTTGTTAACAGGTAGCTTTATTGTGGAAACGATTTTTGCCATTCCTGGTTTAGGTCAATATTTTGTAACATCTATTTATAATCGTGATTATACGGTTATTCTTGGCGTTACCGTATTTTATAGTACATTGATTGTAGTCTTGAATATTATTGTTGATATGATTTATCCAATCATTGACCCTCGGGTAACAACAGAGAAGGAGCGTGCGTAATGGATAGAAACGATTTTTTACCTATTGAACGCGATACGAATATTCGAGAATCTTCCTTTATAGTACGTCCTAACTGGTGGCAACGATTTAAGCTAAATCGATTGGCCGTAGTTGGTGCAGGCATCATAGCCGTTATGATTGTGTTGGCAATTTTTGGCCCTATGATTTCACCATATACTTATGCAGATCAATCCTTGGTAGATGCTAACCAAAGCCCTAGTTTATCGCATTGGTTTGGTACGGATACATTAGGGCGTGATATTTATACTCGGGTTATGTATGGTGCACGTATTTCTTTAACCATTGGTATTGTAGCCGCCTTATTAAATCTTGTAATCGGCGTTATTTATGGCGGAATTGCAGGTTACTTTGGTGGTAAAACAGATAGAATTATGATGGCTATCGTCGATGTATTATACGGTATTCCATTATTGCTATACGTTATTTTGTTAATGGTTGTAATTGGGCCAGGTCTTACTTCAATCTTTATTGCATTGGGGATTGCGTATTGGCTCAATATGGCACGTATTGTACGTAGTCAAATTGTGAAAGTTCGGGAAGAGGAATATATTATTGCAGCAGAAACAATGGGGATTCCTAAATGGCGCATCTTGTGGCGCCACATTTTGCCAAACTGTGTAGGTCCTATCATTATCACATTGACATTGGCGATTCCAGATGCCATTTTTACAGAGGCTTTTTTGAGCTTTATTGGCCTCGGTGTCAATGCACCGATGGCAAGTTGGGGCGTTTTAGCATCTGATGGGATTAGTAGTATGAGATCCTATCCATTCCAATTGATATTTCCTGCATTGGCAATTAGTGTTACTATGCTTGGCTTTGTATTCTTAGGGGATGGATTGCGCAATGTATTTGATCCAAAGGAAGGGGATAGATGATGAATGATATATTAGTAGATGTACGAAATCTATCCATTACCATCGATACATTTAGAGGACCGTTGCGGATTATTCGCAATCAGGACATCATGCTTAGAAAAGGTGAAATTTTAGGCGTTGTTGGTGAATCCGGCTGCGGTAAATCGGTCATGGTTAATTCTTTGATGGGCCTACTACCGGAAGGTCGTACTAAAATAAAATCAGAAAAATTTGAAATTGATGGTGAAGATTGTCAAGAGTATGTGGAAGAAGATTGGAATGAATTGCGTGGTACAACGGTGGCCATGGTATTTCAGGATCCCATGACCGCATTGAATCCAATACTGACAATTGGTGAACAAATTTATGAAGTGATTCATCGCAGTAATGCCTATGGTGATGATTATGATGAAAAGGCGATAGCTCTCGATTTGTTGAAAAAAATGGGACTATCTACTCCAGAAAAACGATTAAACCAATATCCTCATGAGTTGAGTGGCGGTATGCGTCAACGGGTTTGCATTGCCATGGCTGTAGCGGGCCGTCCTAAAATTTTAATCTGTGATGAACCGACAACTGCATTGGATTCCACAACAGAGGCGCAAATTTTACGGCTTATGCAAACATTAGCTGTTGAAGCCGGAATCGGTATTATCTTTATTTCCCATAATTTGCGTGTTATCGCACAACTATGCGATCGAGTGATGGTTATGTATGCTGGTAAGTGTGTTGAGTCTGCTTCGGTAGAGGATTTATTTAATGATCCTCGTCACCCTTACACAATCGGTCTATTAATGTCATTGCCACAAGGTAAATGGCATGGAGAATTAAAGGCTATCGAAGGACAGCCACCTGATTTATATGAATTACCTCGAGGGTGTTCTTTTAATCCTCGTTGTAAATGGGCCATGCGCATATGTGGATCACGTATACCAATGGTATCAAATGTTGGGAATAATCATGAGTATACATGTTGGTTAGCAAAGTTGGAGGGACTTTAATGGGATATATTTGGGAAACAGACAATCTCGTTAAAAATTTTACCCTTTCTGGCGGATTGTTTAGACCAAAACAAACAGTACATGCATTACAAGGTGTTAGTCTTTATCAAGAAGAAGGCGAAACATTAGGTATTGTTGGTGAGTCAGGCTGTGGTAAATCTACATTTGGGTATACCTTGATGGGCGTACATCAAGCCACATCAGGTTCTATTTATATGAATGGAATTGAAATAAATCCATATATTCATAAAGAAATAGCGAGAGATATGATGCAAATGGTATTCCAAAATCCGTATGCATCACTTAATCCAAGATTAAAGATTAATACAATATTAGAAGAACCATTAGAGTTAAACCCTAATTACACTCCTCGAGATCGTGTCATTCGTGTTAAAGAGGTGTTAGAACAGGTAGGTTTAGATATGGCTTTTGGTGAGCGATATGCTCATGAATTATCTGGTGGGCAACGGCAAAGAATTGGTATTGCTCGGGCACTTATTATGGAGCCTAAATGCATTATTCTTGATGAACCTATTTCGGCACTAGATGTGTCCATACAGGTTCAGATTATGACGTTGTTAGAGCGCCTACAAGCTTTACATGGCATTTCATATCTCTTTATATCACATGATTTGCCTATGGTTCGCTACATTAGTCATCGCATGGTGGTCATGTATTTAGGGGCTGTTATGGAAGAGGGGCCTGCTCTTGATATTTATGAGTTTCCTCAACATCCATATTCAAAGGCTCTTACAAGGATGGTTGGCGAAGTGGTTCCGCGTGCTCCTATTGGCGCTCCATTGCGAGGAGAACCGGCGAGTCCGTTACATCCGCCTAAGGGGTGTTTATTTAGTGATCGTTGTCCAGATGTTGAACGTAGATGTCTAGAAGAGCGACCACCACTCCGTGAATGGGCGGATAGAAGAATTGCATGTTGGCATATTTAATGGGGTAAATAATGGAACAGTTAATCGTAGGGAAATCCTTAGAGATACAATTGGCAGCTTTACTTGATAAGTTGCCTTCAGATGCCACTGTATCCTATATGGTAACGCGTCTGAATGAAGGTGAGGAGGCTACTATCGTAGCTTCTTCTAAGGAAACGATTGTCCATACTGGTGCTAGTATGGTAAAAACATTGATTTTGGAATATGTATTTCATCTAGCAGCACAAGAACAACTCGATCTTAACGATACGATTGCTTTGAGTCGGAGTCCTCGTGTTGAAGGGGCTGGCGCCTTGATGGAATTGGTGGGAAATCATAGTTTTAGTTATTTAGAGCTGTGTCGGTTGATGATGGTACTCAGTGATAATTGGGCTACTAATCTATTGATTCAAGCCTTGGGAATGGAAAATATCAATGCTAGAGCTGAACAACTAGGGCTTGAACATTTCGAAATCAATCGTATGATGATGGATTTTACAGCGGTAAAAGAAAATAGGGAGAATTATATTACTGCCATGGATATGGCTGTATTGTTACATCATATATATGAATTGCGTCACACCATATATGGCCATGAGATGTGGAATATTTTGGGACGTCAACAGTTCAGAGATATATTGCCGTTTCACTGGGGTGAAGATGTAATATTCCATCATAAAACAGGTTCGTTAGATTGTGTTGAACATGATGCGGGCATTATAGAAACGATGAATGGAGATTTTTGTTTTGTCTTATTAATGAGTCATTTATGTAATGATAAGGCAAAACAATTAGGAGCTCAGATGGGGCTCATTATGAAAGAATTTGTAGAGGATGCATTACCATGATGGATAAACGTAAATTGCTTAAGCTCGTGGTACTAGCCTTTGGCGTAAGTATATTGCTACTCGTCTTTGGGTATACTAATGGGCCTAAGATTGTTGATGAGCATACGATACGATATGTGTTGGAACAGGAACCATCAACACTAGATCCGGCTAAGTCTAGTACATCACCTGAGGCGACCGTCCAATTACAGCTATTTGATGGCTTGGTTCGTTTAGATGATAAAGGCGAACCAGAGGCTGCGATAGCAAAGAATTGGACTATGTCAGATGATGGTACAACATATACATTCCATTTGAGACCTAATTTGAAATGGTCTAATGGAGAACCGTTAACAGCTCATGATTTTGAGTATGCTTGGAAAAGAACTTTAGATCCGGATACAGGTGCTGATAACGCCTATATGTTATATGTAATTAAGAATGGCGAAGCTTTCAATAATGGCAAAGCCAATCGTGATGATGTTGGTGTAGAAGCGGTTGATGACGATACATTAGTTGTTACCTTAGAGCATCCAACAGCGTATTTCTTAAAATTATTGGCCTCTCACGGCTATTATCCGGTGAATAAAAAAGCTGTAGAAAGTAATGAAAATTGGGGTAATAATGCGGAAACAATTGTTTCTAATGGACCATATAAATTGTTGAGTTGGCAACATAATGGAGAGCTTAATTTTGTCAAAAATGAAAACTATTGGGATGCTGATGAAGTGGTAACAAAAACGATGAATTGGCCGATTAGTGAATCTCAAAGTACACGCCTTACTCTCGTTGAAGGTGGCGAAGCGGACATGATGGTAGAACCTCCTGTAGCAGATCAACAACGGTTAGAAGAAGCTGGTTTATTGCACATAGGCCCTATGCTTGGCAACTACTATTATTTATTTAATGTAAAAGCAGAACCTTTTACCAATCCTGATGTACGCAAAGCTTTTTCCATGGTTATTAATCGTAAGGAAATCGTAAAGAATATCGTAAAGGGTGGTAAGGAAGAAGCGTATGCATTCGTTCCATACGGTATGCTTGAAAGCAATGGAATTGATGATTTCCGTGAATCAGGTAGTTATCTTGTATATGAAGATGTAGAGCAAGCTAAGAAATTGATAAAAGAGGCTGGCTATGATGAAAACCATCCATTGCCACCAATTACGATTTTGTACAATACGAGTGAAATGCATAAAGCGATTGCGGAAGCTATTCAAGCAACATGGCATAAGGCATTTGGCGCAGATGTACGCTTGCAAAATCAAGAAACTAAAGTATTCCTTGCTAATCGCGAAGCTGGTAAATATCAAGTGGCTCGTGCATCTTGGGTTGCTGACTATGGGGATCCACAAAACTTCTTAGAAGTATTCTCTGCTGAAGATAATGACAGCCAATATCATAGTGAAGAGTATAATGAACTTATTGCTCGTATTCGTAGCACCCCAGATAGTGCAGAACGTGATGCATTGATGCATAAAGCAGAACGCATGATTTTTGATGAATCCTTGGTTATGCCGTTGTACTTTACAACACAACCATATGTATCTAATGGAACCATTCAAAACTATTTCTGGACTGTACTTGGTCAAGTAGACTTTAAAAAAGCATATAAATAAGATACACTAAAGACGTACAATTTGTACGTCTTTTTTGTATCTTACGGTTTACGTATGGTTGTTTATTTTTATCATAAGTAAATGATCTTGTGAATAATGCTATATATGTGAGGAATTATGGAGTGGAAGTATCCAAGGTGTTTAAAAAAAGGTATGACTATTGGGTGTATAGCACCTGCGAGTAGTAGTGATGAGTCTTTAGACGCGATACAACAGATATGTGAAGAACATGGATATCAGCTTATATTTGGTAAATCTTGTTATCGCACCGGTTTGTATGGCGGCAGTCCTGAGGAGCAGGCACAAGAGTTTGAGTGGATGATGACGACAGCCCCATGTAATGCTGTTTTAGCGTTGCGTGGTGGATATGGTACAATGCGCTATATTGATCGCATTGACTATAACGCTATACGTGAATATGGAAAGCCATTTATTGGTTATAGTGATTGTACAGCTTTACATATGGCTATCAATCGTTATAGTCGCCTCGTAACCTACCATGGTCCTATGGGGATAGATTTTACCGCAGCTCGTAACGAAGACATACATCATTTATTTGAAACCTTAGAGGGGCGACTTCGCGTCATTGAACCTTTACCAGAGCCTCCGCGAGGTGCAATTGGTACAGAACTAGGGGACGGCATATTGCGTGGTGGCAATATGACAATGCTTTCCATGCTTTGTGGAACACCTTATTTCTTAGAGGATGATAGTATAGAGGATACGATTTTATTTGTAGAAGATGTAGGTGAAGCACCGTATAAACTAGATCGCATGTTACAACAATGGAGATTATCCGGCTTGTTAAGTCGGATAAAGGGTATGATGATTGGCACCTTTACCGATTGTAAAGGGGATGAGGATGAATCTGATTACGATTTAGGTTATGAAGCTCTTCGATATATGGAAGAGAATCGGGAGGCTCATGTATCGGATCCATTTGTATGCTATGTGCCTACAGGACATGGTACACCGCATCAGACTTTGCCATTAGGTGGGCATATTCATTTTCGATATATTTCTAATACAATCGTATTATCGCCTTATACAAAGTAATATATTATAAGGCATATGAGGATAAATCCATGAATTTAAAGATACGGGAAGCACAAGCTTGTGCCATAATTGATGGTATACAAGATGAGTTGAAATCGATTTCGTTATTTTTACATAACAACCCTGAATTAGGTCAACAGGAGATACGTGCTGTACAAACAATTAGTCGTTATATGGAGCAACATGGCTTTGATACGACTGTAGGGCTAACGAAATGTCCTGAATTGCGTACTGCTATGCGAAGTGATATAGGCTTAGAGCGTTTGCATAAAATGGCTTTTTTAGGCGAATATGATGCACTGCCTGAATTAGGTCATGGATGTGGACATAACTTAATCGCCATCATGAGCATGGGTGCCGCTATAGCGTTTAGTCAAACCGCTCGCGATACATGGGGAACGACATTTTTTGGATGTCCAGCCGAGGAGACTATTGGTGGTAAGGTGTTTATGGCTAATGAAGGACTTTTTAAAGGCTATGATGGGGCTCTCATCATTCATCCAGGCGGAGAAAATGAGGTGGGCGGTACCTCGCTAGCTACCCATCCGCTAGAGGTAACCTTTCACGGTAGGTCTTGTCATATTGCATCTTTGACTGACTCTGGAATTAATGCGTTGGATTGTGCTGTTGATTTGTATCAATCTATTAAAATGATGAAACAAGATGTCTTTCCCAAAGGGGCTATCGTAGGTGGCATATTTACTCAGGCTGGTACTGCACCCAATGTGGTAACCGATAAGGCTACATTACGAATGACCGTACGTGGTGCTACTGTATCCGATTTAGAAGATATTATTTTGCCAGCTATTAAAGCAGAGGCTACTCGCATTGCTAGAAGCTATGGTGCCGCCGTGGATATGCATCATTATGAACCTTTATTTAAGGATATGAAGCAAGATGAACGTTTATTATCCTTGTTTGAAGAGGTGATGGCTGAGTTTGGAGAAAGGCCACGGAAATTACCAGCAGATGAGGCCGATGGCAGTACCGATGTAGGAAATGTATCTTGTGAAGTACCTACGGCTCAGCCTACCTTGAATATAGGAAATCAGTTAGAAGCACATACACCGGAGTTCGCTTGTGCTGCAGGTTCTCCTTATGGATTGGACCAAGCTATTAAAGGAGCCAAGATTATGGCTGTTGTTGCCTTGCGTTATGCGGAATCATTAGAAGTGTAAATTTTGACATATCTAGTGTAATCAAGGTACAATAAATATATTAATTAGTGTGAACTAAGCCGTCTTATTTAGACGGCTTTTATTCCGATGGAGATAGATAATGAGTGTGTTAACAGTATCCCATGTGACTCATGGTTTTGGGGCACGACAAATATTAGATGATGCATCGTTTCGACTGTTAAAGGGGGAACATGTAGGTTTAATAGGTGCTAATGGGGAAGGTAAATCTACTTTCTTAAACATCATTACCGGCAAACTACCACCAGATGAAGGTAAAATAGAGTGGTCTAATCAGGTAACAGTAGGTTACTTGGATCAGCATGCAGTACTCGAAAAGGGTATGACAATTCGCGATGTATTACAACGTGCCTTTGATGATTTGTATGTTATGGAGTCAAAAATCAATGATGCATACAGTAAAATGGGTGATGTGTCAGAGGATGAAATGAACCGTCTCTTAGAACAAGTCGGTGAATGGCAAGAAATTTTAGAGCAACGTGGGTTCTATGAGATTGATGCGGTTATTGAAAGAACTGCACAAGGTTTGGGCCTTATGGATATCGGTTTAGAACGAGATGTATCTGAACTAAGCGGTGGTCAACGTACAAAGGTTTTATTGACTAAATTATTACTTGAAAAACCGACCATATTGCTACTAGACGAACCGACAAACTATTTAGATGTAGAACATATTCATTGGTTGCAAAACTATTTGCAAAATTACGAGAATGCATTCATTTTAATCTCTCATGACATGGAATTCTTAAACTCCGTAGTCAATGTCATCTATCACATTGAGCAAGCTGTCCTTACTCGATATACGGGGGATTATCATCAGTTCCAAGCTGCTTATGAAGTTCAAAAGGCACAAGCGCGTAAGGCTTATGAACGACAACAACAAGAAATAGAGCGTATGGAGGATTTTATTCAACGCAATAAGGCACGTGTAGCTACGCGCGGTATGGCAAATTCCCGTGCTAAACGGTTAGAAAAGATGGAAATTCTTGAAAAACCAAAGGAATATATCAAACCATCCTTTGGTTTTAAAGAGGGCCGTACACCTAGTCGTTTTATTGTTGAAGCCTTTGGCCTTGAAATTGGTTATGACGAACCGCTCACAAGACCTGTAGACTTTCAAGTTGAACGAAATAAAAAAATTGCTATTCGCGGTGTTAATGGTTTAGGTAAGACTACATTGTTAAAGACCATTTTGGGATTGTTAAAACCTGTCAGTGGCGAATTGGTGAAGGGTGATTTCCTCGAAGTAGGTTATTTTGCTCAAGAGGATACACCATCTAATTCGCAAACCGCATTAGACTATATTTGGAATGAATATCCGGCTATGACAAATGCAGAGGTTCGTGCTGCATTGGCCCGTTGCGGATTATCAAATGAACATATTACATCTCAAATGCGTGTTTTATCTGGTGGTGAGAATGCGAAGGTAAGACTTTGTAAATTAATGCAGAAAAAATACAATGTTCTCGTTCTTGATGAACCGACAAATCATTTAGATATTTACGCAAAAGAGGAGTTAGCGCGAGCGTTGCGTGACTTTAAAGGTACCATTGTTCTCGTCAGTCATGAACCGGAATTTTATGAAAGTTGGATCACCGATATTTGGAATATAGAGGATTGGACAACAAAAATCGTTTAGGAGGGCCTATGAATCAACTTGCAAAAGAAGGGATAGAACAGTTTTTGCGCGCTCTATCCGTTGATACAAAGGCGCCAGAATTAGAAAAAACACCGACCCGTGTAACAGAATTATATGAAGAGCTGTTTTCTGGTGTCGGAAGGGAAACAAAGGAGCTCTGGGGGGAACTGTTTTCTACGGACTACAATGGTTTGGTAGCCGTTACAGACATTCCATTTTATTCAATGTGTGAACATCATCTATTGCCATTTTTTGGTACAGTAGATGTTATATATCAACCACATAGTGGTCGTGTAGCTGGCTTAAGTAAGTTTAATGATGTAATTACGGTGTTAAGTAGAAAGCCACAATTACAAGAACGCTTGACTCGAGAAATCGCTGATGCTATAGAACATGATTTATCAGCAGAAGGTGTTTTTGTACGTCTTAAAGCAACACAATTATGTATGTTGATGAAGGGGACTTTGCAACAAGGCTCGCAAGTTGTTACTATAGAAAGTAGAGGCCTATTAAGGGAGGCTGGCTCTTTGCGAGATGAAGCATTGGCTATGTTAGGAGGCACAAATGTATAAACGTAGACAATATACTTGGAGTGATGGGAAATCATTACGCTTATTTGACCATACATTAATTATGGGAATCTTAAATGGTACACCGGATTCCTTTTCTGATGGTGGATTGCATAATACACCAGAAACAGCGGCTACATGGACTAAACAAATGATTCAAGATGGTGCTGATGTTATCGACTTAGGTGTTGAATCTACACGCCCTGGATGCACCCCATTGAGTGCAGATGAAGAAATTGAACGCCTTAGCGTGTTATTGGATCCTGTATTAGAAGCATCCTCAGTTCCGGTTTCTATTGATACATATCATGCAAAAACTGCAGATTATGCATTCTCTAAAGGGGCTCATATTCTAAATGATATATGGGGATTGCATTATGATCCTGATATGGCAGCTGTAGCAGCAAAATATCGTGTACCAGTCATTATTATGCATAATAGCAATGATACAAATTATGATGACATCATTGAAGATATGAAAGCCTATTTTTTCTCGGCTGTTGATAAAGCGTTAAAAGAAGGTGTGCAACCACAAAATATTTGGTTTGACCCAGGTATTGGATTTGGTAAAACAGAGGAGCAAAACATTGAGGTATTGCAACGATTAGGGGAAATTACGGCTTACGAATACCCGGTGTTATTAGCACCTAGTCGAAAGCGTTTTATAGGTTCAATGCTTGGTGGTTTACCTCCAGAAGAACGCGATGAGGGCACGGTTGCTGCTTGTATTACAGGGGTATTCCAGGGGATTGATATGGTTCGCGTGCATAATGTATTGATGCATAAACGAGCTTTAGCTGTAGCAGACGGATTGTTGCGGGGCGTATAAGGAGTTTACTATGGATAAAATCATATTAAAGAATATGGCTTTTTATGGGTATCATGGTAATTTAGATTCTGAAAAATCACAAGGTCAACGATTCTATGTAGATGTTGAAATCAAGACTGATTTAACAAAGCCGGGTCAAACCGATGTGTTAGAGGATTCCATCAACTATGTTGAGGTTTACGATATGGTGGCTTCTATTATGACTGGTGAAAGTTGTAATCTCTTAGAACATATAGGAGCATTGATTGCTGATACATTGTATCAACACTTTCAAGGTATTATTGGCCTAAGTGTAACTGTACGAAAACCATCCGTGCCGATAGCTGGTGTATTAGATTATGTAGAAGTTGTAACGACTCGAGGTCAAGTTTAATGTATACATACTATATTAGTGTAGGTTCTAATATAGGAAATCGCCGTCAGTTTATTATGGGCGCATATGATTTGCTATCAATACATTCTCAAATTCATAGCATTACTAGCTCCTCCGTTATGGAGACAGAGCCTTGGGGCTATACAGAACAAGATGTGTTCTTAAACGCTGTTTGGCGTGTGTCTAGCTCATTAGAACCTCATAAGCTACTTGATGTCTTACAGTCATTAGAGTGCGAGGCTCAACGTAAGAGGGATATTCATTGGGGACCAAGAACACTTGATTTGGATATTGTATATGCCCTATCGGATGCTGGTGCGTGTATATATATCAATGATGCGCGATTAGTGATTCCGCATCCTTATTTTTGGGATAGACTATTTGTTTTGGAGCCCTTGCAGGAGCTAGATAAAGAGTTTACGTATAATGGAGAATCCATAGGTGATAGGATTCGAACATTAAAGACATAATATGAGATGTGTATTCATAAGGGGTTAAAATGAATGCAAAACGACTGGGCTTTATCATTGTTGCCATTCTTTTAATGGGGTTGTCCTATTGGGCAATGTCAATGGTTAATGATGATGTAAAGTCTGTGAAAGTTGATCCAGAACAGCATACATTAATGGTTACATCGAATGATGCCATTATATCGAAGCGATTGTTGGCGATGAAGCAAATCGGTGACAATGTATATTTTTTAGGTTATGAAGGTTATGGTATTTATAATGTAAAGGATAATACCATTCGCCTTAATGCCGTTCAATTTAAGGGAACTCATATTGAACCGGGACAACTAAAAAATTATCAAAAGGGCGTGCGTCATGTTGAGAATATAAGTCGTTTTGGGGATTTCACGTCTGAAGAACAGCAAAACTTTACCGATATGCTAAATGCTACAGATAAGGGGGCTCATTATATAGAGCCTTATTATCAATCCGGTTATGAATCATCACTCATCGATTTAGATACATTGTTTTTTATCACGAATAATGTAAAGTCGCTTAAACAAAAAGATAATAAATTATATATATTGGATGGTTCGGGATTTATCATTATTGATCGGTCGAAACAAGAAATTCAGGGATATTTTAATACTCGTATTCTGGGAGAAGGAACGAAAGGAATTCCAGATAGCTTGAAAGGCTATTATGGCTCTCAATTTATACGAATTTATGCATTAAATAAAATAGATCCAGAAGATTTGACTATTTTATGGAATATGCGGAAACAATATGTAGAGAAAAATAAAATTGATATACAAGGTCAGAATTTATTTCCTTTAGAATTATCTGACGTACATCAGTAGGAGGCCCTTATGAAATTACGTAAAGTAGGTATTATTGGAACTGGACATGTAGGCTCGCATGTAGCTTTTTCTTTAGCTTTGCAAGGCGAAGTTGATGAGTTATATATGATGGATATTGATGAGAAGAAAGCTAAAGCACAGGCTATGGATATTAATGATGCGGTTAGTTATATTCCTCATCGTGTAACGGCTACATCTGGTCCAATTGAAGATTGTGGTGACTGTGATATTCTCGTTTTTAGTGCGGGTCCACTACCTAATTTATATCAAGATCGCCTAGAAAGTCTTGGCGACACAATCGCAGTACTAAAGGATGTTATTCCTCGTATTAAAGTATCTGGATTTAAGGGCTTTATTATTTCTATATCTAATCCGGCAGATGTAGTGGCTACGTATTTATGTAAACATTTAGATTGGAATCCAAAGCGCATTATTTCATCAGGCACAGCGCTAGATTCGGCAAGATTGCAAAAAGAGTTAGCTCATATATTCAATATTAGCAATCGAACCATTACGGCTTATTGCATGGGTGAGCATGGCGCAAGTGCTATGGTGCCATGGTCCCATGTGTATGTACAAGGCAAGCCGTTAGTAGAATTGCAAAAAGAATTACCTCATAGATTTCCAGAACTGGATCATAAACAAGTTTTAGATGATGTTAAAATTGGTGGATATCATGTGTTGGCAGGCAAAGGCTCTACAGAATTTGGTATAGCAAGTGCCACTACGGAGTTAATCCGCTCTGTATTCCATGATGAGAAAAAAGTATTGCCATGTTCTTGTTATTTAGATGGTCAATATGGGGAAACAGACGTTTTTGCGTCCACACCTGCTGTCGTTGGTAAGGAGGGCATAGAAGATGTTCTTGAATTACAAATGACAGAGGATGAATTAGCCTTATTTAAAAAATCTTGTGCGGTTATTAGAGAATATGCAAAAAAAGCAGAAACTATGTGATGTACCTTAAATATATTTCAAAATAGATCTACTTTTATGCAATTTTCTACCTATAATTTCTAAGTGGTTCTGTGGTATAATTTGTTATTATGAATATAGTTAATATTATTTTTGGGGGCTCTGCATGAAACAATCTGAAAATCGTGAAAAACCGATAAAGCGTAGACGGGTGAAACGAAATCGACGCGCTGAAGACCGTAAGATTGTCATTATGTGGGTGAAACGTATTGTAGTTGCAGTAATGGCTATGCTTTTACTGGGACAAGCATATCGATTAGTAGCTATATATCAAGAAAAACAACATATTGAACAACAATTGCAAGAATTGCAACAAAGAAATGATGAATTAGAACAAGAAAAAGCAAAGCTACAAGATCCTAAGAATATTGAAAATGTAGCACGTGAGCAATTAGGTCTCGTTAAACCGGGTGAAGTGCCATATGTAAAATGATCTTGTCATCATTGGTGTAGTTTTAGTTTATAGTTTGAGGTTTTATTAGGAGGTTGCATGGCAATCGAAGTTGGTAGCGTTTTAAATGGTACAGTTTCCGGTATTACAAAGTTTGGTGCTTTTATCGATTTAGGTGATAAACAAACAGGTTTAGTTCATATTTCAGAAGTAGCTTATGGCTATGTAGAGGATATTAACGATGTACTAAAAGTACAAGATGCAGTGAAGGTAAAGGTTTTATCTGTAGATGGTAGTAAAATTGGTCTTTCCATTCGTCAAACTCAAGAAAAACCACAAGTAGAGGAACGCCGCCCTGAGCGCCGTGTACAAAGTCGACAAAGTGTAGAGTCTTTTGAGGCGAAGATGAAATCATTCTTGCGTGATAGCAACGAGCGATTACATGATTTAAAACGTAATACAGAAGGTAAACGTGGTGGCCGTGGCGGTCGTCGCGATTAAAATAAAGAGATGGTTTCGGCCATCTCTTTGTGCATATACTTTAAAATTACAATTATAGTGGGTAATTGATAGAGGGATAATAAGGAGGGGAGACTATGAAAGCTGCTATTATTGATGTAGGTTCTAATTCTATTCGATTATTACTAGGAACGTATACAGATGGTCAATGGCATAACGAACCAAAGCAGTTATGGACTACGCGATTAGGCAAACGAAATAAAGATGGATCGTTAACGACAGAATCGATGGAAGCATCTTATAAAGCGTTTTCTGAAATAGCTACTCTAGCGAAAGATTACGGCGCAGACCATTGTTTTGCATTTGCAACGAGTGCCGTTCGAGAAGCATCAAATGGCCTTGCGTTTATGGAGCAAGCCATCACATATTGCTCTATGACATATCGTATCTTAAGTGGTGATGAAGAAGCAGCCTATGGGTTTAAAGGCGCTTTACAAGATCGTTTAGCTAACGGATTGCATTATGCGACCATCGATATTGGCGGTGGTAGTACTGAGTTGGCGCTCGGTTCTAAAGATAGCATCTATTGGAGTCGGTCTTATCCGGTTGGTGCGGTACGTCTTAGAACTCTTTCGGATGAAGGCCCTCAACGAGTATGGGAAGAAACACGGTTTTTATGGGACCCAATGATGATAGAGGGTACATTCGGTGATTTCATTGGTATCGGAGGCACTATTACGACCTTAGCGGCTATTGATTTAAGAATGACCAAATATGATGGACATAAAATTCAAGGTCATAAGCTGTCTAGAGAATGTATAGAAGGAATTATTTTACAATTGCGTTATATGAGCCGTAATGAGCGTTTACATGTACCAGGACTACAGCCAGGGCGTGCAGATATTATTGTAAGTGGTGCAGAAATACTAACATCATTTATGGATGCTTATGAGGTGCCTCATATTTTTGTAAGTGAACGAGATGGTATGGAAGCATTACAACAAGAATTGATTACAAGTTATGATGAGACAGCACAGTAAATCGACTCCTAAACAAATCAAACAATTCCATAGAATGATTAATAAGATATTAAAAGATTTCAATTTATTCCCCCATGAGGCACGAATTTTAGTTGCTTGTTCAGGGGGCCCAGATTCTATGGTCTTATTACATGTTTTACAATATTTAAAGGTACATAGAAAAGCACTTTGGACTATTGGCGTTACTACTATGGATCATTCTATTCGTCGAGAAGGCCTAAGTGAATTACAGATGGTTGCATCGTATTGTAACGAGCGGGATTTACCATTTTGGGGAATTAAAAAGGATATCCCCGCTATGGCACAAGAGCGAAAGGAGTCATTAGAGACTGTTGGTCGTTGTGAGCGCTATAGATGGTTTAATGAATTAGCTGAGCGTGAACATTATGATTATATTGTCACTGCTCATCATAAGGATGATCAAGGGGAAACCATTTTAGCTCATATATTGCGTGGATCTGGTATCAAAGGTATTACCGGTATGTCTGTGATAAGCCATGATTACTCCATCCCTGTAGTTAGGCCTTTATTGGGGGTTACAAAAGATGAAATATTAGAATATGCCCATTTACAGGGGATTGAGTATTGTATAGATGCATCTAATGAAGATTTGCAATATAATAGAAATCGTATTCGTCATGAGGTAATTCCTACATTACAACGAATTAATCCTAATGTAGTAGAGGCATTATGCAGATTGGGTGATATTGCCCAAGTCGATGAAGCTTATCTTAATAGTGAAAGTCAGCGCTTGTTCCTGCAGTTAGTAAGACCTGTAGACAATGGATTCCAGATGTCTCGACGGCGTATGCGGGCACTACCGCTCGCTATGCAGCGGCGATTGTGGCAATTGATGATACCCAGTGTTTCATTATCCCTAGCACATCAAGAACAATTGGCCCATATTATAGGTACAGGAGAAGCTAAAACTTTCACCATTCAAAAAGTTACAATTAACGCGCAATGTGATACAATACTTGTATATTGCAAACATTAGATATAGATCCGGGAGGTCTTATATATGCATCAAGATGTAAAAGAAATTTTATATTCTCAAGAACAATTAGCAACTCGCATTCGTGAGTTAGGTGCTGAGATTAGCAAAGATTATGCTAATGAATCTGTTGTTTTAGTCGGCGTTTTGAAAGGCGCTATTGTTTTCTATACAGATTTAGCTCGCACCATCGATGATTCAGTAGATGTATCATTCGATTTTATTTCTTGCTCTAGTTACGGTGATGGTACAACAAGTACTGGTGTGGTCCGTATTTTAAAAGATTTAGATCGCTCCGTAGAAGGTAAAAATGTACTCGTCGTTGAAGATATTGTAGATACGGGCACAACCCTTCACTATTTATTGGATAATTTGAAGGCTCGCGGCGCTAAAAGTGTGCGACTTGTTGCCCTTCTTAATAAACCAGAACGCCGTAAAATGGACGTAGATGTCGATTATGTAGGATTTACGGTTCCAGATTATTTTGTTGTAGGATATGGCTTAGATTATGCAGAGCAATATCGTCAATTGCCATATATTGGTATTTTGAAAGAATCTGTTTACCGATAATGAGGTCATATATTTATTACTAAATAATGGCGAGTATTTGTTCGTATTATATGGTATAATATAATAATGCATATCATTATGCGTTATTAGGTTATACATTACATGTGAAAGGAGTAATTTTTTGAGTCAATTTAGTAAAAAACTCGTCCTTTACTTACTTATCATTGCAATTGCCGTTTTCGCTATAGATTCCCTTGCAGGGCAAAATACTAATAAAGCCGAAATGAGTTATACCGGTTTTGTTCAACAGGTACAACAAAAAAAGGTTGAATCTGTAACGATTACAAATGACCATGGAATCAAAGGAAAATTAAAAAATGGCACAGAATTTGTGTCCTATGCACCAACTGATGATACGTTGATTAAAACGTTGACAGATAATGGTGTTGAAATTACTGCTGCACCACCAGAACAACCTTCTTGGTGGGTTAGCTTATTGGGTTCTGCGATTCCTATCATTATCCTTGTGGTTGTGTTCTTCTTCATTATGCAACAAACCCAAGGTGGTGGCGGTCGCGTAATGAACTTTGGCAAAAGTCGTGCTAAGATGATGGGCGATGGTAATGTAAAGGTTAAATTTAGCGATGTTGCTGGTGCCGAAGAGGCTAAACAAGAATTGACAGAAGTTGTAGAATTCTTGAAGGACCCAGGTAAATTTACAAGTATTGGTGCGACCATTCCGAAAGGTGTCTTGTTAGCGGGACCTCCGGGCACAGGTAAGACCTTATTGGCTAAGGCTGTAGCCGGTGAAGCAGGTGTTCCGTTCTTTACCATTTCCGGTTCCGATTTCGTAGAAATGTTTGTCGGTGTTGGTGCATCTCGTGTACGTGATTTATTTGGTCAAGCGAAGAAAAATGCGCCTTGTATCATTTTTATCGATGAAATTGATGCAGTAGGCCGTCAACGTGGTGCGGGTCTTGGCGGTGGTCACGATGAACGTGAACAAACGTTGAACCAATTACTCGTTGAAATGGATGGATTTGGTGCTAATGAAGGTATCATTACCCTTGCAGCGACTAACAGACCAGATATCTTGGACCCTGCATTGTTGCGTCCAGGTCGCTTTGATAGACAAGTCGTTGTAGGTCGTCCGGATCTTCATGGTCGTGAAGCTATTCTTAAGGTTCATGCACGTAATAAACCATTGGCAGATGATGTAGACTTAAAAACGATTGCGAAAAAGACACCAGGCTTTACTGGTGCTGATTTGAGCAATTTGTTAAACGAAGCTGCATTATTGGCAGCGCGTTTAAATAAAAAGGTTATCACCATGGCTGAATTAGAAGAAGCTAGTGAAAAGGTTAGCATGGGCCCTGAACGTCGCAGTCATATTGTGAGTGAAAAAGATCGCAAATTGACAGCCTATCATGAATCTGGTCATGCCATCGTGGCACATTTATTGCCACATGCAAACCCTGTTCATAAAGTAACGATTATCCCACGTGGTTATGCTGGCGGTTATACAATGATGCTACCTAAAGAGGAACATGATTATAAGACTAAAGCACAACTATTGGCGGACATACGCGTTGCACTTGGTGGTCGTATTGCAGAGGCTCTTGTGCTTGGTGATATTAGTACGGGTGCATCTGGTGATTTGCAAAGTGTAACGAATACGGCACGTTCTATGGTTACTCGTTGGGGTATGAGCGATACGTTGGGACCAATTGTGTTTGGTGAACAACAAGAGCAAGTATTCCTCGGTAAAAACATTGGCCATGAACGTAACTACAGTGAAGAAGTTGCAAGTAAGATCGATGTTGAAATTCATCATATTGTAGATGAAGCATATCGTGATGTGGAACAACTCTTAACAGATAATATGGACTTCTTACATAATATGGCGAAGGCTTTATTAGAAGAAGAAACGATTGATGCTAAAGCTGTTGAAAATCTTCATAAATATGGCACTACTAAGGCTCCTGATGAATTAGAGGCTCCTACAGCAAGTCCTGTAGATGCAGTTATTTCAATGCCTAATGTTACTGAAGATACTAAGACAAGCTCCGCAGAATCTGATGTACAATCTTAATACATAATTAAAAGAGGCTACCGTAAGGCAGCCTCTTTTGTTGTATATAAAGTTAATTTTCATTGCTGTCAATTTATTATTGCCCATCGCTAGCATGTCTTGTAGCCATTAATTCTTGTGTACGTTGATTTTTGCGATTTTGGAGGTACCGTTGGGCTAGTACATTTGGTATAGCCACACCGACTGCAATACCGACGATGGATAGAATGCCAGTTGTTCCGTTTTGAGCCATATACAGTAAGCCAGATTCATTTAATGAGTTAATATGCAATATATCAAATAGGAATCGATAGAGTAAAATCCCCGGCATCAGTGCGATAGCTGATGGTACAACTAGTACAGGGCCAGAGGTGCGTAGCCATGTGGAAAGTTTAACAAAAATAACACTCATGATGGCTGCTCCAACGAATGTGGCACCAGGTAGAGCAAACCCATACTCGAGAAGCAGTAAGTTACGTATAGTGACACAAACGACACCGCCTAGCCCAATATATGGTAACAGACGCCTTGGTGAGTTGAATAATACGGCAAATGATGCAGCGGCGAGAAATGAGCCGATGACTTGAGTTATGGATAGAATATGAGGTTTTATATCTACAAAGTTAAATGCTGGTAATGGACTGAAGTAAAGAGCCATCGCCATGCCGAGTGTCATGCTGCCCACGATAAGTAAGGTTCTAATAGCTCGTGTTATACCAGATAAAATGTGGTTGTTTATGGTATCGATAACCGAATTGATAAGTGGTACACCTGGAATCATAAAGAGGGTGCAACAAACAAGAACATATACCAGAGATCCTAGCTCGATGAAGGTATAAAAACAATAGGCAATAAACATGGCTGTAAAGGCGCAGATAGCGTTGCCTAAATATTCATTAAATCCTAGGCGCTGAGATACGACTCTCATAAAATATCCGCATAGTGAACAGATGAATGTTACTATTAGTGCGATAATATCCGCGCTATATAAGTAAGCTAAACCAGCAGATCCTAATGCGCAAGCAATACCTTTTACCCAGATTGGATAGACGGGAATTGTTTGGTGTAGTTTTCCAACTAAACGTTCATAGGTAGTTAAAGAATAATGGCGTTCAAAAGCTCTCCAAGTTAGTTTTGATACGGCATTAATCATGGCCATATTTGGTATGTGAATCGGCGTTTTTCGAAAAACTGTTATAGAGCGCTCTTCATGAAATATATTAATCATGATTGTTGTATAACTAATGTGGATATTTAAATAATTGTGTGGAATCCCCATAAATGTAGCGGCTTGTTGAATCTCAGACACCATCCGTACCGTGTCAGCACCACATTCCATTAGTAGTTTAGCGATATTTAATAATACATCCAATTTTCGATGGATATGGATAAAGGGGGTCTCCAGGACCTCATTTTTTTCTTCTAATGTAAATTGTTTCATTGATACTCCTTAATTTCATCATCCTTTACTCATTATACTATTAATGGTCTGTAATATCATTCATTAATCTATTTGTCTACCTTCAGGAGGGGATACACATTAAGACCACTTGCATTATTTTAATTATGATTGATTTAATTGATAATTAACACTTGCTTTTTCAAGGGTCCACTTGTACAATCGAATTGTAAACCGACAGGAGAAAGGGGCCTTATTATGCGTGATGAAGTACTAGAATTCTTAAGACAGAATCAAGGTGGCTTTGTGTCAGGTCAAGATATGTCTGAAGCATGTCATGTATCACGGACTGCCATTTGGAAGCATATAAAAGCACTAAGACAAAAGGGCTATAAAATTGAGTCCTATACAAAGCGTGGTTATCGTTTGTTGGAGGAACCGGATTTGTTAAGCCCGTTAGCAATGAAACAAATATTGAATACCGATGTGTTCGGTAAGCGATATGTATATATGGATACAACTGAATCAACCAATTTAGAAGCCCGTCGATTGGCACAACAAGGCGCTGAGGAAGGCACTGTAGTTGTTACAGAAGAACAGGCTGCTGGTAGAGGTCGATTGTCACGCGGTTGGTATTCTCCGTTTGGAAAAGGATTATGGTTTAGTCTGATTTTGCGACCTGATTTTCCCCCTGCAGAAGCTCCTAAATGTACATTGATGGCTGCTGTGGCTCTGACCAAGGCATTTCACAAAATGGGGCTTACCGATGCAGGTATTAAATGGCCTAATGATATTTTAGTTAATGGGCGCAAGCTCGTTGGTATATTGACGGAAATGTCTGGCTCAATGGAAGAAATCTCATATATCATTATGGGGATAGGCGTTAATGTTAAAACTAAACAAGAAGAACTACCGGAAGAAATAAAACAAATTGCTACATCTCTATTGATGGAAGGCGTTGATATTGAACGGACGGAAGCTTTCAAAATTATCTTAGAAGAATTAGAACACCAATATTACGATGTGCTTGATAGTGGATTTGAAGATACTCTCAATGAGTGGCGTAAGTTAAGCGTTACGTTAAATCAAGAAATTGAGGTTAGAGCACCGGGGAATACATATGAAGGTGTGGCAACTGATATCGATGACGATGGGAATTTATTGGTAAAAACGACCAATGGAGAAATTAAACGAATTGTGGCAGGCGATGTTTCTATACGGCCGCGAAAATAGGAGGAATGCATGTTATTAGTAATTGATGTGGGAAACACGAATATTGTTCTCGGTGTTTACGATAAGAAAAATTTAGTAGGGCACTGGAGAATTTCTACAGATCGTGTGCGTACCACAGACGAATATGGCATGTTGATGATGAATTTGTTTTTTCATGATCGCAAGGTTAACGCAAAGGATATTAAGGCTATCATTATTTCTTCGGTAGTACCACCATTGATGCCTACATTAGAACGCGTATGTTTACGTTACTTTAATGTGAAGCCTCTTATTGTAGGACCTGGCACCAAAACAGGAATTGCAATTAAATATGATAATCCTCGCGAGGTAGGTGCTGACCGTATTGTCAATGCAGTAGCTGCCAATGCGGTATATAATGGTCCATTGATTATTATTGATTTTGGTACTGCTACAACTTATTGTGCGGTTCTTGGCAATGGTGATTACATTGGTGGTGTTATTACGCCGGGCGTAACGATTTCCGCTGAGGCATTATTCCAACGAGCTGCTAAATTGCCGCGTATTGAGGTAAAGGACCCAGGTCAGGTTATTAATCGCAACACCGTATCCTCCATGCAATCCGGTATGTTCTATGGGTATGTAGGACAGGTAGAGGGGCTAGTGGCACGTATGAAAGCTGAAATGGGTGGCGATGTAACCGTGGTGGCAACAGGTGGTTTGGCACAACTCATCAGTAGTGCTACCGATTGTATTGATCATGTAGAACCAATGCTTACATTGGAAGGTCTTCGCCTCATTTACGAACGAAATAAATAATGGTACTATAGTAGGGTTGGTTGTAATTATAGTATGAATGAAACAACAGGTACGGTTTAGACTGTACCTGTTTTATTAGGTGAATCATAATGAAGGAAACATGGGCTATTGGAAATGTATCCATTCAAGGCAAGACTATTTTAGCCCCTATGGCAGGTGTTAGCGATATAGCATATCGACTGTTAGCCAAAGAAAATGGCGCATCCATGGTTTGTACCGAAATGGTTAGTGCTATGGGTATAAAATATAAAAATGAGCGCACCCATGAGTTATTGCGTATGGAAGAGATTGAACATCCTGTGTCAATGCAAATTTTTGGATCTAATCCAGAAGCGATAGCGCTAGGCGCTAAGGTCGTAGCTGATGCAGGCGCCGATATTGTGGATATCAATATGGGGTGCCCTGTTAAAAAGGTGGTTTCCAGCGGTGATGGTTCGGCGTTGATGAAAACACCTGATTTAGCAGCTCGTGTAGCAGAAGCAGCAGTAAACGCTGTTGATGTGCCGGTTACGGTAAAAATGCGTATTGGTTGGGATGATGAGCATATTAATGTGGTCGATTTCGCCAAACGTATTGAAAGTACTGGTGTGGCTGCCGTTGCTGTTCATGGACGTACACGGGAACAGATGTATATGGGACGTGCCAATTGGTCTTATATCAAAGCTGTTAAGGAGGCTTTGTCTATTCCTGTTATTGGTAATGGTGATGTGTGGACACCTGAAGATGCTCTTCGTATGATACAAGAAACAGGTTGTGATGCTGTCATGATTGGCCGTGGTGCACAAGGCAACCCGTGGATATTTGAGCGCACCAATCACTATTTAACTACAGGTGAATTAATCCCAGAACCTACTTATTTAGAGCGACTAGATATGTTGCTTAAACACTTTGAACTACTCTGCCAGTATAAAGGGGAATCGCTAGGGGTAAGAGAAATCCGAACACATGCAGGGTGGTATATGAAGGGCATGCCTGAAGCAGCTTATTGGCGCAATCGTGTAAATACAATTCACACTGCTGAAAGCTTTAAAATAGAACTTTCAACCTATAGAGATATTTTGAAAAACTGGGACTCACATTGACAAATATAGGGGTTCTTAGTATAATTGATTAAAAATTAAAGATGAAAGATAAGGTGTCATCGTACTGTGACACTTTTTCTATTATTTATATGTAGAAAGATTAGGAGAATCTATGGCAGACGTAAAAGAAACATTACTTACAGCCGAAGGTTTGAAAAAACTTGAGGATGAATTAGCATATTATAAATCTGTGCGCCGTATTGAGGTGTCACAACGTATTAAAACAGCTATTGAATATGGCGATATCAGTGAAAACTCTGAATATGATGATGCAAAAAACGAACAAGCTTTCATCGAAGGCTATATTTCTGAGTTAGAAAATAAGATTAATACAGCTAAAATTATTGATGAATCCACAAAAGGTGATGTCGTATCCGTAGGCAGTAAAGTTACCGTATTAGATACGATGTACAATGATGAATTGGAATATGTTATTGTTGGTTCTTCTGAAGCCGATCCTTTCAATAATCGTATTTCTAATGAATCACCAGTAGGTAAAGCCATTTTAGGTAAACGTAAGGGCGATGAAGTAGAGGTATCCACACCTGATGGTCCTGTTACTTTCAAAGTGTTAGCAATTCAATAATTTTCATTTCAAAAAAGAGGCGATAACATGAGTGAAGAAATTAAAAACTTACAAGAAGAATTAAATGATCAAATGCAAATTCGCCGCGACAAATTGGCTGAATATGAAGCTGATGGTATTTATCCATTTGGTCAACGATTTGTCGTTAAAGATCATGCAAAAGATATTAAAGATGACTTCTTGAACTACGAAGACCAACCTACTGTCATTGCAGGCCGTTTAATGACGATGCGTTCACATGGTAAAACTGCATTTGCCAATATTCGCGATTTAACTGGTGATATCCAAGTATATTTCCGTAAAGATGTATTGGGCGAAGATAATTACAAATATGTAAAAATGCTTGATATTGGCGATATTGTTGGTATTGAAGGTCATGTATTTAGAACTCACAGCGGTGAAGTTACAATTAAAGTTAATAAATTAACCTTGTTGTCCAAAGCATTGCGTCCATTACCTGAAAAATGGCATGGCTTAAAGGATACAGAACTTCGCTATCGTCAACGTTATGTAGACTTGATTGTAAATCCAGAAGTGCGCGATACATTTATTAAACGTTCCAAAATTGTTGCGAAGATTCGCGAATACATGATGAACGATGGTTTTATGGAAGTGGAAACACCTATGATGCATCCTATTCCAGGCGGTGCAGCTGCTCGTCCATTCATTACTCATCACAATGCTCTTGATATCGATATCTATATGCGTATTGCTCCAGAATTATACTTAAAACGCTTGATTGTTGGCGGTATGGAACGCGTATTCGAAATGAACCGTTGTTTCCGCAACGAAGGTATCGATAATCGTCATAATCCAGAATTCACAACTATCGAATCCTACCAAGCATATGGTGATGTAGAAGATGCAATTCGTTTAACAGAAAATCTTGTATCTTACTGTGCTCAAGAAGTACTAGGGACACAAGAAATTACATACCAAGGCACTGAAATCAACTTGACTCCACCTTGGAACCGTATCACAATGGCAGAAGGTGTAAAAAAATATACTGGTGAAGACTTTGATGCAGTAACTAGTGTAGAAGAAGCACGTGCTATTGCAGATCGTTTAAATGTAGAATATACAGACAATGATGGTATTGGTAAAATATTGAATGCTTGCTTCGAAGATTATGTAGAAGAAAACTTGATTCAACCAACTATCGTGTATGGTCATCCAAAAGAAATTTCTCCACTTGCCAAAGCAAGTCGTGAAAATCCATTGGCTACAGAACGTTTTGAAGCGTTTATCTATGGACGTGAATTGGCAAATGGTTTCTCCGAGTTAAATGATCCAATTGATCAAAAACAACGTTTCTTGGATCAATTGAAAGAACGTGAAGCTGGTGATGATGAAGCGCATCGTATGGATGAAGATTTCGTCAATGCTCTTGAATACGGTTTACCACCAACAGCAGGTTTGGGCGTTGGTATCGACCGTCTTGTTATGTTCTTGACAGACTCTGCATCTATTCGTGATGTATTGTTGTTCCCGTTGATGAAACCTGAAACATCTCAAGTACAAGAAGAAGAAATAACTGAATAATTTTTAAATTAAAGGCTGTAATAGAATGCGGTGAACTGTGTTCTATTACAGCCTTTTTTGCGTGTCAGTAAGTAGATATACATGAAGTGTGGGGTATAACTTACTTTATATATTAATAATGGTTATCAACATATGAAAAAGTTTATACAACTATATTCTATAAGTTAATGTAATATTCATTTTGCATAAAACTCATAATTGTAATGAGCATATGTATAATGCGTATAATTAACCGCTGTGAAATAAATCATATAAATGTTAGAATATACATATAGATAAAGAATACGCCTAACTGAATGAGATAGCTATCAATTAATAAGGGGTATACATCTTATATTTATGTATATGATTCACATTTATTTAAATTACATTTGTTATTTTGGGAGGATCATATTATGAAACATATGAAGGTCGCATTTTCTCATAAGGCACAATATTATTTTGGCCCTTTAGAAGGTCGTGAAAGTGTTGATTTAAGCCAAACTGATTTTACTGATATAGCAGCAATCGTTATTAGTGAAACTGATACAGCCATCTTAGAAAATGAAACTGTAAAATCCTTTGGTATCCCTATTTTCTTAGTTGTTTTTGATAGTTCTGTTGATATAGATCAATTCATGGGGAAAGTTGAACGTGTAATTGATGGCTCTAGTACAAACTTTGACTTGTATAAACGTCAAATTGAGGCCGCTGCAGATAAATATGAAGAATCTACATTGCCTCCATTCTTTAAAGCATTAGCTGACTATGTAGAAGAAGGTAATTCCCAATTCGACTGCCCAGGACATCAAGGTGGTCAGTTCTATTGTAAACATCCAGCTGGCCGTGCATTCTACGATTTCTATGGTGAAAATGTGTTCCGTTCTGACCTTTGTAATGCAGACGTTGCATTAGGCGACCTTTTAATTCATGAAGGTCCAGCATGCGCAGCTCAACAACATGCTGCACAAGTATATAATGCAGATAAAACGTATTTCGTATTAAATGGTACATCTTCATCCAATAAAGTTGTATTGAATGCTCTATTAACACCTGGCGATATCGTTTTATATGACCGTAATAACCATAAATCAATTTGCCATGGTGCTCTTGTTATGGCAGGTGCAACTCCTGTATACCTTGAAACAGCTCGTAATCCATTCGGTTCTATCGGCGGTATTTTGGAACACTGCTTTGATGAAAAATACATTCGTGAATTGATTGCTGAAAAAGATCCTGAAAAAGCAAAAGCTGAACGTCCTATTCGTTTAGCCGTTATCCAATTAGGTACATATGATGGTACTATTTACAATGCTCGTCAAGTTGTTGATAAAATCGGCCATCTTTGTGACTATATTTTCTTCGACTCCGCATGGGTTGGCTATGAACAATTTATTCCTATGATGAAAGATTGCAGTCCATTGTTATTGGAATTAGGACCTAATGACCCAGGCGTATTAGTAACTCAATCTGTTCATAAGCAACAAGCTGGTTTCTCTCAAACATCTCAAATCCATAAAAAAGATAAACACGTTAAAGGCCAAGATCGTTATGTAAACCATAAACGTCTTAACAATGCCTTTATGATGCATGCTTCTACATCTCCATTCTATCCATTATTCGCAGCACTCGACGTAAATGCTAAAATGCATGAAGGTGAAGCTGGTAAGAAATTATGGATTGATTGTGTAGAAACCGTTATCGATGCTCGTAAAACAGTATTGAAACATTGTAAATATCTTCGCCCATTAGTACCTCCTATTGTACATGGGAAAAAATGGGAAGATGGCGATACAAAAGCAATGGCTCAAGATGTGGAATATTTTGCATTCGAACCAAATGCTAAATGGCACTCTTTCAAAGGTTATGGTAAAGGCCAATACTTTATCGATCCTTGCAAGTTCCAATTGATTACGCCTGGTATCAATGTAGAAACTGGTGAATACGAAGATTTTGGTATTCCTGCCAATATTCTTGCAAACTACTTGCGTGAAAATGGTATCATCCCTGAAAAATGTGACTTGAACACAATTTTATTCTTGATGACACCAGCAGAATCCAAAACTAAGATGAATGATTTAGTTGCACAATTGATTCGCTTTGAAGAATTAATTGAAGCTGATGCACCAATGCAAGATGTTTTACCATCGATTTATTATGCTAATATCGATAAGTATAAAGGTTACCATATCCGTCAATTATGCCAAGAAATGCATGATTTCTACAAGGATAGACAAGTTAGTACATTACAAGAACGCTTGTTCTTACATGACTACTTCCCAGAATATGTATTGAATCCTCAAGATGCGAACTTTGAATTCCAACGTGGTAAAGGGGAACTTGTACCATTAGATCAAGCTGAAGGTCGCATTGCTCTTGAAGGGGCTCTTCCTTATCCTCCTGGAGTATTGTGTGTACAACCAGGCGAACGTTGGTCTAAGACTGCTTGTGATTACTTCTTAGCATTGCAAGAAGGCATCAATAAGTTGCCTGGCTTTGCGCCTGAAATTCAAGGTGTATACATTACACCAGAACCAGATGGAACTAAAAAAGCATATGGCTATGTATTGAAAAAAGAATTTGAAAAATAAACCCAACTGTGTGCCGACAGAGATGCTCTGTCGGCGACACAATCAATAAAAAGGTGGTAAAACTATGAGTACAGGCAAAAATAAGATGTCCGTATTGCAGCTGACAATATTAACAGCTGTAAATATGATGGGCTCCGGTATTATCATGTTGCCAACAAAGTTGGCACAGGTAGGTGCTCTTTCAATTGTATCTTGGTTGATCACAGCTGTAGGCTCCATGTGTTTGGCATACGCATTTGCTAAATGTGGTATGTATGGACGCAAGGGGGGCGGCATGGGTGGTTATGCTGAATATTCCTTCGGTAAAGCAGGGAACTTTATGGCGAACTATACCTATGGTGTATCTCTTTTGATTGCTAATATTGCGATTGCTATTTCCGCTGTAGGGTATGCAGCAACCTTTGCTGATGCAACATTAACACCATTAATGACTGGTATTTATACAATTTTCACATTATGGCTTGCAACAGTATTGAACTTTGGTGGTGCTAGTATTACAGGTCGTGTATCTAGCTTTACCGTATGGGGCGTTATCGCACCAGTGCTTGTAATTAGTACTGTAGGCTGGGCATATTTCTCCGCAGATATGTATGTAGCAAATTGGAATGTCAATAACATGCCATTTGGTGAAGCTGCTACAAATTCTATCGCCATGACATTATGGGCGTTCCTTGGCCTAGAGTCTGCATGTGCTAATGCTGATGCTGTAGACAATCCAGAAAAGAATGTACCAAAAGCCGTACTTGGTGGTACATTAGGGGCTGCTGCGATTTATATTATTTCTACTAACATGATGTTTGGTATCGTACCAGCTAGTGAACTCGTTAATAGTAATGCACCATTCGGTTTAGCATTCGCATCTATGTTCAATGGTACGGTTGGTAAGATTGTTATGGGCCTTATGGTTATGTCCTGCTTCGGTTCCTTGCTTGGTTGGCAGTTTACGATTGCAAACGTATTTAAAGGCGCTGCTGACGAAGGTTACTTCCCTAAATTGTTCAGTAAAATTACATCTAAAGATGCTCCAGTAGTTGGTATGATAACAATTACTATCTTGCAATCCTTTATGAGTTTAATGACAATTAGTCCTTCCTTAAGTGAACAATTTGAAACATTGGTTAACTTGGCCGTTGTAACGAATATTATTCCTTACCTCTTATCTATGGCTGCCGTTATCGTATTGATGAAAGCCGCAAAACGTACTGGTAGTGAACTTAAAGTTACGACATTTATCGCCTTTATCGGTTCCTTGTATAGCTTATATGCATTGTATGCATCTGGTTTTGAAGCTATGACATACGGTTCTATTGTAACCTTTGCAGGTTGGACATTATACGGTTTCGTATCTGATCGCTTTGATTTAGAACATAATATTGGTAAATAGTACAATTAAGTCATTGTAATAAGAACTTTGGCGATACTATCTCCTTTGAATAGCCCTCTGCTATTAGAATTCTATACTTCTAATAGCAGAGGGCTTTTTCTGAGTGATTTTAAAAAATACTCAATATAGGATATAATAAAATAATATAGGTATAAAAGGGGGTAATTATGGATATATTAGCTGCAAGGCGTTCCATAGAACAACGATTATTAACGCAATCCGTTGCATTAATGTCGTTGGTGGCCGTGAGCGGTACTATTATGGGTGTAATTACTGGTTCTAGTGCCATATTATTAGATGGTATATTTTCGTTTATTGATGTAATCATTAAGATTATGATGCTTATGACGGCTAAATTAGTAGCCCGTGAAACAAGTAAACGGTTCCAGTTTGGGTACTGGCAATTTGAGCCTCTTGTACTCGTTGTTGAAGGGTTCTTTATTCTATTGATCGTATTGTACGCATTGATTAGTGGTATAGGGGATCTATTGAATGGTGGTCGCCATGTTGATTTTGGCATTGCCATTTACTATGCTATTTTCTTTACTATAGCTGATACGGCTTATTATTTTTATGTTCGTCGTATTAATAAAAGCCTACAGTCGAATCTCATCAAGTTTGATAACGTTAGTTGGTCCGTTGATGCATGGCTAGAGGCCGCTATTCTTATCAGTTTTGTGGCGGCCATTTTGTTAGAGGGGACAGCCTATAATTATTTGGCTGTCTACATTGATCCTATTGTTTTGATTGTATTAGCATTGCAAATGATTCCATCGGTTATTAAGATTCTTGTACCTTCTACGAAGCAAATATTAGGTTGGGCACCTTCGTCTTTACATGATGAAGTACAAGAAATCATGGATCGTTTTATGGAAAAATATTCATTTAAAGATTACGTGACAAGCGTACAAGCTTATGGGAATTCTCGTATTATCGAAATCGATATTTTGGTGCCAAAGAAGTTTCCTTATCAGACGATAGCTGAGCTCGATCAAATTCGCAATGAAATTGATGAAGAAATAGGCGGTAATCCAACAGAAAAATGGGTCACTATTTCCTTCACTGCCACACGTAAATGGATGGCCAAGGATTATCTTCTCGATGAAGAAGATGATGAATAATACTATATTTTATGATATACTTAAATGTATTAAAATACTAAATTGTACGACATAATAGAAGAGGCTGATACTATGTTAGATTTGAAATTTGTCCGAGAAAACCTCGAACTAGTAAAACAAAATTTGGATAATCGTCATACAAAGGGTGATCTTGATACTTTTGTAGCTGCGTATGATGAACGGAAAGAATTGATTCAAAAGGTTGAAGAATTAAAGGCATTACGCAATTCTGTAACAGAAGAAATCAGCCAATTAAAACGCAACAAAGAAAATGCAGATGATAAGATTGCTGAAATGAAACGTGTTGGCGACGAAATTTCTGAGCTAGATGGTCGTATTCGCGAAGTTGAAGAATCTTTGCGCAATGCCGCATTGATGTTGCCAAATATGTGTGATGCATCTGTACCTGTTGGTGCTGATGAAGATGAAAATGTAGAACAACGCAAATGGGGCGAACCACGTCAATTTGATTTTGAACCAAAAGCACATTGGGATATTGGTGAAGGTTTAGATATTCTTGATTTTAATCGTGCCGTAAAAATGTCTGGCGCTCGTTTTACTGTGTATAAAGGCTTAGGTGCTCGTTTAGAACGTGCTCTTATCAACTTCATGGTAGATCTTCATGTTGATAAGCAAGGTTATACTGAGATGATGACACCGTATATGGTAACTCGTGAAACTTTGACAGGTACAGGTCAATTGCCTAAGTTTGCTGAAGATATGTACCACGTTGAGGATACAGAATACTTCTTGATTCCTACTGCAGAGGTTACATTGACCAATTATCACAGTGGAGAAATCTTGAGCGAAGATGAATTACCTAAATATTATACTGCATTTACCGCATGTTTCCGTGCTGAAGCAGGCTCTGCTGGCCGTGATACACGTGGCTTGATTCGTCAACATCAATTTAACAAGGTAGAAATGGTGAAACTTTCAAAACCAGAAGAATCTTGGAATGAATTAGAAAAATTGACAGACAATGCAGAGGAAGTACTACGCCTATTAGAATTGCCATTCCGTGTTATCACATTGTGTACTGGTGATATTGGTTTTGGTTCTGCTAAAACGTATGACGTAGAAGTATGGATGCCTGCACAAAATAAATATAGAGAGATTTCTTCTTGCTCCAATATGACGGATTTCCAAGCTCGTCGTGCAAACATTAAGTTCCGTCGTGGCCCTAAAGGTAAACCTGAATTTGTTCATACATTGAATGGTTCTGGCTTAGCAGTAGGTCGTACAGTAGCGGCAATTTTGGAAAACAATCAACAACCAGATGGCTCCGTTGTGATTCCTAAGGTGTTGGTTCCATATATGGGGGGCGTTGAAAAAATTACGCCTGCTAAATAAGGAGGTCCCATGAAATTCTTTATTGATACAGCTGAATTTAGTGAAATTAAAGATGCTTATTCTTTTGGTTTTATTGATGGTGTAACTACAAATCCATCGTTAATCGTGAAAGCTAAACGCGATTTAAAACAAGTAATTAAAGAAATTGCAGATCTTGTAGAAGGACCTGTTAGCGCAGAGGTTATTGCTAGCGATGCACCAGGCATGATTGCTGAAGCTCATGAGCTAGTAAAACTCGGTTCTAATGTAGTCGTTAAAATTCCAATGACTCCAGAAGGGTTAAAAGCTGTTGCCGTACTTTCAAAAGAAGGTATTAAAACAAATGTAACATTGATTTTCTCTGCTAATCAAGCATTGTTGGCGGCTCGTGCTGGCGCTACTTTTGTTAGCCCTTTTGTAGGCCGTATTGACGATATTAGCATGGATGGATTGACATTGATTCAAGATATTGCGGATATCTTTGCTATTCACAGTATTAATACTGAAATTATCGCTGCTAGCGTACGTACACCATTGCATATTTTACAATGTGCGAAAGCTGGTGCCCATATTGCAACAGTGCCATATAAAGTGTTGTTACAAGCTATGAAACATCCATTGACTGATGCAGGATTAGAAAAGTTCATGGCTGATTGGAAACAAGCTAATCAATAAGTAATATAAACATCTTTTTAAGGAGGCCCTAAAATGGATCGTACTTTATCTTTAGAATTTGCTCGTGTAGTCGAAGCAGCTGCTCTTCGCAGTGGTCGTTTGTTAGGTCGTGGTCAAAAAGACGAAGCCGATGGTTTAGCCGTTGATGCAATGCGTCAAGCTTTTGACTCTGTTCGTATTTCTGGTACTGTTGTTATCGGTGAGGGCGAAATCGATGAAGCACCTATGTTATATATTGGCGAACATGTTGGTGCTGGCGGTCCAGAAGTGGATATTGCAGTAGATCCAATCGAAGGTACTAATTTGATTGCTAAAGGTCAAAATGGTGCAATTGCTGTTATGGCCATTGCTGAAAAGGGGGGCCTCTTACATGCACCTGATATGTACATGGAAAAAATTTGTGTAGGTCCTCGTGGTGCAGGTGCCATTGATATTACAAAATCTTTGACAGAAAATATTAAAAACGTAGCTGCAAAAATGGGCCGTAAGGTTGATGAAATCAATTTAGTAATGCTAGATCGTGAACGTCATCATGGTTTAATGAAAGAAGCTCGTGATTTAGGCGCTCGTATTATGCTTATTTCTGATGGTGATGTTAACCCTGCTATGGAATGTTGTATTGAAGGTTCGGGCGTACATATGGTAGTCGGTACTGGTGGTGCACCAGAAGGCGTATTAGCAGCAGCAGCACTTAAATGTGCAGGTGGCGATATGCAAGCTCGTTTGAAACCAGGAAATGAAGAAGAGATTCGTCGTTGTCATGAAATGGGCGTCAAGGATGTTAACCAAGTATTGACACTTGATGATTTGGTTCGTACTGATGATGTAATCTTTGCTGCTACAGCGATTACACGTGGTAACTTATTGAATCCTATTCAATACTTCCCAGGTGGTGCTCGTACGCATACAATTGTAATGCGCTCCAAAACAGGTACTGTACGATTCCTAGATACTATTCATAGAGATGAAAAATTAACAACATTGAAAGCTCGTTAATTTCTTTGCTTTCAGTAAATAGTCTGTGTAGACCCCTAAGATTAGATTGATAATCTTAGGGGTTTTACTTGATGAGAAAGCTTAAAAAATAGTATAATAATCGTTAGTATATAACAGTGTGACGAAAATGGTTATACATGAACATAACCATTTTGATATAAGAAATGTAGGAGGAATTCTTTTGGAAAAGCTCGTTATTAAAGGCGGTAATCAGCTGAATGGTCGCGTGCGCGTTAGTAGTGCGAAAAACGCGGTATTACCTATTATTGCAGCTACTTTATTAGCATCAACACCGAGTAAATTATTGGAAATTCCAAATTTAGAGGATGTTGGTACCATCTCCCAAGTTATTGAGTCTTTGGGTGTTAAGATTACACGAAACGAAGCTGATGATGAAATTATCTTTGATGCATCTATGTTGACGGCTACGGAAGCTCCTTATGAATTAGTTCGAAAGATGAGAGCCTCTTTCCTTGTGATGGGACCATTATTGGCTCGCAAAGGAGAAGCTAAAATTTCCATGCCTGGTGGTTGCGCTATTGGTGCGCGCCCTATCGATCTACATTTAAAAGCCTTTGAAGCATTAGGCGCTAAGATTGAAATTACAGAAGATTATGTATATGCACATGCTCCAGAAGGTTTACAAGGCACTCAAATTTACTTGGATTTCCCAAGTGTAGGGGCTACTGAAAATGTGATTATGGCTGCTTCTATGGCTAAGGGAAAAACGGTTATTGAAAATGCTGCTGAAGAACCAGAAATCGTTGATTTAGCAACATTCTTAAATGCGATGGGGGCTAACATTCGCGGAGCAGGTACTAATGTGATCCGTATTGAAGGTGTAGAATCCTTACATGGTGCTATCCATACCGTTATTCCAGATCGTATTGAAGCTGGTACATATCTAATTGCTGCGGCCATGGCTGGCGGTGATGTATTCGTAGAGAATGCATTGCCTGAACATTTGAAACCGGTAGTGGCTAAATTAAAAGAAGCTGGCGTTACCGTAGAAGAAGATATTGATGGTATACGTGTTATTAGCACTGGTAAAGGCTTAAAAGCTGTAGATATTAAAACATTACCATATCCTGGATTCCCTACAGATATGCAAGCTCAATTCATGGCGTTCACTACTATTGCAGAAGGTACGAGTACAGTAACGGAAACTGTATTTGAAAATCGGTTTATGCATGTTGCTGAATTGCGTAAGATGGGGGCTCATATAGATATTGATAATCGACAAGCTATTGTAGAAGGTATGCAATCCTTACATGGTGCTGCTGTCAATGCAACTGATTTACGGGCTGGGGCAGCTTTAGTGTGTGCAGGCCTAGCAGCAGAAGGTACTACAGAAGTAGGTCGTTTACATCATATCGACCGCGGTTATGATGATTTAGTGGGTAAATTGAAAAGGTTAGGTGCCGATATTGTTCGGGTTGACGAATAAGAACAAAAGGCCAAAACAGAATAATAAGAAACGAAGCCGGCGTAAACAAGTGCCGGCTTTGCGTCGCAGTCAAGATAATGATATAAATGCTAAAAAAAAGTCGGTTGTAGAGCGCACTTCACGCGCTGCTATGGTCAAGGTGACAGAATTACGTCGTAAAGAACGCCGTGAAAAACGGACAAAACCGATTGCAAAGACCACTCCAGCTATGACCTTGAAACGCATTGTATCCCCTCAACATGTAGGAGAGACGGTATTTAAATTTGGACGTTCTCTTACACTTGATTTGGGTATCGATTTAGGTACGGCTAATGTTTTAATCTATGTTAAGGGTAAGGGTCTGGTATTAGATGAACCAGCTTGTGTAGCAAAAGACACTCGAACGGGTGATGTATTAGCTGTAGGTGAAAGTGCGCGTCGCATGATTGGTCGAACACCGACGGGAATTGAAGTCATACGACCAGTGCAAGCCGGTGTTATAGCCGATTATGACATGACAGAATTTATGCTCAAGTATTTCATTCGTTCTGTTGTTCCTGCATCGCGTCTTATGAAAACACGTATCGTTGTTTGTGTTCCATCAGGGATTACGCCGGTCGAAAAACGTGCTATTCTTGAAGCATTATTACGAACAGGTGCTAAGAAGACAGTTCTTATCGAAGAACCGTTAGCAGCGGCTATGGGAACAAATTTAAATGAAGCTGATAAGGTTGGTGCTATGGTCGTGGATATAGGCGGTGGCACTACCGATATCGCAGTCCTTTGTGATACGGGGGTCGTAGTGAGCGAATCGTTGCGTATTGGTGGGGATTCTTTTAATGAAGCCATTATTCAATATGTACGGCGTAAGAAAAAGCTTGTCATTGGTCCGCTAATGGCGGAAGAGATAAAAATATCTGCAGGCACAGTAGATCGGCGCTCTGAAGAACGACAGATAGAAATTCGAGGCCGTGATGCTATTAGCGGTTTGCCAAAGATTGTTACCTTACATTCGTTAGAGATACAACGTGCATTAGAGGCCCAAGTTATGAGTATTCTTGAGGCGATTAAGTCTATATTGGAAAAAACGCCACCTGAATTAGTGGCGGCTATAGGCGATCATGGTATCATTCTCACTGGTGGTGGGGCTTTAATCAGTGGACTAGACCGCGTTATTTCTCGATCTGTTGGTATAGCTGCTTATTTAGTCGAATTGCCAAGATATGCGGTAATAAAAGGGGTAGCAAAAACATTAGATGAAATGTCATCATTGCGAGACACATTAGAGGATTTGCAATAGAATTTTAAAAGCTGAGGTGGGACACTGCCTCAGCTTTTTGAATTCTTGTGCGAAATAGTGTATACTACAAGTGAATAGATTGTATAAAATTAATAATAGAGATATAATCTGATTTTATTAGTATAATAAGTTCTGAGTTACAATAAAACACGTTAATATATAGCGTTTATAAGCTCTATATATTGTAAAGGAGTTTGATGATGATACGCCTCAAAACAGCTGCTATAATGGCATCTATTATGGTAACAACTAGTGTTACCACTTATGCTGGTGATATGACCGCCGTGCGAGTGTCTGATTATGATGGTGCAAGTCGTATTGTTTTTGATATGACTGAATTACCTTTGTCATGGACTAAGTCATATAATGCAAACCAAAATACGGTTATCTTGAACTTGGCTAATACAACCAATAAAATTTCTAATGCTGCAGATCGTACTACACATAAAATAGGTGTATTAAAAGGGATGTCCTTTCAACCTACTAATGATGGTTTACAAGTACGATTGTCTGCAAATCAATCGATTAATTATCATGCGTTCACCTTATCGAATCCCAATCGTGTAGTTGTTGATTTGTTTTCGGATTATAGTCAGAAAACGACAAAAAGTGTAGGCTCATCGATTCAGACTGCTAATATCAAAACAGCCGTTAACGAGGGGTTGATACGAGCTTATGCGCTGACTGTCAATCATGATGCTCCTATGGTGGTGGCAAGTGTGCCAGGTGGAAAACCTTTGTCTTCCATTTCGCAGCAACATATTGCCGCAGTGGGCTTGTCCGTTCCTGGAAAGGGCTTTGACAAACCGTATTCGGTTAGCACTTCTGGTGAAGTGGATTTAAACCGTATTCAATCTGTTGGTGTCCTTCGGTATACGCCGAGCAGAGGATATTTTATAGAAGAGAAGAAGCCGTTGTTACAGGCTAAGACGCCTAAATCTACCTTGGTGATTACCGCCGTAAATGGCCCGCGTAGAAATAATGCTCTTACGCTATATACATCTAGTTTTGGTGAAAGTACGAAAACAAATGAATTTGGTTATGAGGTAACGGTAAGTAATGGAAAGGTGCTTAAGGTAGGAAATGGCAATTCAGCATTAGGGGCGAATCAATTTGTATTATCTGCTCATGGTGAAGCCATAGCTTCTTTAAAACCCTTAAAAGTGGGAACTCCTGTTGTATTACAACCACGTCAAGAACTGGCGAAGGTAGAGACTGCTGGTGGTGCTATGGTTGAAGGGGGTACACTTGTTTTGCATAACGGCAATTATGTTGGGCCTAAGGAGTCTACGAATCGCAGTCGAAGTTTCATCGGAACCACAAAGGATGACAAACTAGTTGTAGCCACTGTAGATAAACACAATGCTTCATCTGTAGGTGTAACACTAGAAGAAGGAGCTAATTTATTGAGCTCGTTGGGGGCTATCAATGGATTTGAATTATCCAATCAAGGCAGTGTTGATGTAGAGGTTGATGGCCATTATACACACAAAGATAATGAAACGCCTAGTACTTATGAAAAAATACTTATTATTAAATGATAAATTGCATACAATTTTGTTTGAAAAAAAGCTAGATATTTAGTATAATGTCTTTATGTATTCTATTGTAAAAGGAGGGATCGTTATGAAAAAGACATTTTTAGCCTTAGCTGCTTTAACAGCATTAGGTATTACTTCTGTAATGGCGGCCCCTGTATCATACCAAAGTGTATTAACAGGTAAAGTTGCTTCTACAGTTTCTGTTGGTACTTCTGTAACAGAAGGTCAAACATTGGTGACTGTAGAGACATTGGCTGGTCCTATGGCTGCTGCTAAATCTACTGTAACTGGTACTGTAACGGCGGTTAATGTTACAGTGGGTTCAGACGTTTCTCGTGATCAAATCGTTGTCACTGTAGAAAGTAAATAAAGGAGAGAAGGAATGAAGTTTTCTCATTCTTGGCGTCGGTATAGAAAAACGATACTGGCGCTTTTCTTCTGTAGTGCTCTATCATCGGCACAGGCAGTTGATTTTATGCCTGTTCAAGATGTACAGACTGGTATGGAAGGTATAGCAAAAACAGTAATAGTAGGGGATACGATATCGAATTTTAATGTTAAGGTATTGGGTGTTATGAAGGATAAAGGCCCATCTGGACATTTGATTCTAGCAAAGTTTTCTGGCCCTGTTATGGAACAGACTGGTGGCATTGCGCATGGTATGAGTGGTAGCCCTGTATATATTAATGGGAAACTTGTAGGTGCCGTAGCATATGGTTGGGGATTTGCGGATGGCACGATAGGCATGATCACGCCTATCGAAGATATGGTGAAATTATGGAATATACCATATGAAAAGAATTTGACGAATACCTGGTCAGATAAACAATTAATTCCCATGAAAACGCCTTTGATGGCCTATGGATTTGATAGTACATCTATGGAGTATTTTAAATCAAAATTACCACAATATAATTACGAAACCTATGATACTGCTAGCTCTAGTAGTGATGATATTGCAAAGCCTTTAGAAGCGGGTGGTTCTGTAGCAGCATTATTGGTCGATGGTGATTTAAAACTTGGTGCTATAGGGACTGTTACCTATGTAGATGGTAAACAAATGGTAGCCTTTGGGCACCCATTTTTAAAGCATGGATCCGCTAATTATTTTATGCATAATGCCAATATTTTTACGGTTGTTAAGAGTTATGAATCCGCCTTTAAGTTAGGTTCTATGGGACGAGAAATCGGTACTGTTACAGAGGATCGCGGCGCAGGTATTGCAGGTGTTTCTGGCACTATATCTAGTGGGATTCCAGTTCGCTTTCATTTAAAAGATATTGATATGGGCCGTGATAAGCAGTCTAATGTAAAGGTTATCGACGATAAGGATATGACTCCTACATTGGCGGCTACAGCACTGTATAATATGTTGAATAAAACATTGGATCGTAGCGGTGCTGGTACAGCAAAAATTACATATACCATCACGCCGAGAAATGGTGAACAAAAACCATTAACGCGAACCAATATGTTTTACAGTTCTGAATCTATTAGTGAAAAAACCGTTGATGAATTCTATAATGTTATTGATGTATTGATGAACAATCGATTTATTAATTATGAGATTACCGATATCAATGTGGAAACAGAGGTAACACAGGATAAAAAAACGGCGAAGCTCGTAGATGCATCTGCATCATCGACTGTGGTATCTCCTGGGGATACAATCGTAGTTGATGTTACATTGGAACCATATCGTGGTGAAAAAATTAACAAAGAGGTTTTCTTCACGGTGCCAAAGGATCAACCATTGGGTAAATATACCTTAGAGGTTCGTGGTGGTGGTGAGATTCCATTGCCATATGTATTGGAAAAACAAAAATATAATTTGACCGATGAAGTTTTACGCCGCCTAAAAGTATATAAAGACTTTAACGATTTATTTGATGAATTACAAAAGACCGATACGAATAATCAAATTGTCGTAGAAATTTTAGAAGATGGCGTTAGTCTTGTAAATGAAGAAGCGACGACAAGCTCTGTGAAAAAGGCAAAACTTCAAGGTGTAGAAGATAAACCTAATCCAGGGGACCTTAAAAAGAAAAAAGGCAGTGAAGATCTTAGCGACGGTAAAGATGATGAAAAGAAAAATGAAAAAACTGCTATTGATACGGAATATATTGTCCAAGGGGATGGTCAATTTACCATTCAAGTTATGAGCGTTAAAGACCGCGATAAAGCATTAGCTAAACGTGCTAAAGAAGCTCAAAAACAAGTTAAGATGGAACATAAATTGGAATTAGAAAATCAAGATAATAAAAAAGATTCCAAGGCATCTCAGAATAAAAAGGATAAGACTGTTAATAAACCAACTAAGGAACAACCATCCAATGACAAACCAGCAGGTGATACACCATCGAATAATCAGGTAGAGTAAATTTAGAACTATAAGTAAATAGTAAGTAAGGGGGAGCTGTTGTGAACTGGTTTGAGGCGATAGGACGCAATGTTATAGCGGGCCTATCAAATGTGGGTGCCGCCATATTACTGGTGTGGCAAACTATAAAACAATTAAAAATGCTCAATGTTTGGCATGTTCTGCAACAGATGGCTCATCTAGGTGTAGATTCATTACCTATTATTAGCCTTACATTATTATTTGCAGGTGCTGTAATGACCCTACAAATTACAGATGTGTTGATTACCTATGGTGCACAGAGTACGGTAGGTGGTCTCATGGCTGTGGCTATGGGCCGTGAATTAGGGCCAATCCTTGTTGGCGTTGTATTAGCAGGTCGTGTGGGGGCTGCTATAACAGCTGAAATTGGTACGATGAAGGTGACAGAACAAATCGATGCACTACGCGTTATGGCTGTCAATCCGATTGGGTATCTCGTTGTACCTCGTGTTGTAGCATGCATGATTATGGTGCCAATCCTCGCATTTTATGGTGTTGTCATCGGTATTGCAGGTGGCTATTTTGTAGCTACGGTGATTAAAGGATTAGCACCAGCCACATATTTAGATTCTATTCAAATGTTTTCTACTATTTCTGATTTTACATTAGGATTAATCAAATCTAGCGTTTTTGGTGCTGTTATCGCTCTTGTAGGGTGCTATAAGGGAATGCATACAAAGATGGGGGCCGAAGCTGTTGGCTTTTCCACTACTAGTTCTGTTGTAACTAGTATTATCTTAGTATTTGTATTGAATTATTTTTTATCGACTCTACTCTTTTAATCGATTATCTCGAACGAGGGCTTTATGATTGAATTACGTGATGTGGTTGTAGCCTATGACACACGAGTGATATTAGACTCTGTTAATCTAACTATTGCAGATGGAGAAACACTTGTTATTTTAGGTGGTAGCGGTAGTGGTAAAAGTACTCTATTGCGCTTGATTATTGGCTTGCAACGTCCAACATCGGGCCAAATTATTGTTGATGGTGTAGATATTACTACATTGTCGGAAGAAGAATTTAATAAGGTACGCCAAAAGATGGGCATGGTATTTCAATACTCCGCATTATTTGATTCTATGTCAGTTGGGGATAATGTTGCATTTGGTCTAAGAGAACATACTAATTTGGGCGATGATGAGATTAAGCACATTGTTGCTGAACGACTTGGCTGGGTTGGTTTAAGCGGTTATGAGTCCTACATGCCTAATGAGTTATCCGGAGGTATGAAGAAACGTGTTAGTCTGGCTCGGGCTATTGCTCTCGATCCGACCCTCATCTTGTATGATGAACCTTCATCTGGCCTAGATCCTATTACATCAGGTACTATTAGCATGCTCATCCGCGGTATGCAAGAACGATTAGGGTGTACATCAATCGTAGTGACTCATGATATGCAATCAGCTTTTTATGTAGCTGACCGAATTGCATTACTTGATAAGGGGAATTTTATAGAAGTATCAAAAACTGAGGATTTCAGAAACTCACCTAATTCTAAGGTACAACAATTTATTCATGGTGAGGCGGAGGCTATCGATATCGTAACAAGGAGAGACGTATAATGAAGTGGACGACGGAAGCTAAAGTAGGGGCTTTCACAATTGTAGGTATTGTGTTGTTTGTATTGGGCATTATATTCGTGGGACGCATAGATGTATTTGCAAAGCCGCAGATGACGATTACTGGTGAGTTTGCTCAAGTTAATGGCCTAAAAAATGGCAATCAGGTTAAATTTTCTGGTGTCGCCATTGGAACGGTTTCTGACATTGAAATCACACCATCTGGGGTTGTGGTAAAGATGAAAATCGATGATAAAACACAAATACCAAGTGATTCAATATTTACATTGGGGTCTGATGGATTTTTAGGAGACAAATTTATTCAAATTTCACCCGGTAAATCAACCGTATACTTGCGGGACGGAGATTCCGTCAAAGGTGAAGGGGGCGATGCTATGGATAAAGCTATGCAAAGTGCTCAAAAGCTAATGGCTGGCACAGAGCAAATGCTACAATCCATTAATAATATAATTGGCGATCCTAAAACGCAAGACGCATTAAAGCATTCTTTGCAATCTACAGCTGTTATGGCCGATAATGCAGTAGCAATGACACAGAATATGGCAGATGTAACGGCTCAGTTAAATCAAGCGGCTCAACAATTCAATGCCGATGGTAATGCTGGGGGGGATATGCGTCAAATTCTAACGAATATTAAACAAACTACAGAGCGTGTAGATAATATGGCGCGTGCTATGGAAGGTACTGTTACAGATCCTAAAGCACAAGAGAATTTAAAAGAAACATTGCACAATACGGCGCAAATTTCTGCGCGTGTCAATAAATTGATGGGTGGTAAGGCGTATCAATCCGATGCAACACATGGTGGCTCGGAGGTAAATACATCTGAAAAAAAGTCATCAATTAAAGTAGAACCTTCTGTGGATTTACTTTATAATACAAATCAAGAAGAAATCCGTATCAATGGTCGTGCCCGCGTTTATACAGATAAAGGCATGGGTGAATTTGGACTTTCTAATATTGGTGATAATACCAATTTTGATTTGAATGGCGGTAAATTTATCGCCAATAAATGGTTAGTACGCGGTGGTATTTTTGAAAGCAAGCTCGGATTTGGCATAGACTATAATCCACGCGGGTCTTTTGGCATTTCTGCAGCTATGTATGATTTAAATCATCCTAAATATCGACTACGTTCTGATATACGCTTACATAATAATACATATGGTGTTGTGCAGATGACACGTCCATTTGGATCTTCCAATGGTGGCACCTACTTTGGTATTAAACAAGTTTTTTAAAACACATATTGTGTGGAGGTGTACGTATGAATAAGAAGGCTATTTCTTTAGCCGTAATATTGTCTATGGCTACAACAGGCGCATTCGCAAGTGACGTTGTTTCTACATCTGTCAATAATGGTGATAAACTTACTAAACTTCAAAAAGAAGCCATTCAATTGACTCAACAACAATTAGCTCAAAAATCAGTGCAAGATACACAACGCTATGAATCTTCTATTTCTTTAAATGAAGAAAGCACTGTTGATTTAGCGCTGGCGAATAATCGCACTGCTAAGCAAGCTATGTGGAGTTATCAGGCAGCAAAGGCTGATGTAAGTATTGCTGCTGCTAGTAAAAATCCTTCCCTTGCCTATAGTTGGGGCGGCGAGCGCTCTGGTGGTGATAAAGGTAGTAGTAAAGACGGTAAGCATAACTTTACGATTTCTGCGCCTGTATTTAATCCGTCTTTAGATGCTAGTATTGATGCTTCTAGATATAAGCGTGAAGGCACTGGTGCTGAATATGAAGAATCCTTACAACAAGCTAAATACGATGCTATTAATGCTTATTACTCATTGATTAGGAATCGTAATAAGGCTGCTGTAGCCAAACAGACTGTTAAGGATTACCAAGGTCATTTGGATAATGTTAAAGCTCAATATAATGTGGGTTTAGTATCGAATTCTGATGTTTTAGGCGCCGATACAAGCTTGGCAGATGCTCAAACTGATCTTGTAAAAGTAATGAATGCAGCTGATTTGGCCGAAGCAAGCTTAAATAAAATTATCGCTTATCCTGTACAAACAGCTATTACTACGGCAGAAGAAAGTTTACAATATAAGCCTTATGATGTGTCCTTAGAACAAGCGAAAGCATATGCGATGCTTCATCGTTCTGCGCTAGTTGAATCTGCAATGGCTGTTAAGGCAGCAGAAGAAAATTTGAAATCTGCTAAATCTGGTTACTTACCAACGATAGATATAGAAGCTGGACGAGGTTATACTGATCCAAATGGGTACTTCGGTACAGATGTGAAATCTTGGCATGTTGGCGCTTCTGCAACTTGGAAGTTATGGGATGGCGGTGCTACCCAAAATAAAATCAAAGGTGCTTATGCAGATTTAGAAAAAGCTAAAGAGGCTAATTTGGCAACTGTAGACAAGGTAAATCTTGAAGTACAAGAGGCTTATCTAAATTTACGCACTGCAGAACAAACAATTCAAAGTACACAAACTGCTGTTAATGAAGGTGAAGAAAACTTCCGTATTGCATCACTTCGCTATAGAGCAGGGGTAGGTACAAACCTTGATGTACTTGATGCGGAAACTAAATTAACAGAATCTCGAAATGATTATGTAGATGCTCTTTATATCTACAATGTAAGTGTTTCCGCACTTGAACAAGCTACTGGTGTTCCTATTGATACACCTGTTGGTCAAGGTGCAAGTGTTATTGCTAATAGTGGTGCTGTAGAACAATTAGCAGCATTAGCGACAGCTGGAACTGCAAAAAAATAATTATAGAGATGATATATACTCTATTTAAAATGACGACAGCTTCGGCGGTCGTCATTTTCTTATGGTTGAAGGGACTGTATTACATTTTGATTTCATAAAATTTATGCATCATATACTATTGTAATAGTGTTGTTTATGGTAAGATTAATGTATAAATTATCGTAATTTTTTAGGTGTGGGGTTTCCTATGATACGGAAGAAATGGTGCCTTATTGGTGCAGCAGTTTTAGGACTGGGTGTGGCTGGAATAGCGACTTCAATCAATCCAATTGCAGAGCGATATGTGGCACCTATGGTACAGGAACAACTACATAATACAGTTAGAGGTACAATTCAGTATGATTCTATGCGCATCGCTTGGAATGGGGATGTAGTACTGCAAAATGTATCATTATGGGATGAGAATAACCATTTGGTGGCAGCCGTTCCGACTATGAATGTAGCGATGAAATGGACATCTGTTCCATCTATTTTGATGGGAAATTCTGGTGGTGCAGCCATCGTTTCTACCATTACGTTGGAGAAACCAGACGTTCATGTGTGGCAATTAGCTGATGGGTCTTGGAATGTAAATTCTTTATTAGAACCATCTCAAAAGAGCGATAAGAAATCCTTTGATGGCAATATTGTTGTTAATGATGCTACAGGTGTTGTTCGCTTTAAAGATGGTAATGTACATAGGCTGGCTAATATTGATGGCAATATAGCTTTAAATATTGATGGAATGTCAAAAGGGGCATTAAATGGCCTTTTAGATGATCATTCTATTGCTGTTAATGGCTCAATCGATATGAATAAAATGGATAATTTTGATGTATTTGTTCAAGCTGAGGCCATTGAACTAGCAGGCATTATGAGTATAGCTCCATCCAATCAAAATCTATCAATAACATCCGGTGTGGTGCGTGATGTAAAAACACAGATTACAGGACGTGAAGGAACGTATTCTATGTCTGGTAATTTAGCTTTCGATGGCGTAGGTGGTACCTATAAAAATGGAACTACTACATATCAAATTGGACGGGGCAATGGGAAAATCTTCTTTCAAAATAATACTATTTTAATCAGTCATAGTGGTTGGTATGTAAACGATCAAGCTGTTAAGGTGAATGGTTTAGTAACATTAGGAGATGAGGTCGATTTAAACTTAAATGCCGTTGCTGATTCCGTAGCTTTAGAGGCTTTTACCAAAAATCAAATTAAAGGCAACGTAGGTGGTCGTGTTCATGTTGGTGGCACTAGTGTTAATCCGTATATTTCTGGTTCTATCAAGAGTAATGCAATCTCTTATGATAACTATCAGATTGATAGCGGGGAGGCTAATTTTAGTTACTCTAATGGCATAGTGGATGTTCATGATGCTTCATTATATATTGGTAATGGTAGCGTAAAAGCCAAAGGACAATATGGCATTGATAGCGGTGAGTTTTCCATTGATGGAACTATTCATAATGCAGAAATAGCTCCATTTACCCAAAATTTGTCTACACCGGTGTCAGGTGTTGTGAATGGTGGATTTTCTGTTAGAGGTAAAAATAGTGATATTACCTCCTTAGAAGGTAATATAGTGGGAACGAGTCTATCCGTGCGTGGGATATCCATTGATTCAGCTCAAGTAAGCTTTAACAATGTTGGTAGCTTGACGAATATAGCTCTTACGGGAGCCATAGGAGATGGACAACTTAGTGGATACGGAACGATTGATAACAATCAATTACAGCTATCCCTGTCGGCGAATTCGATAGATGCATCTAATTTTTCAAGTCTTGTTGGTGATAGTATATCTGGGAATATAACGGGTTATGCTACTGTTGCAGGAAGCTTAGATAATCTATCAGTGAATGGTAATATTACTAGTCCTGAGATTGTGTATGGTGGTGCTCATTTTAATTCTATTAATGCAGGTTTTACGATTAAAGATCATGTATTAGCATTAACCGATACATCTATCGGCGATGGAGATGGTGCCATTACTATAGGTGGTACGCTCGATTTAAATACTAATGCTCTTAATATGCGAGCTCGTGCAAAAGCCGTTCGTATAGAGAATTTAATTAGACCATTTTACGATGCTCCAATTACTGGTTGGTTTGAATCTGAAAATGAAATTCGTGGTACTTTAAATAACCCATATGTTCGGGGGCACGTTCATTTATATGATGGCTCTTATAATGGCAAATTAATTAGTGATGCAAAGGCTGAGTATACATTAGAAAATAAGGTTCTTTCGTTGCCTAAGTTTACTGTTCAAGGGTATGGTGCCGTAATTCAAGGCTCTGGTACTGTATCAGAGGATGCCTTGAATATCGATTTAGAAGGTAAAGATATAGATATTGGCAGGGTGTTAATCAATACAGATTATGATGTAAAAGGTTATGTACAGGCTAAGGGGCATATCGGCGGCTCTTTATATAATCCTAATTTTAATGGATCAGTAACATCTAATTTCTTAACTATCAATGGTGAAGGTGTCACTAATATCCTTGGTACATTATATGCGGATAGAACCGTTGTTAATCTGGAAAAATTTGAATTCGATGAAGAGCAAGGTGGCCACTATAAGGCCCGTGCCGGTATATCTACTGTGGGCGATAAGCGACTATTTGGTACGTTAGAGGTGACAGATGGGCGTGTAAGCAATTTGTTGTCCTTACTGGGAAAACCAGTGGATAAATTAGATGGTTCGTTGAGTGGTACTGTTGATTTGGGTGGTACCTATGGTAATCCGAGTCTTGATGTAGTCGGTTCAATTAAGGATGGAACTATTGATACTAAGGTAGTAGGCGATGCAAAAATAGATGCAAGTTTAGAAAATCGCAAATTTAAAATTCGCACATTAAAATTACCTGTTGATGATGGACTTATTGCGGCTGGCGGTACTGTTGATTTAGATGGTGATGCAGATTTACAAATTGCAGTTCGCGATGTTGATATAGAACCGTTTTTACCGCTTATTGGTGATGATATTAATGCTACTGGTTCCGTTACAGGTGTTATTAATATGACTGGGGCTACAAAAAATCCTAAGGTTGAATTGTCTGCAAGCCTTGCCAATGGTTCTTATAACGGTATCGATATTGATCAAGGATTTGTATTGGCAACTATGGAAAATCATGTTATCAATGTGCAACGTATTCAAGGGGTTAAAGGAGATTACAAGTTAAGTGCGTATGGTAAGATTCCACTAGCTGCTTTATATACGACAGGATATCTAGATGCAAATGATTCTAAAGCGATGGATATGATTGTTGATTTTAATGAGGCTGATATGGCTGTTATCCCTTTGATTACACCTACGGTGAAAGAGGCGACTGGTGCGTTAAAAGGTGTTGTTCACGTAACAGGAACTATCGATCAACCAGAAGCATATGGAACCGTGTCTGTTCGCAATGGCGCCATGAAGGTAAAGACGATAGGTAATGAAATCAAAGATATTGATGGTGATTTGATTTTCTCTGGTCAACAAGCTGATTTTCAATCTCGTTTATCTGCTGGAAAAGGTTCTGCCGGTTTAGCTGCAAAGGTTAACTGGGCTGGACATTCTATGACGAATTATCGCATGGCGGTTCAATTGGATGGCCTTGATCTAGCTAATGAATATATATCTGGTCCATTACAAGGTGAGTTATATATAGCTGAAAAAGATGGAATACCTACGCTTATGGGCAATCTAAATCTAGAGAATATGAAGTTCAAAATTCCACTTTCCCTAGAAACTAGTGAAAGCACACGTGATTTGGGGATTGATGTTAACGTACATGCAGGTAAGAATGTGCGCCTCTATGATAAGACTTTGTATAACATGCAAATTAGAGGGGATGTTCATTTTGGGGGCTCTGTATTTAAACCTACTTCCAGTGGACAGTTTAATGTGGTAAGTGGTACCTTTAAATATTTAAGCCATACCTTTAATATTACAAAGGGCACTGCAACCTTTACATCTGGGTCGTATTTACCTATGCTTCAACTTGATGCGGAAACAAATGTAGGTACCTATAATATTTATCTTGGTGTAAAAGGTACTGTGGATCATATGGATTTAACACTTAAATCGGAACCTTCATTGTCTCGAAAACAAATTATCTCTATGTTGACCTTTGGTCGTGGGGAACCATCGAATAGTAGTACAATTACCAATGAAGATGCCAATGCGTTGGCGGTAGCGAGTGCACAAATGTTTGCCTTTGGTTACGTACAAGATGCGGTGCAAAATGCATTGGGATTAGATCGTGTTAATATCACGACAGGCTCTATCGATCCGAATGAACCAACTAGTCGGGAAACATCGGGAAATTATAATATCGAAATTGGTAAGTATGTGTTACCAAGGACAATGATTACCTATACACAAGGTATCAATAATAAACAAAATAAATATGGTATTGAATATTCGTTACGACGAAGTGTTAAGTTTAATGCTTGGCATACATCAAAAGGTAGTACCTATATTGGTGGACGTTGGACACGAGAGTTCTAACTATGATGACTATAATGAAGAGACTAGATAAGGGCCTTCATTATAGTCATTTTAATTTCATAAAATTGAATTATAGTAGTACTAATTCCCGGTATTATATGCTATAATAATAAAGATTTAATACTCTTTAAAGAGGGATAATTTTAGGAGGATTTTATGTTAACAAGCAAAGCCTATAAACGTATGCTAGCAGCATCTGTGTTGACTGCTGTTATGGGTACTGGCAGTGTGTTCGCTGCAGAAGTACAAACAGGCTATACACCAGATATGAATGCAACTGCTACAGCAGATACTGCAAAGACTGATGATACAACGACTAAAGCTGCTGTATATAATGCGGGCACAGAAAAGGGCGCTAATACGCAAGATAATACTGATGCGGCTATTTTAGCAGCTCGTGGTGATACAACATTATCCACTGATGGTACTGTCGTACAAGGTTCTGATGGTACAGTCACCGTTAATAACGGAGCTTTAAAAACAGATGATAAACAAGTTAAAATGGTTTCTAAAACTACAGCAGGTACAGACTTGGATAAGGTTGCAGAAAACGGTCAAGCACAAGCTGTAACATCTGTTGAGGCTCAATATGTTACTGCTGTTACTGCTGATTCTGTTAACCCATTCGTAGGTAAAACAATTACAGGCCTATCTATCTCTGGCGTTTCTGCAGAACAAGCCGCACAATTGATGACATTATTGTCTGAAAAGGTAGGCGATGCTGTTTCCGTAGATGGCGTATTTAAAGATGTACAAAATATGGGTAACAGCGGTTACTTCTCTGAAGTGAACCCTATCTTTACATCTGTTCCAGAAGGCGTAAAAATTGACTTTGCTGTAGTGACGAACCCTGTAGTACATGGTGTTGTATTTGAAGGTAACTCAGTATATACATCTGATGTATTGACTAAATATATGGCGATTCCTGAAGGTCAAATCATGAACTCTGTATATGTAGGCCAAAAGGTTCAAGGTATCAACGCTGCATATGCTCGTGATGGTTATATGTTAGCCCACGTGGATGGTATTGCTGTAGATGATAATGGTATACTTCATATCCATATCGTAGAAGGTTTTGTAGAAGACATTGTACCAGCTGGTAACAAGAAAACTCGCAATAAAGTTATCACTCGTGAGTTTGTACAAAAAACTGGTAAACCATTCAACAAATTCTTAGTTCGTCGTTCTGTAGAACGCGTATACAACTTAGGATTCTTTGATGATGTAAATGTACGTATGTTACCAGGTGAAAAAGATCCTAACAATGTTATCATCGAAATCGATGTATTGGAACATAAAACAGGTACTATTACATTAGGCGCTGGTTATTCTAAATCTGATGGCTTGATGGGTATCGTTGAATTTGGTGAAGATAACCTTCGTGGTACAGGTGATAAATTTAAAGTTCACTGGGAAATCGGTGGTAAGAAAAAATATAAAAACTACCAAATTTCTTATTTGAAACCATGGATCGATCATCGAGGCACTTCTCTTGGATTCTCCTTCTTCAACCGTGAAGATGAATATACTGACTATGATAGTGATGGTAATGAAGTAGCAGAGTATAATAAGAAATCCAAAGGCTTTAATATCTCTTTTGGCCGTCAAACAGGTGAATATACACGTGATTACTTAACACTTGAATCTCGTTCCGATAAATATAAATGGGATTCTGATGATAGTTCTGGATTCCGCTATGACAAAGGTGCTGGTCAAGCTCCTGCAGGAACATCTGGTAATGGTTGGGATAATAAAACATATGATTTTGCCGGCATGGATTATGTGGGTAAAAACTTTGGCCGTATTAACTCTATTACATGGCAAAAGGTATATGACTCCCGCGATAACATCTATGAGCCAACTCGTGGTCGTCGTATTTCCTATACTGCGCAATGGGCTGGTCATGGCTTAGGTGGTGATTTTGATTTCTATAAATTCACCGCTGAAATGCGTGCATACAAGAAAATTGGTGCTAAAAATGTATTGGCCTTCCGTGCGCGTGGCGGTTTCATCCAAGGTGATGCACCATATAGCCAATTGTTCACATTAGGTGGTGCAGATACATTACGTGGTTATGAAGATGATCAATTCCGCGGTAAGAATATGTATAATGCGACATTGGAATTCCGTTTCCCTATCGTGAAAAAGGTAAGTGGCGTATTATTTACTGATATCGGTGATGCTTGGGATGCTCCTAATGTTCCTTGGTATAAAAATACTAAGAGCTTTAACTATGGCGTTGGTGCCGGTGTACGTATTACTACACCAATCGGACCTGTTAAACTCGACTATGGTATTGGTAAGGATAAGAAGAAATTCCACTTTAGCTTCGGTACACAATTCTAATATTAAGATGTATTATGGTGAAAGCACCTTCTTTGGAGGGGCTTTCACCAATATCTCTATTATGGCACTCATAGTGCGTAGATTAACAGAAATGAGGAATGTTCATTATGATGAGAATGATGAATAACAAGAAGAATGTGAAAATATTCTCCATTGTTATTGCCGCAATTTTTATTATTGGTATTGGTGCATTAGCATATACTCAAATGGCTACGCCTGGCACTAGCGCTGCTAGTAATGTAGGTGTAATTGATATGAGCCGTTTGGATAATCCTGAAAACCCTGTATATGTAAAAGCTGCTAAGGAATTTACCGATTATCGTAGTCAAGTAGCTGCAGATATGCAAACAAAGGTAGATGCTGCTCAAGATGATGCTACAAAAGCTAAAATTAAGCAAGAAGCACAAGCTAATGTAGAAAAGAAAATGGAAGAAATGAATAAACAAATGGCAGACCAAACAATGGAAGCCGCTAAAGCTGTTGGTGATGCTAAGGGTTTATCTGTAGTTCTTCCTAAAGACGCAGTTCTTTATGGTGGCGTAGATATTACCGATCAAGTACTAAAAAAACTTGCATCTGATGCAAAATAATAACGATACAAAGGTAATCGGATAAGGGTGAGCAGTATGAAGCTAAATAAACGGTATATAGGATTATTTCTGTTTTTAGCAGCTGCACTGATTGCGATGTATGGAGGCTATGGATTTATTACTAATCGGCAATCTTCAGAGGGGCCATCTATTGGGGTAGTACAAATTGATGATGTACTAGAGTTTAATCCGTCTTATGAAGATTATAAGAATGCAAAAACAGAGTTAGAACAGTTAAAAGCTCAATATGCTTTGGAACAAGAGGCTTTAAATACTAAGTCTGAATTGCAAGATGAACAGCTTAAATCACTGTCTCTAGACACAACATTGTCAGATGCGTTGAATGTTGAATTACAAACGCGTATCGCTACAAAGCAAAATCAACTTAATGCACAGCTAGATGCAAAACGGGCTGAATTGGTACAAAAATACATGGAGGAACTTAAAGTTTCGAATAAAGGATATGATCTAGAAATTGTAAATTTACAATTGCAGTTATATGCTTTTGATAGTCGTGTTTATATCGATGATGCACAGAAGGAAGCGGCCCAAGCTCAAAAAGCTGAATTGGAAAGCAAACTTCAAAGCTTGCTGGCTAAACGTAAACCATCCAATTTTGATTTGGATTCAATACGAGCTAAAGTAGATGCAGAATTAAAACCTATCCGTGATGCAGGGGAACAAGAGCTTAAACAATATGCCGAATCCGTACAGGCTGAATTAGCAAAGAAACGCGATACAATGATGCAAAATCAAGCTAAAGCTATTGTATCAACGAATAATTTGCCTGTTCCTCAAGAGTGGAACGATAGTTGGGCTAAAAAATTATCGGATAAAGAGGCAGAGGTAAATGCACTTCATGAGGCTATTCTAGAAGATGTGCGAATGCGCGTTGCTATTATTGCTCAAGAACGTCATTTAGATCTTGTTTTAATTGATCATGGTGGAAATATCAAAGGACTAGATATAACAGATGCTGTGAAAGCATCCTATCGCGTTCAGTAAGGAGTATATGATGAATAAGAAAATGAAATCTTTAATTTTAGGTGCAACAATGATTATGGCATTGCCAATTATTGGTGGCTGTGGTAGCAATACTATTGGTTATGTAGATGCTCAAAAGATTATGACACAAACTTCAAAATCTATTGAAATCAATAAAGAAATCAATGCAAAAGATAAAGAACTTCAAGCAAAAGTAGATGCTGCTGATGAAGCGTCTAAAGCACAAGTAATGACTGATGCAAAACAAGATTTTACTGCTTTCGCAACTTCAAAAAATCAAGAGCTAAAACAATATATCGATCAACAAGTTAATGAATTAGCTAAAGAGAAAAAGCTAGATGTAGTATTGCTAAAAGGCGCTGTTGTTGGCGGTGGTGTTGATGTAACTGACGATCTAATCAATAAAATGGGTAAGGCGTCTGATGACGAAATTAAAGCTGCAGAAAATGAAGCCAACCAACAAGAAGCTCAACAAGCTCAACAAGGTGAAGTCCAACAAGGTGATGCTCAACAAGCACAACCTGCTGAAGCTGGAGCTGCGCAATAGTTTAGTTAACACTTGGGGGGGGACTTAATAGTGGAAAAGACCGTACTTGAGCTTGCTCAACTTATTGGTGGTAAGGTAGTTGGCAATGAATCGCTAGTAATTACAGAAACACGTGGCTTTGAACAAGCGGCACCTCAATCGATTACATTTGCTATTGGTGAATATGTGGAACACATTGGCTTATGTAAAGCTGGTGCTGTGATTTTAGAGCAAGAAGTGCCAAATGCACCGATGACACAAATTATTGTAGATAATGCAAAGGCTGCCTTCGCACAAGTATTACAATTATTTCATCCACCTGTTGTAGTACCACGTGAAATTCATCCTACTGCAATCATTGGTGAGAACGTTAAGCTAGGCGATAATGTTGCTATTGGTGCCTATTGTGTTATTAATGATAATGCCGTGATTGGTGATAATGTTACAATTCGCCCATATGTTTATATTGGTCATAATACTCGTGTTGGTAATGATTGTGATATATATACTGGTGCCGTTGTTCATGAAAACTGTATATTAGGGAATCGTGTCGTATTACGTGCCAAAGCGGTAATTGGTGGTGAAGGTTTTGGTTTTGCTACCGAAAATGGCGTACATACGCATATTCCTCAAGTAGGCAATGTCATTTTAGAGGACGATGTAGAAATTGGATCTTGTACAACTATCGATAATGCAACCATGGGATCTACATTAGTTCGAAAAGGAACAAAAATTGACAACCTAGTTCACTTGGGACATAATGTTGAAATTGGTGAAAACTGCTTCCTCATTGCACAAGTTGGAATTGCAGGTAGTACGAAATGTGGAAACAATGTAATCTTTGCAGGACAAACCGGTTGTACAGGGCATATTACAATAGGTGACAATGCAAAATTTGCTGGTAAGACTGGTATTACTGGTAATGTACCAGCAGATGCTATTATGGCTGGTTACCCAATGCGTCCTCATAAGGAATGGTTAAAACTGTCCGCTTATGAACATCGCTTACCAGAAATGGTAAAAACTGTAAAACAGTTACAGAAGGAAATTGATGCTTTAAAAGCGCAGCTTAAGGAGAGCTAATACGTTTATGTATAGGTTTATGAAGTTGTTTAGTGCCTTTATTTGTATGTTGCCCCATAGTTGGCAGTATGCAATAGGTACATTGCTTGGTGAAATTGTTTGGCTTGCAGTGCCTCCTAAACGGAAGCGGCTGGCAATCGGGCAGATTTTGTTTTGTAAAATTACTGATGATCCTGTTGAAGCAAAGCGAATTGCTAAGGCGAGTACGACTCGATTTGGTCGTATGATTATCGATGTATTAAGATATCCTGAAATTAAAGATGGTGCCTATAAGGATATGGTCAACTTTACTAATAAGGATATTTTGGATGAAGCCTTAGCTGATGGCAAAGGGGCTATTCTGGCTGCCCTTCATAGCGGTAACTGGGAATTGCTTGGAGGTGTACTGGCTTCTGAAGGATACCCTCTAATTTCTGTGGCCTTAAAACAAAATGGCGATGCAGATAAATTTATCAATGAATATCGTGAGCTTATGCATCAACATGTGATGTATAAAACAAGTGTGCGCGATATGGTGAAAGCTTTAAAAAGCGGTGCTTTTTTAGGGTTGATTATGGATCAGGATCCAGGAGAAAATGGCGTATTAGTACCATTTTTTGGTTATGAAACACTAACAGCAGATGGTCCTGCTGTATTAGGGCGTATGCAAGATGTACCTATCATCTTTGTGACCATGCACTATAGCCCTTATACAGGAAAACATGAAATTGAAGTGCATCCACCATTATATGTAGAAAAAACAGATGATAAAAAACGCGATGTAGCAATTACTACGATTAAGCTCAATGAATTTATTGAGGATTATATTCGCCGTTATCCAGAAGATTGGTTCTGGCTACATAATCGATGGAAATGGACTCGTCGTTACTATAGTGATAAGATTGATACACCACCAGATGTATTTCATTAAAAAAATATAAAAAGTATAATCGGCGTTGCAGATGTCTTTTAATAAAGCTTTGCAATGCCGATTTTTATATCTAGTCAGTTGATAAAAAGTCCTATATTCTTGTAACGGCTATGCAAATAGGGTATAATACAGTATGGTGTATAGTAGACATGGAATTAGATTATGAAAGGACATTCTTATGAGTAAGCCCCAACAAACAATTAAACAGGCTGTTTCATATAAGGGAATTGGCCTTCATAGCGGAAAACCTGTAACCATGGTTTTTAAGCCAGCACCTGAAAATACAGGAATTGTGTTTGTGCGCTCAGACATAGAAGGTAAACCTTCCGTTCGAGCACACATTGATAATGTGACGAACACTATGCGCGCTACTACTTTGGAACATGGTGAAGCGAAGGTTTTCACTGTTGAGCATATAATGGCTGCGTTCAGTGCTATGAATATTGATAACTGTTATATTGAAATGGACTCTCCTGAGCCGCCTGTTGGCGATGGCAGTAGTGCCGTATTTGTTGATTTAATTCTCCAGGCGGGAATTGTAGAACAACAAGCTGAACGACATGTGTATAAGGTGACACGTAGCCATTCTATTTATGATGGCGATAGATTTATTCTTATCATACCTTATGATGGGTATCGCGTTACATTTACATCGATTAATTCACATCCGTTACTTGGTACGCAACAATGTGATTTTGATGTAACACCTGAGTATTTTAAAGAACATATTGCCCGAGCTAGAACAATTGGATTTGTAAAAGAATTAGAACAATTGCAAGCCATGGGCTTGGCTAAAGGTGGGAGTACAGATAATGCTCTTGTGTATGATGATACAACATGTTTATCTGTTCCTCGGTTTGAAGACGAATTAGTTCGTCATAAAGCCCTTGATGTGATTGGTGATTTATATTTATTAGGCCCTATAGAGGGGCATGTAATTGCGCTAAAATCGAGTCATGAACTCAATTCTCGTTTGGCTCATAGTATAATGGAAGAAATAAGGGAGACACAGCAATGATTCTTAACCACGAAGACATTTTAGAAATTTTACCACATCGTTACCCAATGTTATTGGTAGATCGTATTATTGAATTAGAACCAATGAAACGTGCTGTGGGCATTAAAAATGCTACATTCAATGAATTATTCTTCCAAGGTCATTTCCCTGGAAATCCAGTTATGCCTGGTGTATTACTAACAGAAGCAATTGCTCAAGTTGGCGGTATTGCTTTGTTATATCCTGAAGAAAATCGTGGATTAACACCTATGTTTACAGGCATTGATAAAGTACGTTTCCGCCATCCTGTAAAACCAGGTGATGTTGTACGCATGGAAGTAGACATTGTCAAAATTAAGGGCCGTATGGGCAAGGTTGAAGGTCGCGCTTATGTGGGTGATAAACTTTGCGCTAGCGGTGAATACATGTTTGCCCTTGTATAATAGACTTAAGGAGTGATTGTAGTGATAGTTGTAGGCATGGAAAATGCGGAATCCAACATTCATAACACGGCCATAGTGCATCCGAATGCTAAACTGGGCAAAGATGTTGTCATAGGACCTGGTGCTGTCATTGGGGAAAATGTAGAAATAGGGGATGGCACTCAGATTGGTGCCAATGTAGTTATTGGTGGTTGGACAACCATTGGTAAACGTTGTGAAATCTATCCAGGTGCGTCCATTGGTTTGGAACCGCAAGACTTAAAATTTAAAGGTGAGAAAAGTTATTGTTATGTAGGGGATGAAACGGTTATCCGTGAATTTGTTACCATTAGCCGTGCTACTGGAGAAGGCGAAGAAACACGCGTTGGCAATAACTGCTTATTGCAAGCATGTACGCATGTGGCTCATAATTGCATTGTGGGGAATAATGTTATTATGAGTAACTGCGCAGGTCTAGCTGGTCATGCAATCGTTGAAGATCGTGTGGTTATAGGTGGCCTTGCTGGTGTTCATCAATTTGTAAAAATTGGTCGCAATGCGATGGTTGGCGGTATGGCTAAGGTAGTACAAGACATTCCGCCTTATGTTATTGCTGATGGTCAACCAGCTCGTGTTATTGGATTGAACTCCGTAGGCCTATCTCGTGCAGGTATTTCGGAAGAGGTACGCCGTAGTTTAAAACAAGCGTTTCGCATTATTTATCGTTCAGGCTTTAGTTTATCTAGAGCTATTGAAGAGATGGAAATGCAGCTTGATTCTTCCGTTGAAATTGAAAATTTATTACGTTTCTTACGTAATGCTGATCGTGGCATTATGCGTACCCGTCGTGATTAATGAGAAACTCTACATTATGTTTATATAATGTAGAGTTTTTTTGCTATTATTTTATATTCTTTTTAGAGGTTCCCTTTTGTAGTGAAAGTCTAGGTAAATACTGCATTTTTATGGATGGAAAAACGTTGATAATGTAGTAAAAACACGTGATTTATAGTACAATATAATGTATATGAGTATGTCTTGAAGTTTACACTCATACTACAGAATTTAGCGAAGTATTGTGGACCGTTTTCGGCTTCACATAGGAGGTATAGTCGTGGCCAAGGTAGGTTTAATTGCAGGTATTGGCGTTTTACCTGTTGAGTTCATGCGTGCTGCTCATATGTTGGGGCATCAAGTTGTAGTTATCGGTGTTGTACCAGATACGGATCCTATTTTAGAGAAAGAAGCGGATGCTTTTTACAACATTAGTGTGGCTAAGTTAGGTAAAATTTTTAAAACCCTAAAAAAAGAAGGCGTTACGGAGCTAACAATGCTGGGCAAGGTAACAAAGGAAATCTTATATAAAGGGTTATCTTTTCCCGATTTAAAAACTCTTGGTGTATTAAAGCGTTTAAAAAATCGTAAAGATGATACCATCATGCTTGCCATTGTAGATGAAATTGAACGAGAAGGGTTTTCCGTTTTAGACCAAACCGTATACTTAAAGCCTTTTATGCCTAAGGTAGGGGTGTTGACTAAACGACAACCTACAGACGAACAATGGCAAGATATATGCTTTGGGTTTGAATTGGCCAAACAGATGGGTAAGCTTGATATTGGCCAAACTGTAGTAGTAAAGCATAAAGCGGCAATGGCGATTGAAGCTATTGAAGGAACTGATAAGTGTATATTGCGTGGCGGCGAACTCGGTAGAGGTGAGGCTGTAGTTGTTAAGACTGAAAAGCCAAATCAAGATGTTCGCTTTGATGTACCTGCTGTAGGTGTTAAGACATTGATGTCCATGATTGATAGTGGGTGTAACGTCTTAGCTGTAGAGGCTGAAAAGACGATATTTGTACAACAAGAAGAAGTACTTGACATGGCTAATCGCCATAATATTATTATTTGTGCTATAGATCAAGCATTTGTAGATGATAGAAAGGAATTATGATGAAAATTATGTTTTCTGCTGGCGAAGCGTCTGGAGATACACATGGCGCTAGCGTGGCCAAAGCGCTTTCACAAATAGATTCCAATATAGAAATGTTCGGTATGGGTGGCATCTTGATGGAACAAGCAGGCGTTCGTATCGTATATGATATTAAAAATCTCGGCGTTATTGGTATCGTAGAAATCATAAAATCATTGCCTAAGTTTTTTAAATTACGAACTTATTTAAAAGGTATCATGATGAAAGAGAGACCAGATGTATTAGTATGTATTGACTATCCTGGTTTTAATATGAAATTAGCTGAAGTAGCACATCAGTTAGGCATTCCGGTACTGTACTATATTGCACCTACTATTTGGGCTTGGCATAGTAGCCGTGGTAAGACGATTAAGAAATTTGTTACAAAGGTGGCTTCGATTTTTCCGTTTGAGGCGGAAGCATATCGTAAGTATAATTGCGACGTAGAATTTGTAGGGCACCCACTAGTTGATATTGTACATCCTTCTATGACTACGGATGAAGCGATGGAATATTTTGGCGCTCGACGGGACGCAAAACGTGTTTTATTGATGCCAGGAAGCCGAAAACAAGAGGTATTATCGCTTTTGGATGTAATGCTTGCGGGTGGGGAACGTTTATTACAATCTCATGAGGATGTACAGTTCTTTTTGCCGCGTGCTCATACGATTGACCGCAGTGAATTAGAATCTTTCATCAATGAACGCAAGGTTCCTGTAACGATTACAGAGGACCACACCTATGATTTAATGCAGATTTGTGATGTATGTTTAGCGGCATCGGGAACTGCTACATTGGAAACGGCGATGATGGAGTTGCCTACGGTGTTATTATATAAGGTATCGCCTATTACGTATGGAATCGGTAAGATGGTCGTAAATCTTACGCATGTAGGTTTGCCTAATATTGTGGCTGGCAAGGAAGTAATTCCTGAATTATTGCAAGATGATGTTTCTGTAGATGCTATAGTGAATACCGTTTTACCTCTGCTAGATGATTTGCAAGTTAATCAACATATGCGCTCCGAATTGCGCAGCGTCAAAGAAAAACTAGGTGAGCCAGGTGCTGTTAATCGCGTGGCTCAATTGATTTATGACCTAGGTAAGGAGAAAACTAATGAATAGTTACTCACGTTTATTGTATTTTGTGAGACCCTATTATAAACGAATGATATTTGCTGTATTTTGTATGATTGTAGCAGCTGCAGCATATTTAGTAGTACCATGGCTTATTAAAAATGTGGTAGACCAAGTATTACAAGATAAAAATATGTTTATGCTTAATCTCATCGTTGGGGCCATCATTTTAATATTTTTAATTCGTGGTTTTGCCACATATGGGCAAACTTACAATATGTCCTATATCGGTCAACGAGTTATCATCGATGTACGGGAAGCAATTTTTAAGCATCTACAACGATTGTCATTATCCTATTTTGACCGCCGTAAAACTGGCGTCATCATGAGTAATCTGACAAATGACGTATCTGCTCTTCAATCAGCGGTAGTAGATAATCTTATATCTTTGATTACAGAGTCCGTTACCTTAATTGGTTCTTTAGTTTCCATGTTACTCATCGATTGGAAGTTAACTCTTGTTACATTTATAACGGTGCCAATGGTGCTGATTATCATAAATGTATTTGGCAAAAAGTTACGTTTAGCTGGCCATGATGTACAAGGTCGTATTGCAGATATTACAGCTCTTTTACAAGAGGTGATTTCCGCTATTCGCATCGTAAAATCTTTTGCCCGTGAAGGATTTGAAGTTAAACGCTTTGAAGTAGAAAATCAAAATAACTTTAATGCCGTTATTAAAGCCACTAAATTGACTAGCTTACTAAGTCCTATGGTTGAGTTCTCTGCAGCAATTGCGGTAGCTGTTATCCTATGGTATGGTGGTTATTCCGTAGTTACAGGAACGATTACAGCTGGTTCCTTAATTGCATTTTTGATTTATGCTATCAATTTATCGAATCCTGTTAAGCGTTTGAGCCAAGTCTATGGTAATATCCAAAAAGCGTTGGCTGCAGCTGACCGTGTATTTGACATCTTAGATACAAAAGCAGATGTAGTAGAAAAAGAAAATGCTATAGAATTGCCTGATATCAAAGGTGATGTAGATTTTAATCATGTTAGTTTCTCCTACGATGGTGAAAAAATAGCATTATGTGATTTTAACTTGTCTGTTAAGGCTGGTGAAAGCGTAGCGTTAGTAGGTCCATCTGGTGCAGGAAAGACGACATTAGCAAATCTATTGCCGCGTTTCTATGATGTGACGAGTGGATCTATAACAATTGATGGTACAGATATTAAAGACGTAACCTTCAAATCTTTGCGTAACCAAATTGGGTTAGTACCACAAGAAACAGTTTTATTTAATGCATCCATTAAAGAAAATATTTTATATGGTCGCTTAGATGCGAGTGATGAAGAAATTTACGAAGCAGCTAAGGCGGCGAATGTATTAGAGTTTGTGGATAAGATGCCTGATGGTCTTGATACTATTGTAGGTGAACGAGGTAGTTCATTATCAGGTGGCCAACGTCAACGCGTTGCAATTGCACGTGCTATCTTGAAGAATCCTAAGATTTTAATTCTCGATGAAGCTACGTCTGCTCTTGATACAGAAAGTGAAAAACTCGTACAAGAAGCGTTAGACCGCTTGATGGAAGGCCGTACAGCCTTTGTTATTGCCCATCGTTTGAGCACCGTACAAAATGCACATCAAATCGTTGTATTAAATCAAGGTAAGTTGGTAGAGAAGGGAACTCACCAAGAACTATTAGCATTGGAAAATGGTTTATATAACCATCTTTATTCCGTTCAGTTCTCTAATAAAGGATAAACATGTACTGGATATATAATGTATTGCTCATATTTTATTGGATTGGCCTAATTCCGGTTATCCTATATCGTCTTGCTTTTGAAGATGGTTTTTATGAGCGTATAAAACAAAGTGCAGGATATATGCCTGCCATACTATTAAAAAAAATAGAAGGACGTCGTGCGATATGGATTCATGCCGCATCAGTTGGGGAGATTGTTGCAACGAGTCCCCTTGTAAAAGAGATTAAACGAGAGTTTCCAGAAGCGGTAGTCGTTGTATCTGTCGTTACGGCTACAGGTCATGCAATGGCACACCGAATTATACCGGAAGCTGAAGGCATAATTTTCTTTCCCTTAGATTTACCGTACTTAACACGTAAAATTTTGCATATCATTAAACCGATTGCTATTTTATTAGTAGAGACAGAAATATGGCCAAATTTTTTGCGTATTGCAGAGTCTGAAAAGATTCCAGTTATGATGGTCAATGGTCGTATTTCCGATCGCAGTATGAAACGCTATCGCTACATTAGTGCTTTCACTCGGGAAATGTTGAGCTCCATCGAACGATTCTGCATGCAATCGAATTTTGATGCAGAATATATTACACAGCTTGGTGCTAACCCTGATGAAGTTACTGTTACGGGCAATATGAAGTATGATCAAACCTATGCGACAGTATCTGAAGAAGAAAAGCAAGCCTTGTTAGATGAGTTTGGATTTGGTCACAATCATCCTATTATCGTTGCAGGCAGTACACATAAGGGTGAAGATGAAGCCGTATTTGAATCTTTTAAACAGGTTTTAGTAGAGTACCCTAATGCAAGATTACTTATTGCACCTCGTGAGATTTATAGAGGCCATGATGTACAGGCCTTAGCAAAACGCTATGGTTTGGAAGCGATTTGTCGCAGCGATATGACCGAGCCTGTTCATAAGGAAATTCCTGTGGTAGTACTTGATACGATAGGTGAACTTGGTCGTTTATACAGCTTAGGCGATATCATTTTCGTAGGCGGTTCTCTTGTTAAAACAGGAGGTCATAATATTTTAGAACCAGCTGCTCATGGGAAACCTATTATTGTTGGCCCACATATGTTTAATTTTAAGGAAATTTTTAATCTTTTACATTCTAGACATGCATGTGAGCAAGTTAAAAATCAAAAAGATTTAACTACTATGATTTTACATCTCTGTAAACACCCTGAATTAGCGGCAGAAATGGGGCAGAATTGTTTAGATATTATCAGTGAAAACCGTGGTGCAACGCGTCGTAATACGCGAGAATTACGCCAATTATTTGAATCACATCATATTATTCCATAGGAACAGTTAGCATAATCGACACGGAAGGAGGTGCCTACTATGAATGGTGAAGATGTTTTTAAGAGCATTGTAAGTGGTGAAGATCAATCTATCTTAGGCGATGTAGCTCGAGCCGGGTTATCACTTCTTAGTAAGGGGTATAAAAAAGCTGTTACTATGCGTAACGCAAAGTTTGATGCGAACAAAGGTGTTGTAAAAGTATCGGTACCTGTAATTAGTGTTGGTAATATAACAGCTGGTGGGACTGGTAAAACTCCAATGGTTAGACTTATCTGTGATATTTTAGGACAGAAAGGCTTTCATCCAACTGTATTGAGCCGTGGTTATAGAGCTAAAGATAATAGTCAAAATTCTATTATTTCTAAGCATGGATCTATTTTAGTAGAGCCAGAGGAAAGTGGGGATGAAGCTTGGCTATTAGCAAAGGTGTTACCAAAATCTAGTGTAATTATTGGTCGCAATCGTATAGAATCAGCACGTATAGCAATTGAAGAATTAGGTGCTGATTATCTTGTAATGGATGATGGCTTTCAACATCGTGCATTGCATCGAGATAAGGATATCGTATTAATCGATGCATCGAATCCTTTTGGCTATGAACATGTATTGCCAAGAGGATTATTACGTGAGCCGATGGAGGGCCTTGCAAGAGCTGATATTATTGTGCTTACAAAAGTAGATCAAGTTGATCCAGGATTAGTCGCTGCACTTAGAAAACGACTGGCTCGGATGGTGCCACAAAAACCTGTGTATGAGACCATTCATAAACCACGTGCAGTTTATACACTTGACGCATGGGCTAATGGTGATGAAGGAAATCCTATTGGTACTGATAAGGATTTACCTATTATGGCTGTAAGTGGTATCGGTAATCCTAGATCCTTTACAAAGACGCTAGAAGGCTGTGGTTACGACGTAGTACATACAATGAGCTTTGGCGATCATCATGAGTTTTCGGATGATGATGTAGTAGAAATCTGGAAGCAAGCTTTCGCTCATCAAGCTAAGGCGATTATGATCACTGAAAAAGATGCTGTTAAATTAAGTCAGTTGCATACAATTGAAGACTTGAAAATGCCTATTCTAGTGCTGTCCATAGGTATTGAGTTCATCTCTGGAAAACAAGAATTCATAGAAAATTTAGAGATTTAGTGTATAATAATAAGATACGCAAATAAAAGAAATGGGGTTTTATTGTGAATATTGGTTGTGTGATTCCAGCTCGATTTGGTTCTACGAGATTGCCAGGAAAACCATTGGCAGATATTGCGGGTAAACCTATGATTCAACGTGTTTATGAACGTGTTACAAAGGCAAAGAGACCACAAGTAGTTATTGTGGCTACTGATGATCAACGCGTATATGATGCGGTTACATCTTTTGGTGGTACGGTTGTTATGACTGATGCAAATCACCCTACAGGCACCGACCGATTAGCTGAAGTAGCGCAACAATATACTGACCTAGATGTTATCATCAATGTACAAGGCGATGAACCTATGATTGATGCGCATTTAATCGATCAGTTAGGAGACCTTTTTGAAGAAGATGAACATCTACAAATGGCTACAGTAGCAACCCCTTTATTAGAAAAAGAGTATGATGAACCTTCTGCGGTGAAGGTTATACTTAATAAACGAAATGATGCGATGTATTTTTCTCGCTCCTTAATTCCCTATCCACGTCATGATTTTGTTAATGCTCCTTTAAAGCATATTGGTATTTATGCATATCGTCGTCAATTTTTATTAGACTATGCAAAGATGGAGCCTACTGCGGCAGAGCAAACAGAGTCGTTAGAGCAATTGAGAGCGTTGGAAAATGGATTTTCCATTCGCGTCATTACTACAGATAAACGATTTGTTGGTGTTGATACACCAGAAGACTTAGCTCGTGTAAATGAAATATTCGAGCAAGAGGAGAAATAAATGAAAACAGTAAACGTTGGTAATATGACAATTGGTGGCGGTAAAGGGCTGTTTGTATTAGCCGGCCCATGCGTAATTGAAGATTATGACCGTACATTGGCAATTGGCAAAGAGGCTAAAGCAATTTGTGAACGCCTAGGCATCCCTTATGTATTTAAGGCTTCTTTTGACAAAGCTAATCGCTCTAGCTTCAATTCTTTCCGTGGACCAGGATTAGAAGAAGGACTAAAAATTTTGGCGTCCATCAAAAAAGAACTGAATGTACCGGTTGTTAGCGACATTCATTCTATTGAACAAATTGAACCTGCCGCAGAAGTGTTGGATATTCTTCAAATTCCAGCATTCTTATGTCGTCAAACCGACCTAGTGTATGGTGCTGCTAAAACGGGCAAATGCGTAAATGTAAAAAAAGGTCAATTCATGGCTCCAAAAGATATGGAGAATGTTCTTAATAAAATGAAAGAATCGGGCAATGAAAATCTCATGCTTACAGAACGCGGTTTTAGCTTTGGCTATAATAACCTCGTTGTAGATATGAGATCATTCCCTATTATGCGTTCCTTTGATTATCCAGTAATTTTTGACGCTACACATAGTGTGCAGTTACCAGGTGGGGCTGGTACAAAATCCAGTGGGAATCGAGAATTCGTACCAAATTTAGCACGTGCCGCTGTTGCTAGTGGTGTAGATGGTTTATTCTTTGAAGTACACGATAATCCAGAAGAAGCGCTTTCTGATGGTCCAAACATGGTGTATTTAAATCAATTCGAAGACTTATTAAAAGACTTAGTAGCTATTGATAAAATCGTTAAACGATAAGGGGCGATAGTATTGGATATTTTAAAACAGGCCGCTCAAGTGCTTCATGAGGAAGCACAAGCGATAGAACAGTTAATAACAACATTAGATCAAAGTTTTGTAAATGCTGTTAACATGATTCTTGCATGCAAAGGCCGTGTTGTATGTACCGGCATGGGTAAATCTGGACATATTGGTCGTAAGATTGCTGCTACATTGGCGAGTACAGGTACACCAGCATTATTTATGCACCCAGGGGAAGGTGTTCATGGCGATCTAGGTATGATTACTGAAGATGATGTGGTACTTGCCTTTTCTAATAGTGGGGAAACAGGTGAAATTATTAGTATTTTGCCTTCATTGCGCCGCATAGGTGCTAAATTGATTTGCGTTGTAGGCAAGCCAGAATCTACATTGGCCAAAAATTCCGACGTTGTATTATTGGCACAAGTTGAACGCGAAGCATGTCCGTTAGGATTAGCTCCGACTACAAGCACAACAGTAGCATTGGCCTTGGGTGATGCTTTGGCGGTATGTTTATTAGAACGTCATCATTTTACGCCGGAAAACTTCGCTGTTTTCCATCCAGGTGGCTCATTGGGAAGACGCTTATTGTTGACTGTTGAAAATATTATGCATGGTGGTGAAGATAATCCAGTTGTACACAAAGGGGCAACCGTTCGAGATGCTTTGTTTGTAATGACGGAAAAAGGGCTTGGTGCCACTAGCGTTATTGATGAAGAGGGTCACTTAATCGGTCTTGTAACTGATGGTGATGTGCGTCGTGGTCTTGATTCTGGCAGCAATTTCTTAGAGTGGCCAGTTGAAGATATGATGACTAATATGCCACGTACTATTACAAAGGATAAGTTGGCTGCTGAAGCACTTCATGTAATGGAAAAAAATCAACCTCGTCCTATTACGGTATTACCCGTAGTAGATGAAGAAGGCCATGCAATGGGAATTGTTCACATTACAGACTTACTTCGTCGAGGCATCGTGTAATGAATATTAAGTGGATTATCCTCGATGTTGATGGTGTATTAACAGATGGAAAATTAATCTATACATCGGGTGGTGAAGAAATAAAGGCCTTCTCCGCAAGAGACGGATTAGGCTTAGCCGCTGCTCATAAAGCAGGGATTTCTTTAGGCATTATAACAGCTCGTACATCGCCTATGGTGGAACGGCGTGCTAAGGAATTAAAATTTGATGCTTTGCTGATGGGTCATGCTAATAAAACAGAGGCTTTACGTTCTCTTTGTGAAAGCCATCATATTGAATTAGAGCATATTGCTTATATGGGTGATGACTTAAATGACCTAGGGGCTTTATCTCTTGTAGGCTTGCCGATGGCTCCGCAAGATGCGGCTATTGAGGTTAAAGAATTAGCTCAATTTGTATCAAATCATAATGGTGGATCTGGTGCCGTGCGAGATGCTGTTGAATATATTTTAAAAGCTCAAAACATGTGGAATTCAGTCGTAAAAGACTATGCTTTGGAGGCTCATAACCATGGTCAATAAAGGAGGTGAGCAGAATGAATAATGAATGGCAATATCATGTCGTGAAGGGTATTAGTTGGCTTGTATGTCGACTGCCGTATAAGCTCATTTTGCTCATAGGTGCCAGCTTAGGCCCCCTGTATGGGGTTATTGCTAAAAAGCAAAAACTAAGAGGCATTAAAAATATAAAAATTGGCATGAATATGAATGATGAACAGGCCGAGGCTTTAATTGAAAAGTTATTTAAAAACCTAGGCCGCAGTGTTATGGAAATTCTATATATGCCAAACCTGACTAAGAAATTTATTAATGAGCATATTGAAATGCGCGGTGTAGAGCATTTGGATAATGCTATTAAAGAAGATAAAGGTGTTATTGTTCTTACCGGACATGTAGGAAACTGGGAATGGATGGGGGCAGCTTTGGCTGCGCATGGCTATCCATCTACGACTATTGTTAAGAAACAACCTAATGCACAATTTACACGCTTTATGAATGAATATCGTGAAATGGTGGGCCTCGATGTCTTTGCCAGTGGTGGAAACGAAATAGTTTCTGCTGCAAAAGCATTGAAAAAGAAGAAATTACTGGGCTTCTTGGCCGATCAAGATGGATATATTAATGGGTTGCCGGTACCGTTTTTAGGTCAGCCATCTTCTGCCGTAGTAGGACCGGCTACATTTGCTAAAAAATTTGATTCTCCAGTAGTACCTATTTTTGCATCTAGAAAACCTGAAGGCGGACATATTATTCATATTTTGCCACCATTGCATTACAAACATAGTGGTGATGATGATGTAGATATGTATACTCTTACAGAAGAGTGTGTACGCGTAACAGAAGACTTTATTCGTGAGCATCCCGATGAGTGGATTTGGTTTCAACATCGGTGGATGACCAAGATGAGCGAAATCGTTGATTATGATAAGAAGCTAGAGGTTCGGGAGAGAGCACATGAAAAACAATAAAAAATTAATCGCTATTGTCGTGGCTGTCGTCATTGCTCTAGCCGGTCTAATCGCGTTTATTTTACATGATTCTGGAGACTCTTCCTCTAAAGGGGCGGGCACTGGACAGTTGGTGAACTTCCAAGGTGCCGAATTACAGGAGGAGAAGGATGGTAAATTAGTGTGGGCCTTATCAGCAGAAAAAATTGAGTATGACCCACGTTCTAAATCCATTGTACTCACTAATTTAAAGGGACTTTTCTATCAAGATGATGTGACGACTACGATTACGGCTCCACATGCTGTGTTGTCTGGTGATCACAGTTCTCTTGATATTGATGGCGGTGTGACTGCTACCAATACAGAAGGCGCTAACTTTAAAACTGATGCATTACATTTTGACAATAAAACTAAGATGTTAACATCAAAAACGTCTTTCACTTATGATTCAAAAGATATTACGCTAACTGGTGACAAGTTAGAAGGTAATATGTCTTTGAAACAAATCAAAGCGATTGGTCATGCTAAATTGACGAAAAAGTAAAGTTGAGGAATTGCGATGAATAAGAAAAAATATATGGGGTTAGCTGTAATCTCAGCAATGATGATGTTATCAGTTACAGCTTGGGCTGCTAATGAAGGTCCATTGACAATTAGTGCTGATACATTATCCTACGATGGTAATACTGGTCGTGCAGAAGCATCTGGCAACGTAGTTATTACACAACAAGATAAGACAATGACTGGTGCGAATGGTTGGTACAACACTAAAACTCGAGAAGCATCTTTAGAAGGCGGTGTTTCTATGATTGGTGATAATATGTCCATGTCTGCACAATCTGTACATAGCATAAATGACAACCAATTTAGTGCTGAAGGTGATGTTCATTTACAACGCGATGATCGCCAAATCTTTGGTGACTCTGTTGAGTACAACTCTGATACTGAATATGGTAAGGTTGTGGGCAGTGCTAAATTAGTAGCTGAAGGGACTACCTTGACTGGTAATCAAGTGGAAGGTTGGTTGAAAGAAATTCGTGCCGTTGCGCAAGGGGACGTAACCTTTAATAATCCAGAAAAAAATGTATCCGGTTCAGCTGATCGTGCTACGTATACACAAACACCTAATCAAAATGATGGGGTTGTATTGCTTACTGGTTCAGCTCATGCTGTACAAAATGGTAATGTGTTGAATGCTCCTGAGTTAAAATTGTACTTGAAGGATAACTCTGCGGAAACATTAGGCGGACGTAGTACATTAGTTATCACACCGAACTAGTAAGGATTAATGTATGTATATAGAAACTAAGAACCTAGTCAAAACATTTAATGGTCGGAATGTAGTAGATGGTGTAAGTCTTCATGTTGAGAAGGGTCAAGTAGTAGGACTATTAGGGCCTAATGGGGCAGGGAAGACTACATCATTCTACATGATTGTAGGCATTGAAAAACCGACGACAGGTATTATTACAGTTGATGGTAAGGATATTACGATGTTACCGATGTATAAGCGGGCAGCAGAAGGCATTGGCTATTTACCACAAGAGGCATCGATTTTTAGGTCTATGACTGTTGAGGAAAATATTCGTGCTATGTTGGAGACAACAAATAAAAATCGTGATGAAATCAATCAAATTGTAAACTCTCTCATCGAAGAATTTAATATTGGTCATGTTCGAGAACGCAAGGGGATGCAATTATCCGGTGGTGAACGGCGACGTGTAGAGATTGCTCGTTGTTTGGCATTAGAACCAAATTTTATCTTATTGGATGAACCATTTGCTGGTGTAGACCCAATTGCAGTAGCCGATATTCAACAAATCATTTTGCAAGTCAAAAATAGAGGAATCGGTATTCTTATTACAGACCATAATGTGCGAGAGACATTAGGGATTGTTGATAAGGCATATATTCTAAGCACAGGTAAAATCTTATTAGAGGGTACACCGGATGAAATTGCCAACAATCCAATTGCTCGTGAACATTATTTAGGTAACAATTTTAAATTATAGGAGGGACCATGCGCTTATTAGATAAATATATTTTAAAAGCCTTTGTAGGTCCATTCCTATTTGGGGTATTTGCTTTTACCAGTATTTTCATTGGTACAGGTACGTTATTCCGCATTGCTCAATATATAACAGAGTATGGTGCTCCGTTACTACTCGTCATGAAAGCCTTTTTCTTGGCTATGCCGAGCATTATTTTATTGACATTCCCTATGTCTGTATTGCTTGGCTCTTTAATGGCTTTCAGCAGACTAAGTAGTACTAGTGAAATCGTAGTTATGAGGGCTGGTGGCCTTAGTTTCTTGCGACTTGCAATGCCTGTATATATTTTAGCGTTGCTTATTTCTGTTGGTGCTGTAGCTTTTAACGAATTTGTTGTACCACGTACGAACAATATGTATCAGACCATTGTGCGCGAAGAGATTATGAAGAATGCGTCGCCACAAACCCAAAATCATATCGTATTAAAATCTATGAATGGTGATAATCTTAGTACTCTGATGTATGCCAAACATTATGATAGTGAAAGTAAAAAATTAAGCATGATTACGGTGCAACAATTCAACGATAAGGGTGAGTTACAACAAGTAGAAAATGCTGAAAATGCTGAGTGGAATGGCCAAGTATGGGTGATGCATAACGGTATCATTTATGACGTATCTGCTGGCGAAGGCGTAGAACGGACAATGCGTTTTAAAGAACAGGTATTGCCAATTAAATCTTCACCAAATGAAGTACAACAAGATCAACGTAAACCAGAAGAATTAACGATTAAGGAATTACGTCATCAAATTAAAGCGTATAAAGCTGCATACACAAATTCTAATAAATTAGAAATGGAAATGTATCAACGCTTTACAATTCCATTGGCAAGCTTTGTATTTGCTCTTGTAGGTGCACCATTGGGATTGCAAAAACAACGGTCTAGTTCATCTATCGGATTTGGTATCAGTATTTTAATCATCTTTATTTACTATGGTGTAATGACCTTTGCTGGTGCTCTTGGTAAGGGTGGTGCATTACCAACATGGATGGCCGCTATGATTCCTGATACGCTAGGGATTATTGCAGGATTATATTTAAATTGGCGTGTTTCGCGCTAATAGATAGTATGTTAGATTACAATTCATTTTGAAAGGAGGGACGCCATGCTTGTAGGGTTAAAGATTCTTGTTATTATAGCTATCATGGGCGGGCTTATTGCCTATATGGGTGATAAACTAGGAACAAAGGTCGGTAAGCGAAGAATGTCCCTCTTTGGATTGCGTCCTAAGCATACATCGATTATCGTAACAATTGTGACGGGTCTACTCGTTGCAGCTGCAACGGTTGGCGTTCTTACCATTACATCGCAAAGCGTACGTACTGCGCTTTTTGGCATGGATCAATTACGGGCTGATATGAACCAGCTCACTGCAGAGGTTGCTGCTAAAAACGCCGAATTAGAACAAGGAAAGGCCTTGTTAGAAGCGAATAAAAAAGAGTTAGCAGACCGCATGGCAGAAATTGAAACAATCCGTAAAGAGGTCGATCAAAGTCGTCAAGAGTTGGCTGATGCACAGGCTGCAAAGGTTGCTACAGAGGCAGAATTATCTGCATTACAAGCATCCTATGATGAGGCATCTAAAAAATTAGCTGCCTTGGAAGCTACTCGAGCCAGTATGGAAAAACATATTGCTGATTTACAGAAAACACAAGAAGAGTTAAAAACGGGCATTATTCATCTTAGAGAAGGTACGATTTTATTCCAAGTTGACCAACTATTAGCGCAAGCTGTAGTGCGCAATGGTTTATCTCATAATGAAGCTCGTGATGCTGTTAATAGTATTGTGGAAGATACCAATAAGCTTGTACTTCATCGTTTAGGCGTTGAAGATCATGGTGAATCCGTTGTGTACGTAGACCGTCAAAACATAGAGGTCGCTATTTCTAAGATTGAAGAATCCAAAACACCGATGGTTATCCAAGTGGTGGCGGCCGGTAATATTATTGCTGGTGAACCAGCAGTTGCCACAATTCAAGTATACCCACAACAATTTATTTACAAATCAGGTGATGTGATTTCTACATCTGTTATTGATGGCGGTAGTAATGCTCAAGTCAATATGCTTCGTTTCTTAAAACAAGTAAATGAAGCGGCTAAGTCTAAAGGGGTTATACCAGACTCGTTGTCTGGGGATATTGGTACAATACCTGGAGATGAATTGTTTTCAGCGATACGTCGCATTAGCATGTTACATGGCAAGGTGTATGTAGAGGCATATGCCGATGGTGATACCTATTCCTCTGGTCCTGTACACATTAAATTGCGTATTACACAGATGACTGATACGGGTAAACTTATAAAACAAAATTAGTTTCAAAATTAGTTTCTATATAAATGGCCTATGTATTAAGATTTAATACATAGGTCTTTTATTTTGTGATAAAATATAACTATTGTATTGAGGAATGAGGAAAATAGTATGAATAATATATTGTATATAGCTGCTATCGATCCAGGGAATGAAAAGACCGGCGTTGCTATTCTTTCACAAGCAGGTGAGTTAATATATCGCACCATCGTTGAAACTAAGACATTTAATAGTTTTTTTGAAAGTATACTAAGTACTTATCTTGGTATACATCATATCGTATGTGGCAATGGTACTAATCATAAGCATTTGTATCCATCTATACAACAAATTGGGCGCAACCATAAAATTACGACAAGTTTGATTGATGAATCACATAGTACTGAAGAGGCACGAAAATTGTATTGGCAATATAATCCGCCTACAGGTTGGAGAAGATTTGTTCCAAAAGGTATGCAATTTCCACCTGAACCAGTAGATGATTTAACAGCTTATATCATTGGGATGCGATATACTAAACAATTGAAGGAAGACAATCATAATAAACTTCAAGATTGTAAAGTAGAAGATGATTTGGAAGCTAAACGTTTAGCGGCAATTAGGAAATTATATAATGAAGGAGATACACATGAGTAGTGTAATAAAAAAGATACATTGGTCCAGTCTACTGCTGCGATGTATTTGGATGATTATAGGGGCGCTGATTTATACGGTGGGACTAGATCTATTTTTAGTGCCGAATAATATCATTGATGGTGGTGTTGTCGGTATATCCTTGATGGCAGCAGAGCTTTCTGGTATATCATTCAGTATATTTGTGGTCCTAATCAATATCCCATTTTTATATATAGGATATCGTATTAATGGTAAAATATTTACCATATCAACACTGTTCTCCATTGTGTGGATGGCCATATTTTCATCCTTTGCACACGAATTTACACCTATTACAACTAATCCTTTTTTAGGTGCTGTTTTCGGCGGTATCATACTCGGTATTGGGGTAGGTCTTATTATACGTAATGGGGGCTGTCTAGATGGATCAGAAATTGTAGCTATTATTTTTGATAAACGAACTACATTCTCTGTTGGTGAAATCGTAATGGCTATGAACTTAGTTATTCTAGGTGCTGCCGGATTTGTATATAGTTGGGATAGTGCCATGTATTCCTTGGTGGCGTATTTTATTGCTTATAAAGTGATTGATATTACCATTACAGGGCTTGAGGAATCAAAAGGTGTTATGATTATTACCGATGCAGAGAATTCAGAGAAAATTGCGGATACGCTAAATGCGAACCTAAATCGAGGGGTTACTATATTATATGGCGAAGGTGGTTATTTAAAAACACCTAAACATGCATTGTACTCAGTCGTAACAAGATTAGAGATTACGCGGTTGAAGGATGCCGTATATGAAGTTGATCCATCAGCATTTATAACCATTCAAGATGTGCACGATGTATTTGGTGGACGTTTTACTAAAGGTGGGCATTAAGGGGGCTCTAATGAATAATAAATTTGTAAAAGAACTATTGGATTGGATCTATGCAATTGTATTGGCACTAGTTATTGCCATGGTAATTCATATTTTTATTGTACAACCAACGCGTGTATCCGGTGAATCTATGGAGGATACATTACATAATGGTCAATATTTAATCGTTACAAAATGGCAACACATTATGCGTGATATACCTGATTATGGTCAAATTGTCATTATCGATAGTCGTGTGAATCGTGAACGCACATGGATAGATGATGTGAAAGAGCCTTTGATGAATTATGTGAGTGTAATTGACAAATCTGCTCAAACAAATGATGTATGGGTGAAACGAGTGATTGGTAGACCTGGCGATACGTTGGAATTTAAAGATGGCCATGTATGGCGTAATGGGCAAGAACTTCAAGAACCATATACGAAAGAGCCTACAATGAATTATAGTCGCTCCACACCAGTTGTGGTACCTGAGGGTCATGTATTTGTAATGGGAGATAATCGTAATCATTCTAGCGATAGTCGATTTATTGGACCTGTACCAATCGACCATGTGCTAGGCTTTGTGGAATATGCTCTATAATTAATGAATTTACATGAGATTTTGATTTTGGCTTACTAAAATTTAAATAGTATAATGCTTAATATGAGAACGTATATTACTTATAAGTGATGTGCGTTCTTTTTTATTTGTTATAAACGATTATGTTGTTTAAAATCTATCTCTTTTGTTTATATGACAATGAATGATTTATATAATCAATATCATTTACAATGATACTGAAAATTGATATCATACATGTATTATGTGAATTTTTTATAGTGAGGTTTATATGATGAATAAGCAACATCTTTCTTTAGTGGTTACAACATTATCTCTTATAGGTGTAACAACTGCTTTTGCAGTTAATCCGTTTTCTGACGTAACACCTGATAGTTGGGCCTATCAATCTGTATCACAATTAGCTAGTGCAGGCATAATTAATGGATATCCAGATGGTACGTTTAAGGGTCAAAAGGATATTACCCGTTTTGAAATGGCTCAAATGGTTGCTAAAGCGATGGCAAACCAAGATCGTGCTAATGCAGAGCAACAAGCGATGATTAATCGCTTAGCTGATGAATTCTCTAATGAATTGTCTAATTTAGGTGTACGCGTAGCTGCCTTAGAGGACCGTGTAGGGAATGTTAAGTTTTCTGGGGATGCTCGTATTAATTATGTTGAAAAAGAAGGCATTGATAATGTAGATTCAGAAGGTAAGTTTGCAGCTCGTGTACGTTTGAATATGGATGCTAAAGTTAATAAGAATACATCTGTTAAAGCGCGATTAACTACAGGATCTATTGAACTTGGTGATGCAGCAAAAGATTATACTATGTCTTTTGATCTAGCTTATGTGGAGCACAAATTTGGCAAGAATCATATGGTAGATATTGGTCGCTATACACAAAGCTTTGGTGATGGTTTAATTTATTCTAGTAACTTTGATGGTATTGGGTATACAACACAAGTTGGAAAAGTAAAAGTAAATGCCGCTTATGGTTACCCAACACTAGGTCGATTTAGTAAGGCCTCTAAAGATAATAATACTGAAATGGCGCTTATTAACCTTAGTGCACCAGTAAATAAACACTTAAATGTAGGTGGTATGTTTGCTCATGTAGGTACTACTAACGTTAAAATGGGTAATGGCAAAACTATTAATGATTTTAACAATGTATATGGATTTAATGCACAATACAATAGTGGCAAATTCGCAACTAATGCTGAATGGGTGACTGCAACAGGCCTTAGCAATAGTGATGTATGGAATGTAGGCGTTAAATGGGGCGACTACAAAATCACTAAGAAAAACTCCTGGCGTGTAGCTCTTGATTATTACAATCAAGAAAAGAATGCTCCTGTATTCAAAACACAAAAATATGAAGGTAATGACTTATATGGTAAGTCTCGCCATGAAGGCTATAAAGCATGGCAGCTTAGTGCGTCCTATGCACCAGAAAAAAATGTAGGTATTACAACATATTATGGCTTCCATGCCAAAACACAAGAAGGCCATAAGGTAAATGATTACTATCGTGCAGACTTGTTATTTAAATTCTAATTAATGCTTATGAAATAAGATCTATCAGAAATGATAGGTCTTGTTTTATTATTAAAAATAAATAAACACATGATAGATTATTAGTGCTGTAAATTAATAGAAATGGTATAAGTCCTTATGATAGGTTATTTTTAGCATAAATAAAATGAAATTTTACAAAATTGAATTTTGATAAATTCAGATAAATACTGCATTTTTAGTGTAAAATTATTTCATGAAAGAAATTTCATCATATTTAATTGTGTAAAATGCTTTACAAATCTGTTGACTGGATGTATATTGGCATCACAGAAAGACAACATACCAAGTTGTGGTAATAAATAAGAATAGAAGAAGAGGAAACGTGGATACTCTACAGGATGTTCTTATATAGATCATAACTAGATGTACAGTCTTCTGATAATATATATTTTTTTCTAATTTGTTAGTCAAAAAGACTATATCAGAAAGAAGGAATCTATTATGAAAAAACAATTCGCAGCAGTATTTGCAGCAACAGCACTTTTAGGTGTAACTAGCGCATTCGCAGCTAACCCATTCTCCGATGTAACTCCTGATTCTTGGGCGTACCAAGCAGTATCTCAATTAGCAGCAGATGGCATCGTTAATGGTTACCCAGATGGTACTTTCAAAGGCCAAAACGATATCACTCGTTACGAAATGGCTCAAATGGTAGCTAAAGCAATGGCTAACCAAGATAAAGCTAATGCAGAACAACAAGCAATGATTAATCGTTTGGCTGATGAATTCTCCAACGAATTAAACAATTTGGGCGTACGCGTTTCTAAATTGGAAGACCGTGTAGGTAACGTAAAAGTTACTGGTGATGCTCGTATTCGTTACCAAGGTTCTGAAGATAAAGGCGTTTACAAAGATGGTAGTAAATCTTTAACTGACGGTCGTGCTCGTGTTCAATTCAATGCTAAAGTTAATGATAAAACTGAAGCAGTAGTACGTGTTAAAGGTGGCTATGAATTTGGTGATGCTTCAAAGGGTACAACAGCAACAATCGATCGTGCGTATGTAGATCACAAATTTGGTCAAAATGTATCCGCTAAAGCTGGTCGTTTCAACCAAACAATTGGTGGCGGTTTGATGTACGATGATACATTCGATGGTGCTCAATTGAATGTTGGTAATGATAAAGTCCAAGTACAAGGTGCTTATGGTTACATGATGGAAGGTGCTGCAGCAGATAATGCTAAGTCCGATAACCCATCTGTATCCTATATAGGTGTTAAAGGCAAAATCGGTCAAGAATCCTCCGTTGGCGGTTTCTATTCCAGATTGTCTAGTGGTAACTTAGAACACAACGGTGCTACTGTAGCAAATGATCACCAAAACGTATATGGCTTCAATGCAGACTTCCGTAAAGATAAAGTATGGGTTGGTGGTGAATGGTTGAAAGCTTCTGACGTAGATAATTCTCAAGCTTGGACAGCTGGTGTAGGTTATGGTAACTATGACATCGCTAAGAAAGGTACTTGGGATGTGAAAGGTCAATACTTCAACCAAAAAGCTAATGCACCTATCGTAAGCTCCACTTGGGATCAAGCATATGACTTAACTAATACAAATAATGGTTATAAAGGTTACATGGCAACAGTTGATTACGCTGTTCAAGATAATGTAGGCTTAAGCGCTGGTTATGGTTTCAATTCTAAAGACCAAAGCGGTAATGATTTATCCGATTTCTACCGTGCAGAACTTAACTACAAATTCTAATTGATAATCAAATAACACTATTATAAAAACCATCTCTTAATAACATATAATAGTATATATAAAAGGAGTCCTCCTTGGAGGGCTCTTTTTTGTATGTAGAAGTCGTAAAATGCAATATGTAGTATGAGTATAAAATGACTCAAATATGAAATTAAATTAATAAATAAAAATAATTGCCATATATTTAATAAGTAATACTTAATAATATTAATGAGAATAGATATCGTTATAATAAAAAATAGATAAATTTGTATAAAATTTTGATTTTTTTGAGTTCTGAAAAAATTAGATAAAATCTAACTTTTCCAAGATTTTAAAAAATAAATTTTTTTAAATGAGAATATAAATGAGAAAAAAGGGTTTACATCAAAATTTCTTCGTGCTAATATCATGGCAACAAGAGGCGGTAAGCAAAACATACTGAAATCTCGATGAAGAATTATGGCGAGGAAACGTGGACACTCCCAAGAGAATTCTAAATCTTGAAATTAGAATGAATTGTAAATCGCAACTTGTGAAACAATTTTATTCTTAATTTTTCAGAAAGAAGGAATTCAACTATGAAAAAACAATTCGCAGCAATCTTTGCAGCAACAGCAGTTTTGGGTGTAACTACTGCATTCGCAGCTAACCCATTCTCCGATGTAACTCCAGATTCTTGGGCATACCAAGCAGTTTCTCAATTAGCAGCTGCTGGTATCGTTAACGGTTATCCAGATGGCACTTTCAAAGGCCAAAACGATATCACTCGTTACGAAATGGCTCAAATGGTAGCTAAAGCTATGGCTAACCAAGACCGCGCTAACGCTGAACAACAAGCTATGATCAACCGTTTGGCTGATGAATTCTCCAACGAATTGAACAACTTGGGCGTTCGTGTAGCTCGTTTGGAAGACCGCGTTGGTAACGTTAAAGTGACTGGCGATATGCGTATTAAATGGGAAGATCAAGAACATGAATCCTCCAAGACTGATGCTCGTGCTCGTATCCAATTCAATGCAAAAGTAAACGATCGTACTGAAGCAGTTGCTCGTATTAAAGGTGCTTATGAATTTGGTGATGCTTCCAAATCTTCTGCAGTTACAATGGACCGTGCATATGTAAACCACAAATTTGGTGAACGTGTATCCGCTAAAGCAGGTCGTTTCGGTCAAACATTTGGTGCTGGTTTAGCTTATGATGCACAATTTGACGGCGCTCAATTCAACGCTGGTAATGATAAAATCGGTTTCCAAGCTGCTTATGGTTACTTGACTTCTGGCAATCTTATGACTGCTTCTCATACACCAGCAGGTGCAACTACAGCAACTACAACTGTAGAAAAGGATGCTAACGCTGAAGTAGTATACTTAGGCTTGAACGGTAAAGTAGGTAAACACGCTGATGTAGGCGGTTTCTACGCACGTTTCAACGATGGTAAAGAATTAGGTGTATCTACTGATAATGGTGGATCTGGTAATCTTAATAAATATAAAAACGTTTATGGCTTCAATGCTAACACTAACTTCGACAAAGTTTGGGTTGGTGGCGAATGGGTAAAAGCTTCTAGCGTTAAAGATTCTACAGCTTGGACTGCAGGCGCTGGTTATGGCGATTACAACATTGCTAAAAAAGGTTCTTGGGCTGTTAAAGGTCAATACTTCAATGCAAAAGAAAATGCACCTGTATTCGATTCCACTTGGAACCACAAATACATCCAAAACGCTAAAGGTTGGATGGCTTCCGTTGACTATGCATTACAACCAAATGTTGGTTTGTCCGCATACTATGGTTTCGACTGGAAAACAGCTGATAAAGATAAAGAAAAATTGGGCGACTTCTACCGTGCAGAACTTAACTACAAATTCTAATTTGATAGTTACACATATAAAAGGGACTCCTTCGGGAGTCTCTTTTTTTGTACCCCTTATTAATGGTATAATAAATAAATACAGTAATTATACAAGGAGGTCTGTTAATGAATCCTTCTTTTTCACATATTCAAATGGTGGCCATCGATTGTGATGAAACCTTGTTGCGTAGTGACAATACGGTGTCAAAGTATACTAAGGATGTATTACAACGACTGCAAAATAAAGGCATTCGTATTACTATTGCTACGGGCCGTATGTATCAAACGGCAAAGCCAGTAGGTATGTCATTACAGCTTGGGAATGTACCGATGATTTTGTTTTCTGGAGGTCTTATCCAAGAATTAGAATCTGGGCATAAGCTATTTGAACGGACGGTGCCACTAGGCACGGTACAGCGTATTTGGAAATTGGCTAGTCAATATGGTTGGCATATTCAATCTTATGTAGATGATCATCTCTTGTGTCATCATCAGGACTGGCAATCTGATGTATATGAACGTCAAACAGGGGCTAAAGCCGAATTTTTAGGCGATTCTTTGTATGAACTTTCACGAGAACCGAATAAATTAATTGCTATAGATACTGTTGAAAACATAGATTTTATCATTGACACGTTGACGCCCATTGTAGGAGATACGGCTACATTAGTGCGGAGCCAAAAGGATTTTTTAGAAATTATAGCACCTCATGTGTCTAAAGGTAATGCCTTAGCACAATTGGCACATCAATACGACATTGGCATGGAGCATATAGTTTCCTTTGGTAATGCAGAAAATGATATATCTATGTTATCTAGGACTGGTTATGCGGTAGCTGTTGAAAATGCTGTAGATCATGTAAAATTAGTGGCCCATGAAGTATGTGGACACCATAATGAAGATGGCGTGGCTCATTGGATTGAAGAACATTTATTATAATGGAGTAAGGTATGGAAGCATTTCGTTTATTAATCGTAACTGGCATGTCTGGTGCTGGAAAAACACAGGTATTACAGGCATTAGAAGATATGGGCTATCTCTGCGTAGACAATATTCCGCCCGTATTAATTCCAAAACTGAGTGAGATTTGTCGCCAAGGTGGAGATCGTACGAATCGCGTGGCTCTCGTTGTCGATATTCGTGGCGGTGAATTCTTCGAAGCTTTATCTACTTCGTTAGAGACTTTGAACGAGATGAAGGTAGATTATGAAATTGTATTCATGGATGCTAGTGATGAAACCTTGATTCGTCGTTATAAAGAATCTCGCCGTAGTCATCCACTGGCACCAAGCGGGCGCATTACAACAGGTCTAAGAAAAGAACGTCAAATTCTAGATTCTGTGCGCCATAAAGCGGATTATATTATCGATACAACGGATATGAAAACCGCATCCTTAAAGGAATACTTGAAAAAACGCTTTACTCAAGTGGCGGATAAACATGGCATGTCGATAACCGTTGTTAGCTTTGGTTTTAAATACGGTTTGCCATTGGATGCGGATATGATTTGGGATGTTCGTTTCTTGCCAAATCCGTTCTATATTCCAGAATATCGTCATAAAACAGGGCGTGTACAGGTTGTAAATGATTACATTCACTCCTTTGACGTAACTGATGAATTTAAAAAACACTACTTTAATACCATGGATTTCCTTGTGCCTAATTATGAGAAGGAAGGCAAAGCACAATTTATTGTAGCGGTCGGTTGCACTGGTGGTATGCACCGTTCTGTTGCCATGGCAGAGGCATTGTATGCTCATTTATTAGAAAAAGGTTATCGTGTAACCGTAGAGCATCGGGATATGATGAAGAATAATGTGGAAGAAGATTTTAATCCACATCAAGCAGATCTAGGGGATTAAAAGGGGATTATATGTTACGAAAACGTTGGTTCCGGTGGTTAATTCCGGGCCTCAATATAAAACGTTGGCTTGCTCTCTATAGCTTAGGGGTAGGCTTATTAATCATAGGCATTTCACTATTATTTAACTATCAATGGTTATCGTATATAGAGGACATTGTTCTTGCCTATTCCTATTCCTTAACGGGATATTATAATTACAATGTATTGATTTTAGTGGGCGCAGTACTTATCGGTATAGCGGCTGTTTTGATTTTAGTTGGTACGAGCAAGGTTATTAAAACCATTATTCGTGCTGTTTTACCAGATCCATCTAGCAAGGTATCAGATATTATCTTTCAAAATATCCGCCTCGATAAAGGACCTAAAATCGTCGTTATTGGTGGTGGTACGGGCCTATCCAATTTATTGCGTGGTTTGAAAGCTCACACATCTAATTTATCAGCTATCGTTACTGTTGCCGATGATGGCGGTTCTTCTGGTCGCTTGCGAGAAGATTTTAAAATGATTGCACCTGGCGATTTGCGCAACTGTCTTGTAGCCCTTGCAGAACAAGAAGGGGTTATGGAAAATCTTTTCCGCTATCGTTTTGAAGGAGACAATGAGCTCTCTGGTCATAGCTTTGGGAATCTTTTTATCACTGCGTTGGCACAGGTTTATGATGGCGATGTAGAGGAGGCCCTCGAAGCGGCTAGTAAATTATTGCGTGTCCGTGGTCGTGTCATTCCGTCGTCTACAGAATTTATTCAACTCAGCGCTGAGCTCACTGACGGCACAATTGTGGATGGTGAAAGTAATATTCCACACGCAGGAAAGAAGATTAAACGCGTATTTAGTAGTCCTGAACATCCAAAACCAGAAGGTGCTGCATTGCGCGCCATTGATGAAGCAGATGTTATCATATTAGGACCTGGCAGTCTCTATACGAGTATTATTCCTAATTTATTGACCGACAAAATCGCGGACCATGTGCGTGCTAGTAAGGCCAACAAAATTTACATTGCCAATGTAATGACACAACCAGGTGAAACGTCAGGATACACATTGGCTGATCACGTACAAGCTATCATCGACCATAGTGGAGTAGGCATCATCGATACGGTTCTCGCCAATGATGGACCTTTGCCAATTCAAATGGTGGAACAGTATAGTGCAGTTGGTTCAGAACCTGTGGCAATCGATTCTAAACGTTTACAAGATATGGGGATTCGCACGGTTAGGGCAACACTCATTAGTCAAGAGAAACCCGCTATTCATGACCCAGAGCGTTTAGGTAAGGTTCTTATGGATATCATATATGCTATGAAATCAGATATGGAGCCACGGGTATTAGAATATTATTTACGCCGTGCTGATCATTAGAAAGGAAAACCTATGTCTTTTGCAGAAGATGTAAAAAATGAATTATGTGCCTATGAGCCTGAAACGGATACCGATGTGGCCATGAAAATCGAAGCATCCTGCTTATTGCGCATGGGTGGTTCCTTGCTACTTGGTATGAATGGAGCTATCGGTATACGACTAGCCACTGCTAATAATGCGGTGGCTAGACGTTTGCTAGGCATACTTAAAAAACAATACGAATTGCCGACTCATGTTATGGTGCGCCAAGGTTTAAATTTGCGGAAAAAGAATATGTATACATTAACGGTGGATCCATCTCAAGAGGGGCGTCAAGCCTTAGAAGATTTGGCACTGTGGCCTGTTACAGAGCAATTACCGCGGACGTGGTTACACTCAATGGAGGCGCGGCGCGCTTTCTTGCGCGGTGCTTTTTTAGGGGGTGGATCCGTTAATAAACCACAAAGTGATTACCATCTTGAGTTTATGACGGGCAACGAAGCTTTTGCACGAGAGATTGTATATGTATTGAAATTATTTCATATTCATGCGGGTCTAACAGAGCGTAAAGAAGAATATGTGGTATATCTTAAAGAAGGCGATGCGGTAACAAATTGTTTACAGGTCATGGGAGCTCAATCGGCATTGATGGAATTTGAGAATGTACGCATCATGAAGACAGTTCGCAATCAGATCAATCGACAGGTAAATTGTGAGACTGCAAATTTACAAAAAACCGTAGATGCAGCGGTGCGCCAAGTGAAGGCTATCCGTATATTAGATGAGCATATAGGTATTGATGCATTGCCGGATAAGTTAAAAATTGTAGCTAGATTGCGTTGGAATAATCCAGAAGCAAGTTTAAAAGAATTAGAAGAAATGATGAATGGTACCTTATCTAAATCGGGTATTGGACATCGTTTGAAAAAGTTAGAAGCATTAGCCCTTACATATGATCCTATGGGGCTGGAAGAGGTTTAATATTATGTTATTTAAGAAAACATATAAGCTAGCGACGATGTTAGCAGTTATGGGAGCATTAACAGGTCATGCGGCAAGCGATATTGATTTGAACTCCATAGGATATTTTTCGTTTACCCCATTACCGGCGGAATTACAAGCGCAAAAGGACACATTGCTATTATCCGATAGTCCTGAATATGTAGGTCCCGTAGGCGGTGTCTTAAGTGCTGGTAGCATTAATGGGAAAGGGCGCATCTACTTTTACCATGTAAATGAAATGGCCGAGCCTCATAAAATTGCTATTATCTTAGAGAATACAGGCAATGAACCAAATGGTATTGCTGTGTTCCGTGAACTAAAATCCATCGCCACATCAGATTATTTTGCAGCTGGACGTGATTTGTCGAGAAAAGAATTAGAACAACCATTATCTGATAAACCATTATATTCTTTTGTAATGCCACCAAAGAGTCGACAATTAGTATTTACTGATTTGGAACATTCACCTATTCCGAAAGATGCTCTTTTTACAGGCATTGTGGATTTACAAACAAGTGCACCTGTATTTGCACGGGTTATGATGATTCCTATGAATCTGAACTCCATCGAGTCCTCGTATTGGGTAAATAATTTGCCTATCGATCATGTGCGATTGCGTGGTACTTTCACCGGTGCTGAGCGTGAAATGGCAGTAACAAAAGAATATAACACCACATTAGGTGGCGCCTATGTAGAACTGGGTAATGATCGAGAAGACCGTTTTGTAGAAGGCGTGGACGAGCTCGATAATAAAGCATATGTAAAAGATGCAGGAAACTATGGTATTTCCTATACGGTTAAAATTCCTACAAGTGGCGAAGATCCTTTCCGTCTTTATTTCAATCCATTAGGTGGCGGCTATTCTGGTTCTTTCACTGTAAAATCGCAACGTCGTTGGCAAAAAGCGCCTAGTGAAAGTATGACATATCATATCGGTGGTGATGATGGACTAATGGCATTGGGTCATAACACCGTATTAGATTCTCGCTATATGGGGAACTATTATGGTGGTGATACATTGACTATTGAGTTTATGCCAGCTGGTGCTTCGAATTTACCAGTTCGTTTCTTATTGATTCCGGAAGCATTAGCAAACCCACAATATGCTCGTGTATTAGCTACTAATGAAGCTGGTCAGCGCGCGTTGGAAGCAGAAGCGCAGAAAGAGGCCGCAGAAGCAGCTAAAAAAGTTGCCATTGAAGAAAAAACAGTGGCAGTGAAAACCCAAAAAGAAGAACAAGCTCATCAATTAGCAGAACAAGCTAAGTTAGCGGCTGAAAAAGCTGCAGCAATTCATAGGGCTGCACAAGCTCGACAGGCTGAACTTGATAAACGTGAGGCTGAGGAGCAGGCTAAAATTAAAGCGAAGGCTGATGCAGCTGCTGAAAAAGCAAGAGCTAAAGCAGAAGCAGAACGGCAGTTAGCTGAACAAAAAGCGAAGGCTGATGCTGATAAAGTCGAAGCTGCACGCGCAGCAGCTGAGCAAAAGGCCAAAGATGATGCGGCTAAGGCAGAGGCTAAAGCGAAAGAAGAGGCTCGCATAGCGGCGGCCAAGGCGGAACAACAACGCATTGCAGCAGAAAAAGCCGCTCGTGAAAAGGCTGAACGTGAGCAAGCCGCTCGAGATGCGGCTGAGAAAAAAGCTCGCGAATATGCAGCAAAATTAGAGGCACA
>CAUTOY010000002.1:0-47492 GCA_963539855.1 uncultured Veillonella sp.
AACCACTCACCATTCTTGAAGATATTAATTTAGATATTGAAAAGGGCGAGTTTATTTGCCTTTTAGGACCTTCTGGTTCTGGTAAAAGTACGCTATTAAATGCTATGGCTGGCTTTGAGCTTGTTACCTCTGGTTCCATTACGATCGATGGTGAAGAGGTAAAAGCACCTCAACTTAGATATGTAACGGTATTCCAAAATTATGGCTTATTGCCATGGCGTACAGTGGAAAGCAATATTGAGCTAGGCCTTGAAAGTAAAAAAGTTCCTAAAGAGGAGCGCCCTGCTATCATCGACAAATACGTTAAAATGGTAGGCCTCGACCATGCCCGTAATCGCTATCCTGCGGAACTATCTGGGGGCATGCAACAACGTGTATCCATTGCACGTGCACTAGCTGTAGATCCTGATATTATCTTCATGGACGAACCACTAGGTGCCCTTGATGCGTTGACTCGCATCAACTTGCAAGACGAAATTTCTCGTATCTGCCGCGAAGAAGGTAAAACAGTTGTATTCGTTACTCACGATATTGAAGAGGCCGTAGTACTAGCAGACCGTGTAGTAGTATTGGCAGCTAATCCGGGTCGAGTACAAACCATCATCCCTGTAAATATCATCGACAGAACAGACCGCACATCGGCAGCCTTTGTTAATATACGGAATCATATCTTCGAACAATTCCAATTAGCAAAAGAAGACAAAATCGAGTTCTATATTTAGTTGTATATGACGAACCACCCAAGTATTTCGACGTCCTTGGGTGATTTTTATATTTCTTGTGCAATTCGTGTCATTATCATGTATAGTAGATATATCGGTAATAACGTATGAAATTTAAATTGGAGGCTGTATGTCTTTATTTGAGTTAGAGAAGACCTTGTCTTTTGATGAATATATAGCATCCTTTGATACAGAGCGTGTAGAGAAGGTGCGCGGTTTTGTGAATTGGCTGGCCCAGTATTCGGGTAGTCTTGTCCATAATCCTTGGGGTGAGGTAAATCCTGATTTAGAGATTGTCACAAAGGGCTTTGATGCGGCCCAAGTGCGTCGAGATAATTTAGTGGCTTATTTATTGCCACGCTTAGGTCGAGCTAAGGTCTTTGTAGTGGCTGAGGCTGTAGGTTATCAAGGGGGACGCTTTACAGGTATTGCTATTACTTGTGAAAGAATGCTTTTAGATAAGCACAAAACTATTCGTGCGAAGGATGTAACGCCTATTCGCTTAGAGAGAACTAGTTCTCCTAGTAGTCCTCTGTTGAAAGGGACACAGCAAAAAGATGGCTTTAACGAGCCTACTGATACTGTGGTGTGGAGTGCCATTATGGAAAAGGGTATCGATCCCTATGACACATTGCTGTGGAATATATTCCCTTTTCACCCTTATAAGGATGGGAATCCATTGACGAATCGTACACCTACAGAAAAAGAGCAACAATTAGGTTGGGAATATACAAAACGCTTGTTAGAGTTACATCTTGAGCTTGGTGGCATAGAACCTCTTATGCTCGCCGTGGGACAAAAGTCTGCGGATACGATGGGTAAATTTGGGTTGTCTGCCATCGGCTTACGCCATCCTGCAAACGGTGGGGCCAATCTATATCGCCAAGGCTTTGCTGAGGCCGTAGATGGGTACTTAAAATAGAGAATTTTGGAGAGAAGTTTATGAAACGTTATTGTGATGCTTGCCGTCAGTATTGTGACGAGGCAGCTATGTTTTGCCCTACTTGTGGGCAGTATACAGTGGCAACAGAGGTGGAGCGCATTGCGCTAGAAGGTGATGTAATCTATCCCATGGCTCATTATCAGATGAGTTATAAGGATACATATCTCTATGTGATGAATAAGTTCCTGGATACGGATGGTCGTGCTTCGCGAAGGGAGTTTTTTCAATTCCTTTTACTGTGGCATATTACTATGGTTGGTTTACTTGCCTTTTTCTATGTTTTGACGGTTATATTTCAAACAGGACCGTATTTAATCGGTTTAGGTGGGGTCTTGACTGCTATATTATGCTTAGTTTCCTTGCTTCCATTAGGGTCGTTATGTGTGCGCCGACTTCATGATACGGGGCGAGGTAGCATGAGCTTGTTACTATTCCTCATTCCATTTGTCGGACCATTGATTTTACTGTTGTTATTATGCCAAAAAGGTCAACAGCAGGATAATCAATATGGCAGTGCATTGAAGCATATCGTCATAGATGCAAGGCTAGCTTCTATTATGAAAGTATCCCCTACGAGTAGTTCGTTAACAACGAGAGTTTTAATTGTTGTTCTTGTAACTATATTATGCGTTTTTGGATTTTCTTTACGAACTATGGGACCAGAAAATGAAGTATTCCCTTCCGGGTGGTTTACAAATGCCATTGTTGGCGAAGGTAGTGAAGAGGCCGCTCGTGCATCAGTACAAGGCTATTTTGATGCGGTAAATAATAAGGACTATGATAAGGCTTTCACGTATGTGATGAACCAAGTTAGGGATAATCCGGTAGAAAAGCAAAAATGGCTCATATCTATGCAGCAAGGTGCAAAAGTGGATATGGTTACTTTGGATGTGGCACGGTTGAGTCGTTCAGGCAGTTTAAAGCGTATTGTATTTGAAGCAGATTTACAAATTACAAAGGCTGGCGAAGGCATGGTAGAGGCTAAACCAATGAAGCGATATATTTCTCTTATTGAAGAAAATGGCGCTTGGCATATTGAAGCTTTTTACAAACATTTGCCTGATGATGATAAATAAATATGATATATAAACACGGCTAGATTTTGTACGGTTATCAGATAAATCCGTACAAGCTTAATGAAATAGCGTTAACATAAGGGGCCCTCTTTTGTTAACGCTATTTTTATGTTATAATAATGACAACGTATGAAAGCGAGGCTTTCATCAGAACGATCGGATTATAATGAACATTAAACGGTAACGAAGAGAACGTAACGTCGCGGCTGACGCGTTTAATGGTACACTATACTCATTTGCACGAGGCGAATGGACAAAAGGACTTGAACGGTAACAATTGGTTGCGCTATTTTTGCGCCTATTTGAAAGACGCTGCTGGATAGCGCCTTTTTCGTTTGTCCGTTCCTCTGTAAAGATCAAATTTTAATGATAGGTGAAAATATATGTTAAACAAATTAATGAACAAAATTTTAGGAGGAACTGTGAATACAACAGATAATCAACATACTGCACAAGTGACTGCAGTAGAGACGGCTCCGTCTGTTCAAGGTGAGCAAAAAACAACACGCCGTCGCACCAATACACGTCGACCTGCGGGAGAACGCCGTAATACAGAAGGTCGTCGCACTGGTGAACGCCGTCATACAGGCGAAGCTAGTCAAAATGGCGAAGGCCGCCAACGACGCACGACACATACAAGACCGAATACACGTCGTCAACGTCCAACAGCTGAGCAAGGCGAACAACAAGGTACAGAACGTAAACCTCGCCAAACTCGTCAAAGCCGTACAACTCGAAGCGATGTAAATACACATCGTACTGAACGAAATGGCGAGAATACTCGTAATACAAGAAATACACGTAGTACGCGTACACGCAATACGAATGATAATAATCGCAATGAAAACACTAACAACCGTCGTACGCGCACTAATAACCGTCCGATGGCTCGCAACCACGACCGTAACCAAGAGGTTCAATCCGATTTAATTAGTCGTCAACCAGCGGGCTCCAACAAGGGTAAATTCCAAATTATCCCTCTTGGTGGCCTTGGTGAAATCGGTAAAAATATGACCATCTTCCAATACGAGGACGAAATCATCGTTCTTGACGCAGGTCTCGCGTTCCCTAGTGAAGATATGCTTGGCGTAGATATCGTTATTCCTGATATGAGCTATATCATTGAGAATAAGGATCGTGTGAAAGCAGTCGTTATTACCCATGGTCACGAAGACCATATTGGCTCCTTAGCATACCTTATGAAGGAAATTAATTGCCCTGTATATGCTACAAATCTCGTTTGTGGCTTGATTGAAGGCAAGTTTAAAGAGCATAAGGTATCACCGAAATGCCTTCGCACGATTGCGGCAGGCGATGAAGTGCAAATTGGTCAAGTGAAGGTTGGTTTTATCCAAACGAATCACTCCATTCCTGACTCCGTTGCGGTGTACTTCGATACACCTATCGGTACTGTACTTCATACAGGGGACTTTAAAATTGACCAAACGCCAGTTGATGGCAAATTGATGGATATTCATAAATTTGCAGAACTTGGCAACAAGGGCGTACTAGCATTGATGTCTGACTCTACAAATGTAGAAAAACCTGGTTTTACTGGCTCTGAAAGCTCCGTTGGACCAGCTATTAAACAAGCTGTAGGTGCTGCAAAAGGCCGCGTTGTATTGGCTACATTCGCATCTAACGTATCTCGTATTCAACAAGCAATCGATGCAGCGGTTATGTTCAACCGCAAGGTTGTTGTCATGGGCCGCAGCATGGTAAATGTTACAGAAATCGCACAAGAGCGCGGTTATTTGAACATTCCGCCAAACACGATTATCGATGTAGATGTAATGCACAACTACACAGATGATCAAATCATGATCTTAACAACTGGTTCCCAAGGTGAACCGATGGCGGGCTTATCCCGTATGGCTACAAGCAACCACCGCACTGTAGAATTGGCACCAAATGACACTGTTATCATTTCTGCTACACCAATTCCAGGCAATGAAGGTGCTGTTGGTAGAACTATTGATAACTTACTTCGTTTAGGCTGCCATGTTGTATATGGCAAAGATCGTGGTATCCACGTATCTGGTCATGCGAGCCAAGAAGAGCTTAAAACAATGCTCAACCTCGTGCGTCCAGAATACTTCATCCCGGTTCATGGTGAGTACCGTATGTTACGTCGTCATGGTGAACTCGGTGTGGCTATGGGTGTAGACCCTAAGAAGGTCCTCATCGGTGACAATGGTCAAATCTTTGAATTCGATAAAGACGGTGGCCGTAAAGGTGGTCGTGTACAAGCTGGTGCTATTTTCGTTGATGGCCTTGGCGTTGGTGATGTTGGCAATATCGTTATTCGCGATCGTCAACAATTGGCACAAGAAGGTATGGTTATCGTTGTCATGGCCATGGATACTGCTTCTGGTACTATCATTGCAGGCCCAGATCTCGTATCTCGTGGCTTCGTATATGTACGTGATGCAGAAGAGCTTATGCTTGAAGCAGAACGTCGCGTTCATCAAGTGTTAGATGATTGTGAAGCACAACGTATCAAGGACTGGACTACAATTAAACAAAACGTTCGCGATGCATTGGGGAAATTCTTCTATGACAAAACACGTCGTAGACCTATGATTTTACCAATTATCCAAGACGTACACTAAATGATATATCCCTCTCAAGCAGAATGCCATGATTACATGGCAAACAGTCTTGAGGGGGATATGTTTATTATTTTGAGACACCATAAGTAGCGTAGTTGCTGTAATTGTCTACTATATAGGGTATTTGAAGTTAATTCTTTAAACTGCTATAATTAAAGGATAACTGGTATCCTTTTAGTGTTGAATGGAGTATTATGAAACAAACAAATACAAGAGCTATGGTGGAAACGGCGTTTTTAGCGGCCATCGTAGTTGTATTAACCGTTATAGGCGCTACTCTTCCTGTTTTATCTCTGTTAGCTACTATCGTAGCTCCTGCGGCGATTGCTACAGTAGGTATCAGGTGGGGCGTTCGTTATAGTTGCTCAGCCGTTGTAGTAGCCTTTGTCATTGTTTCCATTTTATTGGGACCATTGACAGCTGTAGGAACAATTCTGATGTATGCAGTACCAAGCATTTTTATTGGACTCGGTTTTCGGAAACGTTGGTCCCCTTTAAAATTGATCTTGGTGCCCACACTAGCATTAGCGGTGACTACTATTATTACGCTCTTAGCATCAATGTCGATGATGTCCGTTGACTTACAGACATTCATTCAAAATATTGGTGATGAAGTACAAAATGCATTTATAGACACAGTGAAACAACAGTCGCTGCCACCAGAACAGACAGAGCTTTATATACAACAAATACAAGCGAGCCTAGTACAGATTAAAAGAATGCTTATCACTTATGCGTTTTGTGCGTTTGCTGTTACGTCCTATATCTTGGCACGGTTTACAGCATATATTGCAAAACGTACTAATAATCCTGTTCAACCATTACCGGCCATTTCATCTTGGCAAATACCTGTTTGGACGGCTGGTGTGTTGGCGGTAGGTCTTATTATTATTTATGGCTCATCCTTTGTTGGCATCAATAATGAGCTGCTTATAACTGTTGGCATGAACATTGCTTTATTTGGCGCCTTTGCTTGTGGGCTTAATGGCATCGCTTCTTTACTTGGCGTTTTAGAAGGTTATGGGGTATCAAGGGGATTTAAAATTGTTATTATAGCTCTTTTATATGTTATGATGCCAATATCTCTAGTAACGTTTGGCGTTATGGATATGTTTTTAGATTTACGATCTCGTTTTAATCAACGAGGTTATTAATAGAAAGGAGGTTACTATGAAATCCTTTCAACGAAGATGGGAAGCAATGGAATGGACCATTATTGGTGTCATCGTTCTATTGATTTTAATCATCGCTTATTTAAATTGGCTATTAGCCATATTGTCGGTCATCGTGGTGATTGCGGTATACTTGATCAATTACAACACCATCCACAATCGTCGTCGCCTAGCACGCGAACAATTTAGTGCTATGATGAAAAATGTGACACAGGCGGCTAACTTTGCATTACAAAATTTACCGACCGCCATTGTACTTGTCAATAAGCAAGGTACATTGGTATGGAATAATAGCGTATTTGCCGATTGGGTTCCGGTGGACTGGAATAAATTGCAAAAAATGTCCGCTTTGATTCCTGGATTTAGAATTGATAAGATTTGGGGCAAATCAGGGTTCTTAAAAGAGCAATACGGGGACCGCTATTTCCAAGTGGTGTACAAGTTCATTGACCCTCGCGATACAAGACCTGATGCAGATCCTAATGATGAATTGACGGAACATGCCGTTATGGCCTTGTATTTCAAGGATATTACAGCCATTGAGAAGGAACGTATTAAGGCTCAAGAAGAACAGCCTGTATGGGGCATGATTCAAATCGATAATATCGAAGAATTAACGAAGGGTCTCAGTGATAGAGAATATACAAATCTATGGGCTGAAATCAATAATATCGTCGTTGATGAAATCGATAAACACGAAGGTTTCATTCGAAACTTCCAAGATGATATGTACACATTTGCCATTTCTCGTGGCGCTTTGCAAGACATGGAAAATAACGGCTTTAGCGTGCTTGAACGCATCCGTAAATTGCCTTCTCCGCGTCAAGTGCCTGCTACGATTAGTATTGGTATTGGCGTAAATGCAGGCTCTGTTAAGGATGTATCCGGACGTGCTCGCGCAGCCCTCGATATTGCCTTAGGGCGCGGTGGTGATCAGGTTTGCATTATGGATGGTGAAAGCACCCGCTTCTTCGGAGGCAATACAGCAGGTATTGAAAAGAACACGCGCGTTCGTGCTCGTGTAGTTAGTCAAGCCATTCATGAATTGATGAATGATTCTGACAAAATCCTTGTTATGGGCCATCAACGTGAGGACTATGATTCATTAGGCGGTGCTATTGGCGTTGTATCAATTGCACGTGCCCTTGGTAAAGAGGTGCGATTAGTACTTTCAAAAGAAACAAATGCCATCGATAAAATGGTACATGTTCTTGTGGAAGACGAATTTTGGAAAACTCATATTTTAACGCCCGCAGAAGCAAAACTATGGGCCGATGCGAATACATTGGCCATCGTTTGTGACACACATAGAACACCGATGGTAGCAGCGCCAGAGGCTCTTGAAGTATCTAAGCGACGCATTGTCATCGATCATCATCGTCGAGCAGCAGATTTTATTGAAAATCCATTGCTTACGTATTTGGAACCAGCTACATCATCTACGAGTGAGCTCGTAACAGAACTTGTACAATATGCCGGAGTTCCAGTGAAACTTTCAAAAGCGGAAGCTACAGGCATCTATGCAGGCATCGTTTTAGATACGAAGAACTTCGTTCAACAAACGGGGGCACGTACCTTTGAAGCGGCAGCGTTTTTACGCCGTTCAGGGGCGGATATTGAGACGGTTAAACAATTATTTATTGAAACCTTCGATTCTATCCAATTGCGTGCTAAAATGGTATTTGAAGCCAGTCGTACCGAAGGAATTGCTATTTCTGTAGCACCTGAAGGTCTGAAGGATATGATGGCATTGGCTGCACAAAGTGCGGATATGCTTATCAGTAATGAAGATATTGAAGCGGCCTTTGTACTTTACCCACTTAATGACGGAGGTATCGGTGTTAGTGCTCGATCCAAAGGCAAGGTAAATGTACAGGTGGTAATGGAATCCTTGGGTGGTGGTGGTCACAGAACGGTGGCAGGAGCCCAATTACAAGGTATGACGATAGAGGAAGCGAAGGCGGCTATTCTAGATAAAGCACTAGAAGCTCTTCATTCCGCTGAAAAAGAGGAGGAATAACAATGAAAGTAGTATTGTTAGAAGATGTAAAAAAAGTTGGTAAAAAAGGTGAAATCGTTGAAGTAAGTGACGCATATGGTCGCAATGTATTGATTAAAAAAGGCCTTGGTCTTGAAGGTACAGCTACGAATGTAAACAATGCACGTCAAAAACAAGAATCCATTGCACATAACAAAGCCGTAGCAAATGATGAAGCTAAAATTTTGGCAGCTCAATTGACTAAGGTAGAAGTTACTGTTAAGGTTCGCATGGGTGAAGAAGGCCGTGTATTCGGTTCTGTTACTGCTAAAGATATTTCCGATGCAGCGAAAGCTCAATACAAGGTAGATATCGACAAAAAGAAAATCGAAATTAAAGAACCGTTGAAAACATTAGGTGTTCATGATGTAGTGGTTCGTGTACATCCAGAAATTACGAGCACTATTAAGGTTAACGTAGTAGCTGAATAATCTTCGAATCACCATGCTCACAGAGTGTGGTGATTCTTTTTGTGCATCGAAGAGGCGTGATGTACGCTTTTGTAGGGAAGATATTCATATTCTAGTTAAGGGGAGAAGGACATGGACGTACGCATACCACCGCATAATGAGGACGCGGAAAAGGCCGTATTAGGGGCGTTGCTAACCGATGGGTCATCATCTGGCGAAGCCGTTGATCTGGTAACAAGTATCGTAGATCGTGATGATTTTTATCGTGATACACATCGTATCATTTATGATGCTATTTTAAATCTTGTAAAAAGCAATAAGACGGTAGATTTCATTACGTTAAGTGAAGAACTAGAACGACGTAAAAAATTGGATACTGTAGGGGGCATTGCTTATATTACATCTCTTGCGAATGAAGCGACGGGCTATAATATTGAAGAGCATGCGCGCATTATTGTAGAAAAAGCGCAGATGCGCCGTCTCATAGATGCAGGTAATAAGATTGTCGGTATGACCTATGCTGGCGAGGATGAACCATCCGTCATTATGAATAAGGCGGAACAACTCGTTCTTGATGTAAGCGGTCAAACACACTCAGAATCGACGTTTTCACCCATTGGTGATGTAGTTCTTACGAATATTGATAGACTTAGTAAACTGCAACAACATAAGGGTTCTATTACAGGTGTACCAACTGGATTTAGAGATTTAGACTTCATGTTGAATGGTTTGCAACGGTCAGATCTTATTCTTGTGGCAGCTCGTCCTGCGATGGGTAAGACTGCTTTCACATTGAATATTGCTCAAAATGTAGCGATGGGGATTAAGCGGACTGTAGCATTCTTCTCTCTAGAAATGTCCAAGGAACAGTTGGTAGGACGTATTTTGTCCTCCGTGGCCGGTATTGAATCAGACAAGTTGCGCAAGGCTGACATGGACCCTAATGATTGGGGAAAGGTGATGGCTGCAGCGGATGAGATGAGCCAAGCTAACCTGTTCATCGATGATACAGCAGACCTTACGGTGCAGGATATGCGTGCTAAGTTACGCCGCCTCAAGGTAGAACATGGCCTTGATCTTGTGATCGTCGATTATATTCAGCTCATGCAGGGCCGTAGCTCTGGCAAGGGTAGCGAAAATCGACAACAAGAGGTATCTGAAATCTCTCGTAACTTAAAACTGATTGCTCGTGAATTTAATGTGCCTGTTATTGCCTTGTCTCAATTGTCGCGTAGTGTTGAAAGCCGTCCAGATAAGCGGCCGGTACTATCTGACCTTCGTGAATCTGGCTCTCTTGAACAAGATGCGGACATTGTTATCTTCTTGTATCGTGATAAATATTACGATGAAAACTCTGAAATGGGGGATCAGGCAGAGGTTCTTATCCGCAAACACCGTAATGGCGCAGTGGGTAGTGTAAAACTTCTATTTATGGGCGAGTTAACGCGATTCTTAAATGCTGTAGACGAAAATCGTGTTGGACCGGAACAATAAATATAATCTATCGTTGCATTACATAATTAGAATCAAAAAATTGCAAAGTATATAAGGTATCTGTTATTAGAAACTATATCTAATGATAGATACCTTTTTTATCGTTAAAATTACTTATATAATGGCAAACATACGTTTGAAAATACTACATATTTTTGTTATACTAATGATAGAAATTATGAGGATACTAATTTTGTGGAAGTCGATACATTAGCGCTTTAAGGAGGTGTTTGTATGGGGGACGTTGATACAGATCGAATATATATGTGCATTGATTTGAAGAGCTTTTACGCATCCGTAGAATGTGCCGATTTAGGTGTGGATCCCTTTACAACACCGTTAGTGGTGGCCGACAATTCGCGTGGCAAGGGGGCGATTACATTGGCCATCTCTCCAGCACTTAAAAAGCTAGGCGTTAAAAATCGGTCTCGTTTATTTCAAATTCCTTCACATATTGAATACATCACGGTAAAGCCTCATATGAAACGGTATATGCAGGCGTCGGCGCAGATTTATGGGACGCTGCTAAATTACATATCCCCTGAGGATATTCATGTGTATTCTATTGATGAATATTTTATAGACATTACGCCATACACGAATTTGTACAAGAAAACGCCTCGTCAGTTGGCTCAACTCCTGCTTGATGCGGTGCTCGAGGCCACTCATATTTACGCCACTGTTGGCATTGGAACTAATTTATTCCTCGCTAAAATTGCCCTCGATATACTGGCGAAGCATGCGCCGGATTTTATAGGGTATCTTGATGAAAGCCTCTTTAAAGCGCAAATTTGGCATCATCAGCCGATTACAGATATTTGGCAAATCGGTAGCGGTATCGCCAATCGTTTGCGTAAATTTGGTGCCTTTGATTTACATGGTATCACCCAAGTACCGGAACATAAGTTATATAAGGAATTCGGTGTGAACGCAGAGCTGTTAATCGATCATGCGTGGGGCCGTGAAAGCTGTACTATTGCCGATATTCACGCCTATAGACCGTCTAAGCACTCCCTTTCACAAAGCCAAATTCTATTGCGCAATTATACGGCTGATGAGGCGCGATTGCCTATGCGAGAAATGGTGGAGTCCTTAGTCCTTGAACTATTACAGATTAAGGCGGTTACAAAATGTATTCATGTTCATATCGGCTATGCGGCAGAGGATGTAAAGTCAACTGGTGGATCTAGAACCTTATCGCATTATACGGACTCATTTCAAGAGTTATGTCCGGCTGTACTAGCTTTGTTTGATAAATATAAACGGTCTCATCAGTTAATACGACGCATTGCGGTTAGCTTTGAAGATTTAGTTAATAAGGCTGCTGTACCGACTGAAATGGACCTATTTAGCAATGCATTAACGGAAGCCGCAGAGCAAGAGGAACATATACAGAAAACTATGCTGAATATTAAGGGCCGTTTTGGTAAAAATGCTATCCTTCGTGCATCTAGCTTGCAAGAGGAAGGGACCATGCAGTTTAGAAATACATTGGTAGGCGGTCATAATGGAGAGTAGATTTTAAAATAGGAATTGATGTATTGCGTGAGGGAAGGTATACATTCATGAAACATCGAATGTCGCGCTTGCAACGGGCTAAACAATTTATGCCATTTGCGGCGTTAAAGGGATTTGAAGCATTGCTGGCAGCCGTAGCACGACCTAAGGAGGCTCGGGTAGAGTTATCCGAGGATCAACTAGAGGAATTAAATCGTACAATCCAATCATTGACAGATGGGAATTTTGTGCGAGTCCTCTATTATAGCGGTCATTGTTATACGGAGTTGGTAGGCGCCATAGAGATGATAAATAAGACCGCCCATACTATGTCGGTAGAGGGTGTTGTAATTACCTTTAAAGACATAAAAGAAATCAATCTTTATGAATGAAAATAGCCAATTTAATTTTGATAATTTCTCTTGACATATACTATAGGTTTTATTAAAATAAACATATGAACAGATATTCATATGTTTATTTTTCTATTACTTATATGGATGAAAGCAATCTATGCTTTCAAATATAGATAAAGGAGATATCATGGAAGAAACATTACTTCTAAAGGATTTGAACTGTGCGAACTGTGCAGCAAAAATCGAAGATCGTATCCGTAAAATGGATGTGGTAGAAACAGCTAATTTTACACTTGCTACGCATCAATTAAAATTAACTGGGGCTTGGGAGGACCGTGAAGCTCTTAAGCGTGATATTCAAGATATTTGTGATGCTATCGAAGAGGGCGTAACAGTAGCTGATTATGAGCGTAAATCTAAAGCGGCTATGGATGACCATGGTCATGATCACGACCACGGCAGTGAGGCAATGACAATTGCAGTTATCGTAGCAGGCTTGTTGTTCATGCTCTACGAAGCATTGACTACGATTATTCCGTCCATTAGCATGCCAGAGTCCATCGAAACTCCAATTTACTATATTGCCTATATTCTTCTTGCGTTCCCAGTATTGCGCATCGCAGGTCGCAATATCTTAAAAGGCCAAGTGTTCGATGAGAACTTCTTGATGTCTATCGCTACATTGGGTGCTATTGCTATCGATGCATTGCCTGAGGCTGTAGGCGTTATCTTGTTTTACCGTATCGGTGAGTTCTTTGAGCATAAAGCTACAGAGCGTAGCCGTACAGAAATCATGAATGCTGTTGATATGCGTCCTCAAGAGGTGCGCGTTGTTGATACATGCTGCGGTGGTGAAATCGTAGTTATGGCTCCTGAAAAGGTTGAGGTAGGCTGGACTATTGAGGTTCGCCCTGGCGATTTGATTCCTCTAGACGGCACAGTGCTTGAAGGTGAAACTCGCGTTAATACAGCTCCTGTAACAGGTGAACCTGTACCGGTTCGTGCAGTTCCTGGCACTCAACTCATGTCTGGTTGCATCAATGAATCTGGTCGCATTACGATGCGTGTAGATAAGGTTCTTGACGAATCCATGGTTACTAAAATCCTTGATGCTGTTGAAAATGCTGCATCTTCCAAACCTAAAATCGACCGCTTCATTACGCGTTTCGCTCGCGTATACACACCAATCGTTGTAGTGTTTGCATTGGCTGTTGCTATCATCCCATCCCTTATTACAGGTGAATGGCATAAATGGATCTACACAGCCTTAACATTCCTTGTTATTTCTTGTCCATGTGCATTGGTACTTAGCGTGCCACTCGCATTCTTCTCCGGTATTGGTAATGCCTCTAAACACGGTATCTTGCTTAAAGGTGGTCGTGTTATCGAAGCATTGGCTAATGTGAAAGCAGTAGCTCTTGATAAAACAGGTACTATTACATCTGGTGAATTTAAAGTACACAACGTTGAAACTGTAGCGTCTAATGTAAGTAGTGATCAATTGTTATCCATGGCGGCAACTATCGAAGCCGTATCCAACCATCCAATTGCAACAAGCATTGTCGCTGAAGCAAAGAATCAAGGCCTTACAGTAGAACCTTCCGATTTCGTTCAAGAGTTGGCTGGCGAAGGTATGGTAGGCACAACAGAAGGCAAGCAAATACTTGTTGGTAACCGTCGCCTTATGGAACGTTATGATGTACAAGGCTATCCAACAGAACCTGCTGAATATGGTACAGAAGTTCTTGTAGCCGAAGGTAATACATACCTTGGTCGTATTATCATCGCCGATGAAGCTCGTCCAGATTCTGCTGAAGCGATTGCTGATCTTAATCGTCAAGATATTAAAACTGTTATGCTTACTGGTGATGCTGAAGCAAGTGCTAATTACATTGCAAAAGAAACGGGTATTAGTGCAGTACGTGCTCAATTATTGCCTCAAGATAAATTGTCCGTTGTTCAAGATATTCGCTCTAAATATGGTCCTACTATGTTCGTAGGTGATGGCATCAACGATGCGCCAGTTCTTGCTGGTGCTGATGTAGGTGGTGCGATGGGTAGCGGCGCTGATGCGGCTATCGAAGCGGCCGACGTTGTATTTATGCGTCCGTCCTTGACTGCTATTGCACATGTCCTCGACTTATCCAAAGCGACATTGCGCGTCGCATGGCAAAACGTAGTATTCGCGATTGCTGTAAAAGTCATCATCATGGTGCTTGGCCTCATGGGCTATGCATCCATGTGGGGGGCTGTATTTGGCGATACAGGCGTATCCATCCTTTGTATTTTGAACTCAATTCGTATTTTGCGTCGTCAATAATACAATATTACTCAATAGAAAACTAGCTCATATATAAGAGAATCTAGGCCCTTATTATTCCATTAGATATAATCGTCTAATAGATAATGGGGCCTATTTATATTTCATAGTATTTATTAAAACTTTCACAAGAGAATTGAATAGTACACCTAAATAGTATATAATTTTAAAGATGAGATACAGTATTTTCGCTCGGAAGGAGGGATAACATGATTACGGTGTACAAGCATATAGAAGAAGAATTAGTAGCCGATTACACGGTATCAGATGCCACAAAAGGTTCATGGGTAAATTTGGTGAACCCAGACCCCGATGAGTTATCCCTTATCAATATTTTGACGGAAATTCCTACAGATGTATTAAAGACAGCCCTCGATATGGAAGAACGTTCTCACGTGGAGTTAGAGGATAATTATATCTTTGTTGTTATCAATATTCCTGTTGTTCGCGGCAATGATATGTACGATACGGTGCCACTTGGTATCTTTTTGACGCCAGACTTCTTTATTACCATCTGTTTAGAAGAATCTGAAGTGCTCTATCCATTTATTTCTAATCAGGTTTCCACGTTCTATACGTATAAAAAGACGCGTTTCTTGTTCCAAATTTTGTACCGCACAGCGACTATGTTCTTGCGTTACTTGCAACAAATCAACCGTCGTACTGACGATATCGAAGTTCAATTGCGTCATACTACAAAGAACAAGGACTTTTTCCAATTGTTGGAATTACAGAAATCCATGACATATTTTACGTCTGCCTTGCGTACGAATGGTACCGTTATGGAACGCTTATTGCGCTTGCGTGGTCACAGTTCCTATAAACACCTTCTCAAGATGTATGAAGAAGATGAGGATCTATTAGAGGACGTTATCATCGAGAATAAACAGGCCATCGAAATGGTTGAAATGTATTCTAATATTTTGATGAACATGATGAACGCCTTTACATCCATCATTTCAAACAACCTTAACATGGTTATGAAAATGTTGGCTGCCTTGACGATTACCTTGGCCGTACCGACCATCATTTTTAGTTTGTGGGGAACCAACGTGCCATTGCCGTTCCAAAATGATGAAAATGGCTTCTTTGAGGTTGTGGGCATCGCCGTAGTCTGTTCCATCGTGGCCATCATTGGCATGTGGAAAAAAGATCTTTTCTAAGATAATAATTATAATAGACATACTGAAAGCTGGCCTGAGCCAGCTTTTTCGTTTTTAGTATAAGTAGTCCTAAATGGTAGATATCTGAGATTACCTCTATTCAATTGTTGCACACTTCAATACAAATCTGCTATAATATACCATTATGGAGAGGTGTCCGAGTGGTTTAAGGAGCTGGTCTTGAAAACCAGTGACTCCGCAAGGGGCCGTGGGTTCGAATCCCACCCTCTCCGCCATTCAATTTTATGAATTTCAATGACTATCAAGGAATATGAAAGAGTAAATAAAACTAGATAACACCTGCTTTATTGATACTCTTAGATATTCATAAGTAGTCTATAAGTTAAGTATAATTTGCCCCCTTTTTTGCCCCCTAAAATTTATGTGGTAGAATAGAGGGGGAAAGCAGTAAATATAATGTTTTCAAAATCATATAATCATCTCTAAAAAGCCCTTTAGGTTACCGCCTAGAGGGTTTTATATATAGCTTTAATCTCGTACTTGTGCTTATACTATTTGTATAATATAAATCTTTAGAGACCAGTTGGGCCATTTGTTGCCTGTTGCTCGTTTCTTTTGATATATTACTATACTTGGTAAGGCAATTGGAGCCCGTGCCTTGTATAGTACTATAGAGAACCCTTTATCTAATCGGTAGAGGGTTCTTATTATATATTAGAGTATGTTAACAAATGTCAATATATGTTTAATAGCTTTGTATGAAATTAGATATAGGTTTAATTATTGACGATGTTTGATATATCTTTTATACTTATAATATCAAAAGCAGTATTACTAGTCATTTGACCGACCGCGTGGCTATTGCCACTCTGCGTTGGGGGACTAGTAGTACTGCTTTTTTGTATGCTTTATTAATAGATAACCTTAACTTTTCTTAACCACTTAATACGGTATGTTTTGATGTAACAGTAATGTAACATTGATGTAACAGGTTTGTAACGCTATTACATTCTATTAATAGATAACCTTAGTTTTTCTTAGTCTTTTTAGGGTATTCGATTTATTAGTTTTTAGGGTATCTGAAATGTTGGGTTTTATTGAAAGCATCTAATATATAAAAAGCCCCCATTTTTTTATAATGGGGGTTCTCATTTGTTGTTTAATTTAGTTATGCTTTTGTGTTATAGAAAAATATTTACTTCCGATAACATATCCTTAGTGGAAGTAAAAACGGAAGTTATTATAAGAGTGTACAATTCTAACGATGTACAATATACAGTTATTCTTTCTGCTTTTTTGGCCTATAACCCGAATATTAGTGTATAGATAATTTAAGTAGGATTATTGCTGCTGCTGTACATAAAGGTACAGGTAGTCAGTCCAATAATCCTACTTATGATTTTAAGATAAGTGCTATAAATTTATTTGTCAAGAAGCGTAGTAAGAGGTAATTCTCCATACTTTATCATATATATTACCCCGCTGTGTAATGATAAATAGAAAGAGTTTGAAAAACTCTTTCTATTTATAGTATGATAGCTCTATATGTTATTTTTCTATAGAAAGGAGCTCGTATGAGTAGAATTGGTTTCTCGCGAACTCAGATTTTAATTCTCGTCAGCGTTTGGCTAACGTTTTTGATTAGCTTTGTTATGCGTCTGTCTTGGGCGTCATTGATGCCGATTGTCAATGAAGCATTGAATTTTACACCACAAATGGGGACGACCTATTTATCCGCCTTTTACATGGGCTATGCCATCATGGTATTACCAGGTGGTATCTTAGCGGATAGAATCGGTTATCGATATACTATATTGGTTAGTTTACTCGCCATGGCAGTCATTACCGCATTGATGAGCACCATTGATAATTACACCTATGGATGGGTGTTGCGTTTCTTATTAGGTATCGTATCGGGTCCTGTGCAAGCCTCTTGTTTGAGTGCTATTGGGGATTACTTTGGTCCTAATCAACGTGGCGCAGCCGTTGGTATTTTTATGTCTTGTACCTCGCTTGGGGTGGCGACTGTAAATTTATATGCCCCTTATGTAGCCACTAATTATGGTTGGCAAAATGCATTCCTTTTAACGGCTATGTTGCCAGTTCTTATCTTTATACTTAGCTACTTTACAGTGCGTAAGCCAACTGCTGAGATCCTAGCTCAACGTGAAGCGGAGGCTCATGTCGAAGCGGTTCCTGTAGGAAACAAGCCATCTATAAAGGAAAACTTGCTTCACGTATTAAAAAATCGCAATATTCGTTGCCTTGCATTTGCAGGTTTCTTTGCTACTGGTGCTACATGGGCGGTGGCTCAATGGTCAAACTTGTACATGGTAAAACAACTAGGTGTTAATGCCATCTACGCAGGTCATGTTATGTCCGCTTTTGGATTGGCTGCACTCATTGCAAAGCCAACCATCGGTATTTTATCCGACATTTTGCCGATTAAGAAAAACCATTTAACAGCGCTCGTTATGTTTTTATTTGGACCGGCCTTAATACTCTTTGCGAGCACCACAAATCCAGATATGCTCTTTGTTACAGGCCCAATTCTTGGTATTGGCGCATTTATGCACAGTGCGTTGACGAATGCTCTCGTTGTACAATCAGCAGAACCTCACTTGCGAGGCACTACAGCGGGATTTGTAAACTTATTTAATCAAATCGGTGTTATGTTGGCACCTATGATTTTAGGCAGTATGCTAACTGCAACTGGTAGCTATAAATCTGCATTGATGACTCTTGCAATTGCACCAGTTATCGGTGCCATTGCCTTGTTCTTTGTAAGACTAAAAAAATAAATTTTGGTTGTGAAAGCCAAAAAATAAACCCTCATCGCTTGAGATGAGGGTTTTCTTTGTATGCTGAACGTTTTTATAAATTTGACATTAATGAGGATCTTGGACACCACCATGACCGCCATTTCCGTGACCGCTACTATTACGACCACCGTCGTTGCGATTACCACCATTGTGGTTACCATTATCACGGCTAGCATCGTTTGTGGACTTGCTATCACGATTGATGCTGTTTCGACCGTAATCGTTGCGATTTTTGTCATGGCCATTTCTATTGTCTCTAAATCCAGGTGATGCAGGAGGACCTTGTCGATCTGGAAAAGCAATATTTCGATTAGATGGTTGAAATTTACCCGCTTGAAGTGCATTTAAATTTGGTGAGAAATGCCCACGGTTACCTAAGCCATCTAGATTAGGACTGCCTACACGACCTGGTTGCAAGCTTGGTTGCATATTAGTTGGAGGTGCTGGAGGTGCTGGTATAACACGATCCATTGGAGTAGAGATAACAGCATCTGTAGGAGGCATGAGGCCAAATAATACGGTCCGTGTCTGTTGATCGACTACAGGAGGGAATACTTGAGGTGGAATATATGGATTATTGTATGTATAGGTAATCTTTTCCATCTCTTTAGACGTATTATAGATAAATTCCCCAATGCGTTGTGAAGGGCTATTTGGCGCTGCCACGTGTTGACCGTAATCCTTTGCTAACCGTTGCTGTGGCAATGTATCGATAGGATACCCATTTTCCGCATAGAATGTTGGTTTCGATATTTTCCACGCAGTCATCGTTACCGGTGCATTAGGTTGTTGGCTATAAAATGTGAAGTTTGTATCATAGTCTGCAATTACGTTATTTTTAGTGTATAAGCTCAATAGTCGAGCTTGTACCGTTTTATAATTAGCAGCAGTCTGTTTTGTATGAATCGAGCTAAGGTCGACATACATACGCTCGGTATCGCTAGAATACGCTAGTTGATACTGGGTGGGCTTTTGCTCTATTTCGTATTGGGATATGGCAAATACCGATTGCGAGGTACACAATAGGGTTCCCACGAGAGCTAATAAATATTTCATTATAATTCTCCTCTCCATGTGAAAAAAGTGTACCATGGTGTACTTAAGAATACATGAAAATGAGTAACATATTGTACTTTATACATATATATTTTACAATGTAGATGAATTAATGTACAGGGAGGAATTTATGAATATAATATGTTTTGGTGATAGCATCACCCGTGGATATGATGTGAGAGAAGGTCTCGGCTGGGTTGAGCTATGTAGCGCCGCACTACCCGCATATCATATGGAAAATCACGGTATTGATGGATTATCGGTACAAGGCTTAATCAATTATTTAGAAACATGGTGTATCGACAAATCCTATGAAGACAATCGATATATATGCATCATGTGTGGCACAAACGATATTTTGCAAAACCGCGATAGTGATTATGTATATAACAAGCTCATTAAAGCTGCTACAATAGCTGGTGAAAAGGGGCATGTTATCATAGGTCTTGAAACACAAATTGATAGTGAAATGGATGGCCTTAATCATGTGGTCGTGGATGTGAACCGTCGTTTACAAGACTATGCCTTAGAACATGGTTTACATACTATCGATTTTTATACGGTCCTTCATGAAGCGGATCAAATAGGACAAATCGTATTTGCTGGAGAGGTTCATCCAAATGAGCAAGGCTATCGCTTGATGGCCTATAAGGCATTGGAAACATTTACACGATTATAGTAGAAAAGAGCACGTTCCTGTAGGATGTGCTCTTTTCATTATATGTAGTGATCGACATAAGTCGTACACTGGAGGTCTATTATTTTTGTTTGGATGTTTTGTCAGCTGCAGCGTGTGCAGAAGCTGCAATAGCGTAAGCAGTACCTTTCACAAGTTCATAAGTTTCACCACTGTTACCGGAAACCGTTACAGCTGCTACCGTATCATCAGTGATTGCGAACATAGCTGTTGCATATGGATGTTGTGCACCGTTAGGTACTGTTACCGCACCAGATTTTACAACGATGAAACGACCGTTATTGTTGTATACATCGTAATTAGCAGCTTGTTTTACGCCATCATAGCTTTCATTATAAGCAAACAATGTGGAAACTTCGCCTAATGTTACTTGTCCGGATTGTTGCATAGCGCGTAATTTAGATGCCGCTACGGATGTAGGTTGTGTCATATTAACAGTAATACGTAAGGATGTGTTGTTTACGATTGCTTCTGTAATTACATTGGTTGTAAATACATTGGCGATGCCGTTACCAGCACGGTTGTAAGAACTTGCAGTTTTTACTTGGTAACCATTTGTATAAGCTGGTAAATCGAATGTATAAGAACGGCCATTCAATAATACATCAAATGCGTTCAATTGGTTATTTCTGTATGTGGATACATAACCACTGCCACTTTTGCTGAAAGTAAGTGTAGCCGGTGCATCTACAGCTTGTTGTTGAGGTGCATTAGGGCTTGGAATTGGATCCATGATTTGCATGCCTACTGCTGTTGTTTGTGGAGCCACAAAGATTGGGTCGCCTAATTCTTTGGAAACAGGTATTTGTTGGCTCATATCACCTGCTGTATATGGTACAGCTGGTAATGGGGAATAGTTAGGACGTGGAGGCATTGCTACATAGCTTGCTTGTGCAACAGGTGCACTGTTTACAGGTGTGTATTGATATTGAGCTTGTTCTGCTGCAGCGCGTTCATAAGCGCGTGCATTTGCATCCATAGATGCGGCAAATGCAGAAAAAGAAACTGTTGTTGCTGCCAATATGGCAAATGCTGTTGCAATTCGTTTTGTATTCATAATAAAGACTCCTAATCTCATATTTTTACAAATAACACTTCATCTAAGTTTCATTATACATGATGAATGTCAATATGTAAATAAAATATAAACAAATTTAACTTTTTTAATTTTTGTAAACAGAATAAGGGAAAAATAAGAATTTGTCAAATACAATTTTAATATTCCATGGTGTACAATAGTATATATATTTATATATCGTATACATTATCTGTGCTATATATTTTGTTTTAGGGATGATGAAATATAAGCAGAATTATTAAATATAAGCATCGTTGTGGGAGGTAGTATGAGTATTACCATGTATTATGGTCGTGCTGGTTCCGGTAAGACCCGTGCCGTATATGAACGTATTCGGCAGGTCATAACTGAGTGCCCAGGTGATCCTATTATAGTATTGGTTCCAGAGCCAGCTACTTATCGTGTGGAACGGGAATTAGCAGAATTTATGCCTCAAGGAGGCTTTACGACGGTTCGCGTCGTTGGCTTTGGTCGATTGGCCTATCAGGTATATCAATCGATAGGCAATGTAAAGGCTCAGCAACAGAGTATATCTCAATTGGGGAGAACCATGTTGCTAAGCCTTGTGATGAAACGAAAAGGGGCTGAACTAGGCCTGTTATCGCAAGCCGCTAAACGGCCAGAGTTTTCATCAGTCTTGCAAGGGCTATTTTCCGAGTTTCGCTCATTTCGCATAGGCCCTGATGAACTAGAATCGGGTGCACAGCGCGTATCGAATGGGGTATTACAGAAAAAGCTACGAGAATTAGCACTATGCATGTCGGCTTATGAAGAGGAATTGCAGGCTCATGGTCAAATTGATGGAGATCCTATCATGGATTTAGTTCATGCACTGCCACAGTCTCCATTGATGGAAAACTGCCATGTCTTTGTAGATGGGTTTCACTGGTTTACACCTGTTCATTTTGAGCTATTATACATGCTATTTGATCTTGCTGTGGAATCGGTAATCACCGTCGATTTACCGGGTGACCCTAAACGAATTTTAGCTAATAAAGGCCATCATAGCATCTTTAATCGCTCTGTTGAAATCTTGGAAAATCTCTATAAGGAATATGGCACGAAATTGTCCTTTCAGTCTTTCAATGGGTATAGAGGGACTCCTGTATTGCAATCCTTAGAAGAAAACTTCTTTCATGGTAAACGCAATACCACGGATGAACATATACCGCTTGTAAGCGCCTATAATCGCGAACGCGAAGCGGATTGGGTGGCTCGTGATATTCTTTCCTATATTGAAAGTAGCCCTAATGCACGCTATCGGGATGTGTGTATTATGCTTCGTGAATCGGAGACCTATGGGGATACATTAGAAAAGGTATTTACCCGCTATGGGATTCCTCACTTTGGAGACCGGCAACGACCTATGAATAATCACCCATTAGGGGAATTGATGACGGACTTGCTCGGTATCGTTAAGCATAGTTATAGTCGTGACATTATGTTCCGTTTATTGAAAACGGATTTGACACCTTTAACTCGTGAGGCGGTGGATGAGTTAGAAAACTATGTGCTAGAATTTGGTATCAATCATTTACAATGGGAACGAGATAACTGGTCCTATATGCGCCGTGTATCGGGGCTTTCAGATGAGGAGCAACCGGATGCACCAAGACGCGAGCGGGTGAATACGTCTAGACAGACCATCATGGATATTTTGATACCGTGGTTTGATTTTGCAACGTCTAGCGAAGCCCATACGGGGGCTGATTGGTGTAAGCATATCTATGGGGTTCTCGAAGAATTACAAGTACCACAGCGCCTCTATGAATGGTCTTTAGAGGCTGAGCGAGATGGTGATTTAGAGTCCAAGGCCAGCCACGAGCAAATGTACAATGCGGTCATCGGATTCCTTGATGAAATGATGGTTCTCACCGATACAGAGACATTGACATTAGACGAAATGATAGCTCTCTTAGAAGAGGCTCTTGATAATGTCCATTATTCGATGATTCCTCCTTCCCTTGATCATGTGGCGATTACTACTATAGAACGGGCGTATAGCCAATCTTGGCCTCGGGTTTATGTGATGGGCCTTAATCAAGGCGTATTCCCACAAAATATGGGCGATGAGGGTTTAATTAAGGATAGAGAACGGGAGGCCCTTGCTGAGGCTGGTATCGTTCTTGCAGAAGGAGCATTGCCAAAGGCGTTTAATGAAAACTTCCTTCTCTATTTGGCGATGACGCGGGCTGAGCAGCATTTAACTATATCTTATGCAGGCTCTAATGATGAAGGGGAAGGACTTGAAAGTTCCCTCGTTATTAAACGGTTACAATCTCTCGGTTTCTGTACGTCCCCTATAGAGGTTCCGTTCACCATTCAAGATGGTACAGAGAGCGAATATCTATGGCGTCCATACCAAAGTCTATCCCTGTTATCTGAACGTTGGGGGGCTTTATTTAGCGGCGTATCTGTGTCGCCATTGTGGTGGGGGCTCTATAACTGGGCTCGTAATGATGCGGCCTACAGACCACGCTTAGAGGACGTAAGTCGTGGCATTCGCGACAATAATGATGTACCCGTTATTGCACCGGAGTTAGTAAATGGTCTGTTTCTCAAACGAGGGTATATGTCTGGATCTGTAACGCGCCTTGAAAAATATCGTCAATGTCCATTTAAATTTTACGCTCAATATGGTTTGAAATTAGAACCACGTAAGGTGCGCTCCTTTGGGGCTCCTGAAATTGGGACCTTTTTACATGCTAATTTGGAGCGATTGGGAACGCAGTTATTAGCTGAACATAAGCAATGGCGTGATTTGGATGAATCTGCACAACATGAATTATGTGCTCGTGTGGCATCGGATATATTAGAAGAAAATCGTTATGACGAGGACGAAAAAACCGCCTATGATAAGGCTATTGAAGAGCGCGTTGTCAGAACGTTGCAGAAAACGGTATCGCGCCTTGTAGAATGGTCTAGCCGGTCTTCCTTCGATACGATGTATTTAGAACAAGATTTTGGACGCCCCAATGGTTGGGATTCCATTAAGGTACCTCTTGGTGATAATCGTTATTTACGCCTGGTTGGTCAAATTGACCGCATTGATGAATATAAACGCGATGGTCATACGTACGGCATGGTTATCGACTATAAATCGGGTAGTACATCAGTGAATGCACAGGAAATTTATTACGGTCTAAAATTACAATTGATGACCTATTTATTGGCACTAGAATCGGCTTATAAGAAACACCATGATCAACCAATGACACCGGCCGCTGTGGTATATACATATGTAAAAAATCCACGAACGCCAGCGGGTGAGCCTGTGTCGTATGAAGAAGCCAAAGCTTTGGCGGATACAAATGGGGCCCTTAATAATAAAGGCTATTTTACAGATGATATTGATATGCTAGAAAAAATGGATGAAAAATTGCTTACCTATAAGAGCAAAGGTCCATATGTGCCCGTTCGTATTACCGGGAAGGGGACCATCCATTCTGGGGATATGAAAATTGTTAAATCCGTCGGAGATTTTGATATTATGTGTCGTTATACTGAATCAATTATGGCGGATACTGGTTCTGCCATCGGTAAGGGTAAATTCCCTATTGCTCCCTATCAGTTGAATAAGGCGATTCCTTGTTCATACTGTGATTATAAGACTGTGTGCCGCTTTGATAATGAACGTAATCAGTACAATTATTTAAGTTCTCTAAATGAGGCAACTGCACTGGAGAAGATGCACGATGCTCTTAATGACACCTCTGAAAATGTAGCATCAAGTGCTACTTCTAAATCTATGGTGTCGAGTGCTGCTCAGTTGCTTGGTAAACGTGTTAATAAGGATAGTTCTATGACAGGAGGTGACGACAATGGGCGTTAAATGGACACCGGAGCAGGAATCTGCCATCATGTCCCCAAAGGACAGTAATTTACAGGGCCAAACATTGCTTGTCGCCGCTGCTGCTGGTTCTGGTAAAACCGCAGTTCTCGTAGAACGCATTATTACGCGCTTAAAAGATATGGAGAATCCTTTATCCGTACAAGAACTGATGGTTGTTACCTTTACCAAGGCGGCTGCTGCTGAAATGAGTGCTCGTATTGGCGTTGCTTTGGCTAAGGCGATGGAATCTACCGATGATAAGGTATTACAAGCGCGCTTAGAGCGACAACTCAATTTATTGCCGTCGGCCCATATTTCTACATTGCACTCCTTCTGTCAGTGGGTGATTCGCTCTTATTTTTATAAATTAGATATACCTCCAACGGCCCGCATCGGTAATGAAGCGGAAATGGCGCTCTTAAAACAAGAGGTATTAGAAAACTTATTGCAAGAGGCTTATGAACAGAATGCATATGGCATCTTTGATTTATCCGATTTCTTTAGTGATGATAAATCTGATGCAGGCTTACAAGATAAGGTACTTAGCCTCTATGAATTTGCCATGTCTCAATCGAATCCTGATGGGTGGATGCGCCATGCCGTAGAACCATATGAGGCTGCTCAACAGCAAGATTTACGAGATACCTTGTGGGGCGGTGCCATGTGGGACGATCAACAGGCCGAAATCAATCGCATTGCAGAGCGCATCGAATTGATGGAACCTTTGCTTGAAAGCCCGGTAGGACCTAAAAAATGGGATAAGGTATACCAAGAGCAATTAGCCGCATTGGCTCAATTAAAAGGGGCACAGACCTGGTCCGATATGGTCGACGTATGCCGTAACTTAGATACCTTTACCAAAGCTAGTTTTACCAGTCTTGGCAAAGCCTTAGAAAAGGGCGAAGTTGATGGTGTGTTAGTAGACGAATTTAAATCACTAGGTTCACAAAATAAGGATAGCTTAAAGGGGATGAAAAACGGTCTATTCCATATTGATGAAGCTGTGCTGCAACAGCAATTTAAAGACCAATATCCGCTCATTCATAATCTTGTAGAATTGACTATCGCCTTTCACAAAGCCTATGATGAGGCTAAAAAAGAGCAAGGCATTATGGATTTTAGCGATTTGGAACATCTTTGCTTGGCACTCCTTGTGGAACCAGGCACAGAAGATGATCCGAAACCATCCGAGGTAGCGCGTGAGTTACAGGATACGTTCAAAGAAATCATGGTAGACGAATATCAAGATACAAATGGTGTACAAGAAACTATTATCAACCTCATTTCTAAAAAAGATAATCGCTTTTACGTAGGTGATGTTAAGCAAGCCATTTACAGTTTCCGCATGGCGGATAGTTCATTATTTATGAATAAGTACAATACGTACGGACTCGAGAATGACGCCGTGGAGCGCCGCATCGATTTGGCAAAGAATTTCCGGTCTCACGAAAATATTTTGACTACTACTAATTTTATTTTCTACCAAATTATGACAAAAGAGGCAGCGGAGCTTGATTATGGTGAGAAAGAATCGCTTATACCGGGCCGTATTGTAGAAGATGCTCCCACCGACTGGGTGGGCGGCGCTGTAGAACTGCACCTTTTGGACACCAGTGACACCAATAGTTCTGATGAAATTGATGCTGGCGCTAACGCAAGCGGTGCTGAATCTGCTGGTGATGAGCCGGAGAATAATGAACGGGAACTAGATTTCATCATTCAAAAAATCAAGGAATTACACGCCTCAAAGAAACAGGTGCAAAACGCGGATGGCTCGTTCCGTCAAATTCAATGGCGCGACTTTGCCGTATTGCGCCGTTCTCTCGCAGGATGGGGAACTCGTGCCGTAGCGGCCATGCGCCAAGCCGGTATTCCAGCCGTTGTTAATGAACGAGATGGCTACTTTGAAGCACAAGAAATTCAATTGCTTTTGTCGTTGTTGCAAATCATCGACAATCCTGAGCAAGATTTGCCCATGGCCGCCGTACTGCATTCTGGCCTTGTAGGTCTTGATGCCAATGAATTAGGGGCATTGCGCCTTACCGGTGATGGTTCTTTGTGGTCTGTTATGCCTGTTTACGCAGGACAGGTTCAAGACAATCGCTTGTTGCAATTCATCGCTCATATCGAGCGTTGGCGTACATTGTCTCGCCGTCATGGGGTGGCTGATCTATTGTGGAATATTTATGAAACTTTAGACTATGTAAATTATGTAGGCGCCATGCCGAATGGCCTCGTGCGGCGCGCTAATGTGATGGCTCTCTATGAACGGGCTAAGGGCTTTGAATCCTCTGGGTTCCGAGGTCTCTTTAGATTCCTTCGTTTTGTAGAAAGTTTACGCGATAGCAATCAAGATATGGCTGTTGCCAATGTGGTTACAGAAGCGGATGATGTGGTGCGCCTTATGACCATCCACAAGAGTAAGGGCCTTGAATTCCCTGTTGTATTCCTGTCTGGCGTACAAAAAAAATTCAATACCATGGACTTCAATTCACCATTATTGGTCGATAAAAATGGAGGTATTGGATTAAAGGGTTATTACCCAGACATTCGAGTATCCTATCCGTCCATGCCGTGGCTCTATTGTAAATCCATTAAATCGGATGCTATGAAAGCCGAAGAACAGCGTATCCTTTACGTTGCATTGACACGGGCACGAGATAAGCTATTTTTGACGGGGTACATTAATAAGGAAATTAAAAAGGAGAAGGGCGTTGGCGCTTACATAAAACATGCTGCGTTAACGCAAACACAAGCATTGGGGGCAGATTTAATTAAAGCCGGTAATTCTTATTTACATTGGTTGCTTATTGCCTTCTCCCGTCATTTAAATGGAGGAGCCCCACTCCGCAATATCATTGAGCTTGAGGGGGCTACAAATTTTGATTTGCTAGACCGTCAATGCCAGGTGAAGGTAGAAATTCATGATGGATCTCTTTATGGTGACCTAGACTATAAGGCTGATGTGGATGAAACAACTATTAATACTGTGCGTGCCTTAGGTAAGGTGAATGATGTAGCATTGCCAGAGGAAATTATACAGCGCTTTGCTTTCACGTATCCAAATCTCGTAGCCTCTAAGACAACGGCTAAGATTTCTGTTAGCGAATTGAAACGACGATTTGCTGAACGTGATGCGGAGGCGACATCGGCTACGGTATTAGATACAAGCATTCCTGCTATTAGTGAAACAGAGATAGCAGATTCCGTATTTGGCCGCAAACCACTGGCCATTGCTGACGCTGAGGAAATCGTAACGGGTGCGCAATGGGGCACATTGATGCATGAAGCGATGCAATGGCTACCTGTTAAAAAGTATACACAACAATCTATGACAGATATGCTCGACTCATTGCAAGCAGAAGGCAAATTTAGCGATGAAGAACGGAGTCTATTGAGTGATCGTAGCTTATATGGATTCTTTAACTCTGATCTGGGGCAGCGTCTCGTTGCATCAAAACGAGTAGAACGAGAATTACCATTTAGTATGCTTTTTGCTGGAAATCGTGTGTATCCTGATGTAGAATCTGGAGAACGATTATTTTTACAAGGTATTATTGATACGGTCTTTGTAGAAGATGATCAATGGGTCCTCGTAGACTATAAGACGGATCGGGTTAAGAGTGGAGACGAGCTCATTCGTCGCTATAAAATACAAATGGACCTCTATAAAGAGGCCCTAGAACGATTGACAAACATGCCTGTTAAAGCAAGTTATATTTATAGTTTCCGCTTACATGAAGCCGTTCTGTTATAACATAAAAAAGTAGGATTATAGGACAAAAAGCACCTTAGTAAGATATAGTCGTTTAGAATCATAAAGAAGCCCCTTTACTGGAGTATCGGTAAAGGGGCTTCATATGATTTAAAGAAGAGGTTTTTTCTTTTGGTGTTTGGTAGGTGCAAATACCTTTAGGACGCGAGGTAATACCTCAAGGTCTACAGGCATGTAAGGACCCGCATCACCATCCATGTTGGTTGGTAGATTATCTGTATTGCTCAATAATTCAATATGAGCTTTCTTGACTGTCAATGTAGTGGTATTGCTAGAGTTATAGATAGCACCACTTAAAATAAGCGGTAACACCTTGAAGATATCAAGAATAAAGTATTCTTTAAAAATAACGAGGCGCATATACCCATCATCTACGGAGGCCTCTGGCATGAAGCGTTCAAAACTAGAAACTACATTTGTAAGTAGAGCCAGTACAAGAGGCGATTTACAGATGAAATTATCATCTTCCGTTTGAATGCGGTATGTATAGTCCTTTGTGGTGAAGAGGGCTTGACCGGCGCGCAAGAAGTAGGCTAATGGACCTAAGATGCGCTTTTCCTCTGGCGTTACCTCTTCGATAACCTTTGGAATGACACCAGCTGCAATGTTATTGCAGAAATATTTATCATTGCAGCGACCAATATCGATGGAGCGAACTTGGTTGATATCGAGGCGGCGAATTGCCTCTAATGGTCGTTGTGGAATGCCGAGAGCACGAGACATATCGTTGACGGTTCCTACCGGAATAAAGCCAAAGGTTGCTTTGAAACCGCCTTGGGCAATACCATTTACTGTTTCGTTAACGGTACCATCGCCACCCATGCAAAAAACGGCATCAAAACCATCCTCACAAGCGGCCTTTGCAAAACGGGTTGCATCGTCGGCACCGGTGGTAAATTTAACTTCAATTGTGTCAAAAATGGTGCTCAATTTCCACTGTAAATCAAGGGCGTATCGGCGTGCTGCACCGCCGCCAGATACAGGGTTAATGATAACCAAACAACGACTCATAGGGGTAATTCCTCACTTTTTAACTGTGACTATCTTGAAATTGACAGTCATATGTACGGGACTTATAATTATAGAGTATACAATTATTATATATACATGTGTTCGTATATAAAAATGCTTACATTCTATTATACTCATTTTAGGCGTTCATTGAAAGTATGAAAGCGTGTAAACATTAGAGGGGACCTAAGGCTAGAAATATGACAAAAGACGTGAAGGGTACAAAAGAACCAAAAGATGTGTATCATTTTTCCGCTGTAGATTCAATTGAACGATTGCCTTTAAGTGAACAAGTTTATGTGACCTTGAAACAGGCTATTTTAACAGGGGAGCTATTACCGCAAGAAAAACTAAATGAAGTTAAGATCGCAGAACAGCTCAAAGTCAGTGCAACGCCAGTTCGCGAAGCTTTCAGAAAATTAGCAAAAGATAATCTTGTTGTTATCGTACCATGGAAGGGTGTTACCGTTAAGGCGGATACACCAGAAGAAATCGTGGCGCTATATCAATGTCGTGAGGTTATGGAAGGTTTGGGGGCGCGTTTGTGTGCTCGTCACGCTACGCCAAAACAAGTGGAAGAACTTAAGGAATTATGCAAGGAAATGCATGCCATTGAGGATGCTACGGCACGCGTAGAGGTTAATAGTCGATTCCACAGCATGATTGCTCAATTCTCTGGCAATGATCGCGTTGTTGATTACTTAGCCGATTTCCGTGAACGAGTCAATCGCGATATGTATTTGAGCTCCTTCAATGCAGTGCGTACGCACGATTGTGACGATGAACATGATCACATTGTAGATGCGATTGAACGTCACGACGAAGTAGCTGCAGAAAATGCAATGCGTCAACACATTAATAATGCATTTATCTTTAAACGTGCCAATGCAGAGTTACAAGATAAGAAATTGAACGAAGTATAAAAACTATATAGACATAGTAAAAAGGACCCTAGATAGGGTCCTTTGTTTTGCAAAGTCATATATAAGATATTGTAAGGGGTTATCTTTTATATATGTTGTACGTGTTAAGTAGGAATTACTTTATCTTGTTAATCTAATTTTTGAAAGGTTATATAATGTTGTTTTAATTGAATATAAGAGAGTGTAATAAAGAATCAATTCTGTCCCTATTCATATGAGGTCTATTGATTAGAGACGTTTTTTTAGTTCCAAAAAGCGCTGATGTGCTAGTCGGAAAAATTCGACTCTTTCATAATGTTTTGAAAGATGTCTATTACAGGATTTATAGTCTTGCATACGAAGATGTAGCAATTGACTAGTAGAAATATTGAGGCAATAGGCGATTTTAAAAACCACCTCGATGGACACGCCTGAAATACCATGTCCACATTCTAATTTACTCAAATAGCTGCGACTAATGCCTACGACATCGGCCAATTGTCGTTGTGAAATGCCCATCGACGTTCGCAGCGTAGAGATTTTGTGACCCAAGCACATATACTGTTGCTGAAATTTTGGGTCCTGATAATGATTCCGTCGGTAGGCCGGCATTGTAAGTGTAGGATCCTTCATAAGACCTCCTTTCCGATCCCTACCTTGTGCTTTTAGTATACTTAGCAAATACGTTGTTGACTAATAGGTAATATGTGATAATTATTATGTATATATGATAATTACACGAAATGTTAACTTTATGGAGGCCTTTTATGGAAAAATATATAGCTATCGCCTGCGGAGGTGCTCTTGGTGCACTAGCGCGTACGGTGGTAGGTGAATGGGTGATGGCACGATTGGGGCCTTATCCTTTTGGTACGATAACGGTCAATTTAATCGGTTGTTTGATCATCGGCATTATTTTAGGTGCCTATGTGTGTAGACCGGATTGGCCTCAATGGGTTCGGTTCTTTTTAGTGGTTGGTGGACTTGGGGCTTTTACGACGTTCTCCACATTTGCTTTTGAACTATTGCAGTTGTTGACAGCTGGTGATTTCACTGATGTTCTATTCTATGGGGTGGTACAAATTCTTGGTGGGCTAGCTCTTTGTGCTATCGGTATGTGGATTGCCAAACTTGTATGTGCTTAATTGCATATGAGTTGCAATCATTCATATGATATAGTAAATGTGTTACTACATATTACGTTTGATATACATAGAATGGAATATATGTTGAAAGGTTAGATTATGAAAGAAATAAGAGTACAAGATGCCCTAGGACATGCCTTGGTACACGATATTGTACGTATCGTCATCGGTGAGGTGAAAGATACACCATTCCGCCGCGGTCATGTGATTACAGAAGAGGATATTCCTAAACTACTCGAGTTAGGTAAAGAACATATTTATGTAATGGAACCAGAAGATGAAGGGTTTTTACACGAAGAAGATGTGGCAAGAGCTTTGTATGCTATTGCTAAGGGAAACTATATGCACGATGGTCCCATGGCACAAGGCAAAATTGAGGCCATTGCCGATGTAGATGGCTTACTCAAGGTAGATGTAGAAAAATTACACGCTATCAATAGCATTGGTGAGTTGACTATCGTTACGAAATACAATAATACACCTGTGAAAGCTGGTGATAAGGTAGCTGGTATGCGTTGTATTCCATTGTTACTGGAAGAGCAACAGGTTGTGGATGCTCAGAAAATTGGTGGCCCTATCTTAAACATAAAACCCTTTGTACGTAAAACAATGGGGATTGTCACAACTGGTTCTGAAGTGTTTGAAGGGCGCATTAAGGATGCTTTCACACCTATTATCGAAGAGCGTTGCGCAGAATTTGGGGTCAAAAAAATCGCCCATGAAATCGTAACAGATAACACAGACGATATTGTGGCGGCCATCGATAAGGTGAAAGCAGCGGGCGCAGATATCATATTCTGTACAGGTGGCATGAGTGTTGATCCTGACGATTTAACACCAGGCGCCATTAAACGATACGCAGACCGTGTTGTAACCTATGGTCTCCCTGTCTTGCCAGGCTCTATGGTGTGCATTGCATACTGTGCTGATGGCACACCAATTTTAGGCGTACCAGGCGGTGTTCTATTTAGCAAACCAACCGCCTTTGATGAAATCGTGCCACGCCTCATCGCAGACGATGAGATTACAAAAGAAGACTGTATTGCACTAGGCCATGGAGGATTCTTGGGATAAGATAAATTTAAAGATATATCTTATCTATGTAATAGTAGTGTTCATACCTAAATAAAATAAGAAATATACCTAAAAAGGGACTGTAGCGAAATATGGTAAAACTGTATTTCGCTACAGTCCTTTTGCGTTATCATACTATTGCTTAATTATATTGTACTTAGTATTTCTGAGAATTAAAAACGTAGAAGGTTTCTGTAAGATTAAGTTGTCTAATATAGATATAACATTAAAAAATAATAAACAATATTTAATATTTTATTGCAAAAAAAGTTAAAATTAATATATAATTTACATATAGAAAGGAGAGGGATTTATGAGAGTTGTATGTATTGCAGCAAGTTGTATTGGCTTGCTTACCACATTTGGTACATTGCCTAGCATTGCAGCCGATGTATCTACCCCTTTTATACAGCAAGAAGCGGCCCGAGCCGATGCTTCGTTGCGTCAACGCGCAGAAGCACCAATGACTGGGGCCGCTTCGTTGCGTTCAGAATCAGCCTATAGTGGTCTTAGTAGTGCTCCTATGAAGGCATTACCAAAGGAAGCGATTGCATTTCCTATAGACCATATTGTTATTACATCGTCAGAACCTGTATTTCGTAAATATAAGAACCGATTAGAGGCGTATGAGCATAATCGAATCGGGTCTGGCGGGGTTACATTTCTTCAAAAGCAGTTACAAGAACAATTACTGGCAGATGGGTATGTTACAAGCCAAGTGGTTGTACCTAATCAAGATTTACATTCAGGGTCATTAACCTTTGAGATTTTACCAGGGTATGTTGAAGATATTGTTCTTACAAATCCAAATGCACGAACGAATTGGCGAAGTGCATTCCCTGTACGACCTGGCTATGTATTACGACGTCAAGCGTTAGAACAAGGAATTGATCAGATGCGCAGTGTGCCCGGTCAAGATATAAAGATGACTATTGAACCAGGTACCAAGCCGTTACACTCTATCGTTAAGCTTACGGTAGAACAAAAAGGCTTTGTGCATGGCTCATTTATCTTAGATAATTCAGGATATAAAGCTACAGGAGAGTATCAAGGCACTGTATTTTTATCATTTAGTCAATTGCTAGGGCTTAATGATACGTTTACAGCTAATTTCACTAAAGATATAAGTCGCCATGATGATGGCCATGGGTCAAAGCAATATGCAGTTAATTATACGATTCCCGATGGCAATCGTACGTATAGATTATCTACGTATAAGTATAGCTATAATCAATTGGTGTTTATGCCAAACGCATTTCGATCGTCTGGTACCACACAAGGTACAGAGGTATCGGTAGAGCAGGTTTTAAATAGGACTAGTCGTTCTAAAACATCAGTTGTTGCTAAGGTTAATCATAAGTCTCGTCATAATTATTTGGATGATGTAGAAATCGGTGTTCAAGAACAACATACTACATCAGTAGAATTAGGATTATCTCATCGCCAATATAGAGGCAATACAGTGAGTGATGTGTATGTATTTTATCGTCAAGGTATTAAAGGATTAGGTGCTAAGGTACGAAGTTGGGAAGGTTTGGCAGATAATCCAACTACACTATATAAAATGGCTGGAGTTGAAGGGCAGATTCAAACGGGAGTACGAATCGGGCATAAGCAAGGTATATTCTCGATGCGTTTTAGAAGTCAATTTACGAATCAGCGCTTATTTACTACGGACCAGTTTAGTATTGGTGGACGGTATTCGGTACGTGGATTTAGTGGTGAAGAAACACTACGAGGTGATTCTGGGTACTATGTACAAAGTGAATGGGCATTACCGTTTAGAAAACGACAGATTACACCTTATATAGGAATAGATATTGGTCATGTATGGGGACCATCTACACAAACTCAACTAGGTAATACCTTGATTGGTGGTGTCGTTGGTATACGAGGCACTGTTGGTGAAGCTGTTAATTATGATGTATCACTAGGGACGCCAATTAAGAAACCAGAAGGCTTTAATACAGATACCCGTGTTTGGGCGTTTAGAGGGAGTTATCAGTTTTAAGTGTTGTACATAGAGAGTGGTATAGATACATAATATATTGTTTTATATACTTAGGAGAGATACGTAATATGAATATTAGAAAACATACGACAATGGCCATCTTTGCTGCGTTACTTGCCACAAATTCTGCGCCATGGATTCCGATGGCGTTAGCAAATCCTGTTGTACCTGCTCAAGGTGCATTAGGGCCAAAAACAGAAGAGGCTCGTAATGGCATGACTGTAGTCAATATTAATACGCCTAATGGCAAAGGACTATCCCATAACCAATATAATGCATTCAATGTAGATGAAAAGGGGCTTATTTTAAATAATGCGAATCGCCCTGTGAATACAGAGCTGGCAGGATATATTATGGGAAATCCGAATTTAGTAGGACCTACAGCAAATACAATTTTAAATGAAGTAACGGGGACGGGGGCAACATCTATGAATGGGGCTCTTGAAGTGGCCGGCAATAAGGCCCATATTATCATTGCCAACCCGAATGGCATTTCTGTCAATAATGGTACCTTTATCAATGCTAATAGTGCTACATTAACAACGGGGAATCCAATTATCAATAACGGTAGTATTACAGGCTATCAAGTACAACAAGGTAATATCACAGTAGGGGAAAAAGGCCTTAATGCATCGAAAACAGCACGTACAGATATGTTAGCTGAGGCTGTTCAGCTTAATGGTAAAGTTTGGGCCCGAGATGCTCAAGTGGTAACGGGTAAGAATGCTATTTCTGTAGATGCTACAGGTACAGTTACAAATGTTAGTAAAACTGGTGAGTCTACACCGATAGGACTTGATGTAGCTGCTATTGGTGGTATGTATGCCAATAGTATGTATTTAGTTGGCACCAATGATGGCTTTGGTGTGAATAATCAAGGTGTATTATCTGCACAAAATAAGTTAACCGTGGATAGTACTGGCAAATTGCAAAATACCGGCACTATCGCTGCTACAGATGCAGATGTTACTACAAAAAGTTTCGAGCAGATGAATCGTGGTAAATTGTATGTGGATACCGCCAAGATTACTACCGATTCTGTCATTCAAAAGGGTAACACAGAGACTAAAGATGCCCCTGTTATGATTGCCCAAAAAGATTTATCTATAGCGACAAACTCTATTGTTAATACTGATGGTAGTGTGATTAAAGCTGAGGGAAAACTACAACTTGGCAAAACGATGGATTCTTCGGGGACTGTGTCTGGTAAGATAGATCGTATTGTAAATACAGCGTCTACCATTGAATTTGGTCAAGGTGGTGCATTATATGCTAAATCTGTAGATAATAAAAATGGTGGCATTACCCTTAAACGTGTAGCGGTAGGTGAAAAAGAGCATATTAAAAATGAAGTAGCACCATCTGGTAGCATTAAGCGGTATCAGTTATCTGAAGAACGAATTTATTTAGATCATGAGCAAATTCCAAAAGATAAGGTTGTTATTCATACTCGTGAGAATCTTCAACTTTCTATAAATGGTGAATATCATGAGCGTTGGACTAAGTATGAATATGATCGTACTCGTGAAAAAGATGTGGTAGATTCATCAAACCCAGGGCGGATTATTTCCGGTGGAGATTTACATATGGATGTCGATCATATGACGAATGAAGCTAGTCAAATTAGTGCAGCTGGAGATATAACAGGTACAGTAGGACACTATGAGCAAAGTAACCCTAAGGGTAATGAATATATTACTGAAGATGGTACAGCCACATCGTATAGTCGTCGGAGGAGACGTGGACGGGATACGACTAATATACGAACGGCTGACTATAAGAATACGATAGTCAACCCTACAGATGTCCCTGTTGCCGTATATGGTAGTCATGTTGACAATAGTACAAGTGATGCAAAAATAGATGCATCTTTGTTACATAGCATGAGTCAATTATCGACAAATCCTAATACTACGTATGTGATTGAAACCGATCCAAACTTTACAAATCGTCGCAACTTCTTATCTTCTGATTACGTATTATCTCGTCTTAAATTAGACCCTATGAATATACAAAAACGATTGGGTGATGGATATTATGAGCAACAGCTTGTTATGCAAGAGATTATGCGTCAAACTGGTAAAAGTAGACTGCAATCTGGTCTTACAGCGGAAGAACAATATCGCCAGTTGATGGATGCAGGGATTAGTGTAACACAATCTCAATCTATTGTATTAGGTCGAGGCTTAACAGAGGCTGAGCAAAAGAATCTTAAAGAGGATGTAGTACTCTTGGTTAGTAAGGCGGTTGTATTGCCAAATGGTAAAACAGAAACTGTACTAGTACCGACTCTATATTTAGCCCCAACTACAAAACGAGTAGAAGGTGCAGCTAATTTGCAGGCTCAATCCATAAACCTTTCTGTTGATACTATGCATAATAGCGGTAGTATTGTAGCGGATAAAGATGTGACTCTTACTGGTAATACGATTCACAATGACAATGGTCTTATCAAAGGTAACACTACTACGGTAACAGCGAATGACGAAGTTCGTAATACACAAGGTACTATTATAGGCAATGACACCGTTTCTGTGCATGCTAAAAAGGATGTTATTAATGAAGGCGGTACCATTACACAAACTAATGCAGCTGGTTCTACAACAGTTACTGCAGGACGTGATGTAATGAATACAGGCGTACAGTATGAGGCGGCTAATAGTAAAGTTGAGTGGAACAGTAGCAATAGTCGGCGTGAAACGATGACCGGTGTGGATCAAGGTCGTATTGGTGGCGCTGGTCAAACAACAGTAGTCGCAGGCCGAGATGTATCTATGGAGGCAGGTGTTATTACCTCTGATGTAAATACGCATGTAGCGGCCGGTCGCAATGTAACGATGAAAGCCATGAATGCTACACATGAGCTTGAAGAACATCGTTTTGACAAGGGAAAATCTGGTGGCGGACATTCTCAAACGACGGAGTCTCATGATCTTGTTAAAGCTCAATCATCTGTTGGTAGTAGCATTGAAGGTAAGAATGTTTCCGTTGTAGCCTCTGATGCTGTACAACTTGAAGGCAGTCAAGTATTAGCAGCAGATACAGTTAAGGTATCTGGCAATACGGTTGAACTACATACAGCGAAGGCTAATAATACAGTCAATCATGTATACCTAGATAAAAAGAAAAGTTTAGTAAAACGTGAAAGCACGAATGCGGTGGATGATGCAACTACTACAGTTGTAACAGGCTCTACAGTAAGTGGTAAAGATATACAGATTACAAGTGCTCAAGATGTAACAGGTCAATCTGCTCAAATTATGGGTGAGAATGCTGTATCTGTTACCGCTGGTGGTAAGGTAGATCTTGGTGCAGATAAAGTGATTACAGATGGTACTAGTGTATATCGTCATAAAAAATCTGGCTTGTTAGGTGGTGCGGGCATAGGTTTCTCTATTGGTAAAGAAAAACATAATATTGATGAAGCAAACCATGAAGAATCTACTGTACGAAATACAATTGCTAGTACTAAAGGCGTTGTCTCTATTAAAGCAAATGATACAGTACACATTACAAGTGCAGATATTGTTGCAAAAGATGGTGCTGTATTAGAAGGTTCTGCTGTGACATTAGATGGTAATGTAGACCATAATCACATGAGTCACGATGAACGCTATAAGAAGACGGGGCTTACTGTATCGTTAGGTGGTGCAGTAGCTAATACGCTTACTAATGCAACTCGAACTATAAAACAAGCAGGTGGCCGTGATGATAAACGCTTAGCTGCGCTTGAACTCAATGAAGCACGTAAACAATTGCAAGATGGCTATGCAGCAGTAGATCAAGCGGTTAAGGGCGTCAAACTTCGTGATGATGATGGTAAAGTATTAAAAGACGCAAAAAATCATTCTCAACGTGGTCAAAAAAATATTGATGATGCTGTAAATCTCTCTGTAAGTATTGGGAGTACTTCTAGAAAACAAGGACAAGTGGTAGACACAAATACATATCAGGGTGGTACTCTTGTTAGTGATAGTGAAGTACAAATCAAGGCTCGTGATGCTCAGCAAAGTGGTATTGGTTTAACTGGTGAAACAGTACAAGCTAAAAATTTAGTATTAGATAGTGCTAGTGATATTAACCTTGCAGCCGGTAAAAATACTGTAGATGTTAAGAATACTTATAAGAGCTCTGGTTGGAGTGTCGGTGCTGGGATTAGTTTGACTGGTGGTGGGCTCATCGATATTAATGCGAGTGGTAATATGGCTCGTCAAAATGGCGATACCCATCAAGAAAGCTATGTACCAACGACAATTAAAGCCGCACAATTAGCACAACTTAAAGCAAAGCGAGATACTACTATTATTGGTTCTACTGTATCTGGTAAGAAAGTTGAAGTTGATACTGGTCGTGATTTACATATTCAAAGTTTACAAGATGTAGATAACTTTAAAGAACACAGTAAGTCTGCTGGCTTCTCTATTTCCTCTAAACCTAATTTTAAGGATCCAACTGGTAGTATAAGTGCAAGTGTAGGTCGTATTGATAGCAAATGGAAAAGCGTGACTCATCAAGCTGGTATTTTTGCTGGAGAAGAGGGCTATGATATTAATGTAGGGAATGGTACTACATTAGAAGGTGCTGTCATTAAAAGTGACGCTCCAAAAGCTAAGAATACATTGACTACTAAATCTCTTGAGATGAAAGATATCCAAAACGAAGCCGAGTATACCTATAGCAACAACGGGATTGGCTATAACTACTATGGTAGTAAAAAGAAACTCGAAGAGATGAAGACCAATGATAAAAAAGGCTATGATAAGATTTATAACAGCATTGGTCTAGTTCCAAACTTAGGCGTAGGATCTAAAGGTAAAGCAAGCTCGACTACTCAATCTGCAATCTCAGATGGTATACTAACAGTAGATGGTAAAGAAATTGATACTAAGACGATTAATACCAATACCGAAAATACATTACATCAGCTAGATAAAATTTTTGATAAAAAGAAAATTGAAGAACGTCAGGAGCTAGCACGTTTATTTGCTAAAAATGCTTATGAGCAATTACATAACTGGCAACCCACCACAAAAGAAGGTAAGATTGCTAAAGCTTTTGCTCATGGTGTGATTGGCGAGTGGGCTGCACGTATGGCTGGTAATGCACCTGGTAGTGGCTTTAAAGCTACAATGACTAATGAACTGCTTATAGAAAAGATTAAGCAAATAGCGGATAATGATCCAGCATTAGCACAATGGTTGAGTGCCGCCGTAGGTGTTGTAGTTAATAAGGTTAGCGGAGACTCTGTAAATACTGGAGCAGCAGTGGCATCTTATGCTACTAAATGGAATGATGGAACTGGTGTTAAAAGTTCTCTGGAAGAAGCTTATACTGCTATAGATAAAGATATTTTAGAAGAAATAAATAAACAAGAATATGATGATCTTAATACTTTATCAAAGATATTAATAAAAGGTACTCAGGTTGGAGAAAATTCAGACCGGTTAGCCTCTATATTTGGTCGATTTTCGCCGAATTATAATGTAGCTGTTGCTTTTTATAAACATGCATTACATGGAAATGGGGAAAAACAATATTTCCCTCTAGGTACAGCTGCATCCCAATTAATAAGCAACCATTCTTCTTTTATTAGTAAAGTGAAAGAAAATAGTGCAGATATGTCGGTTGGGGAAAGCAAGGTGCAATATTTTGTTGTCTCGACACATACTAATGCTAAAGCTGCATTTGGGAAAATAAAAATTGGTGTAAAAATGACAAAGATTTCTGAAGATAAAGTTCATGTGGTTGGGCAAGGAAAAGATCTTTATAATTTTGAATGGATTTCTGATTATTCTAATGATATTCCAGCTGTTCCACCAGTAGAGCTTTCTGCTGACTTTATAGCTAAATTGTGGTCTATCGTAAAAGGTACATCAGAGGAGGGTGCCCTAATTGCTGCGAATAATATTGCTTATTTAGAGCAGAGAGCAGGGATTATCAAACCTTTTAAATATGGTATTCAAATTGATACTATTATTTGAGCTAAAGGGAGTGCGTAGTGACATGAAAAATATATTAGTTGTTTTTATAGGTGTCTGTATTTTGGCAGTAGGGTTAATCATTTATATTGGTGAATCTAACTCATATAAATATGAACCTCGTTATTTTTTAGGTTATTCAAAGGGAGAAAATTATATACTAGATACTCAAACTGGTGTTACACTAGAAGATAGTGGATATTCTTATGAAGTGCAATCAGATTATTTATATAGTTATGGGAAAACAGGGTTCCTAAAGCTTAATTTAAACTCTGGTCAAACTTATTATTTATTTGATGACCAAACTGATGAAATCTATAAAAATAATATTTTGAATAGATGTTTAATAGAGAAAAAAGAGCAGAAACCAATACTAACATATATTTGGACTAATAAGAATGATTTAACTTTAGAAGAGCAGACTATTTATAATCGTTTGAAAGAAAAGCGGATGAGATACCCCAATCACTCTATCATTGTTAAAATAATATAATAGGATTTGTTATTATTTGATATTTTTTACAATTGGTGAAACAATCTAGTAATGTATTTAGTGAGAGTTTTCTGTACTGATAAATAATTAATTATTACATACTAATAAAATGACACCTATATCTCCATAAAGGGGATATAGGTGCTCTCTGTCAAATGTTGGGGTATTCACCCTACGAGTCTTCTTTGGCATCAATCATATGTATGGTTGGTGCCATTCTTTTTGTACATCGAATAGGCATGACTAAAGGGCTGCAACTAGAATGCGGTAAAACCGAATCCTGTTACAGCCCCATGATTGTAGCCCTTTTACTATTAAAATGATTTTTTACCCAATGTAGGGTGGCTACAACGTTTTAATGTTAGCGTATCAATCATATGAACCGCTTCGTCTAATGTGAGGTCCTCTCGTTTTGTAGGCGTTTCGAGGACCGCCAATGGATGGTCTGTGCCTACTTCGCCGGATGGCAAATAGATATATTCTTGATTGATTGTATCGCCAAAGATATAGCCTGCTTGTAAATGCTCTTTATGAATACGACTCATAATACTCCTTATATCGTATTGTATTTATAAATCTCAATGTTTCATATATGATGTAACATAAGAATCTTGATTACAATATTTTTTGTATTTTAAATTCTGCATAATCTGCAGAGACAAGTTCTAATTTAGTATTTCCATATGTGGCTGGAATTCGTTTGAATGAAATTTGGTCATGTAAATGGCCAAATATACATATATCTACATGATAGCGCTCCATAAGGTCTGTAAAGCCTGATGGGGCGTTATTTTCATTAAATGGAGGATAATGCAGCAATAGAATGCGCTTTACAGGAAGTATTTCCTCGGTATTCTCTGTTTCATCGTGTTCTTTTTGCAACGCTTGGATGGCGTGTTCCATTTCCTGCAATGCCGCTTCGGTACGCAAGATTTCTCTATCATAGATAGATTGATCCGTATCCGGTTTAAAGTTAGCATCATCAGGGCAAATATATCCTCGTGTACCGCCAAAGGCTAAGATGCATTGCTGTTCGGTAGACTGGCTTTCACCAGTAAGCGTATTAACATGAGTGGTGAGATTGATGATACGGGCAGTACCGTGGCCTTGTAAAAAGGTTATAGCATCGCCCATGGCATTTTTCATTTTGTTGGCAGAGGACCACCAATAATCGTGATTACCACGAATCATAAATTTTTGGCCCGGAAGACTAGCGATTTCCTTGAGGTCATAAAGCGCTTCATCGAGGCGCAAAGCCCAGCTCATATCACCAACAAGAAAGATAATGTCCTCATCGGTGACGGTGGTGAGCCAATGTTCTTTTATACGTTGCCAATGATTGTCCCAGTGGGGACCGAATATATTCATCGGCTTAGTAGGTGGATTACCTGATAGATGAAGGTCTCCAATGGCGTAAATGTTCATATATATCCTTACTAGAGTTCTCTCACGTACGGAACTCGTAGTAGAGAACTCTTATTTTAATTCAAAATAGGGGGTAATATTCCGCAAAATCTTAGCAGCTCGTTCATCGTTGCATGTTTGTGGAATTTTATAGCCCACGTAGAGCGGCGTTGTAATATAGCGAGGAATTACCTTGATATATTCGTAACTGTCCTCTAGTTGGTAGAAGAAATAGTTATAAGACTGGGAATATTTGGCTAAGCTATCTAGTACGTAGCGCACAGTTTGTTGTAAACGAATGGTAATAGATTTAGCAGGTGTATCTGGTTTAAAACGTAAATTATATTCAAAGAATCCTATAATAGGATGTTTGGATAAGGTAATACGAATATCTTGATCTTCGTGTAACAACCAGCCGTTCATGTTTTCAACGGTAATATCCTCGTGATAATCATAGGTGCGTAGGCCTATAATCTGGCTATGTGGGTGGCGTATGGAACCGCCAGACATGGGGCCGTGATTTTTAAAGAATAGAACGGATTTATATTCCTTTGTGGCAATCGTTTCATGCCATTTATCTAGACCGAATTGAATGATCCGTGTTGCATCATCAACGGAAAGTGTGGATAGTTCGCCTTGGTCACCTTCTGTTTCAACGATGACCGTAGGCCACGTGTCCTGCAAAACAGGATATTTATTCATGAGCCATATGATGTGACCATCTTGAGCCAGAATATCTGTTAACTTTGACCGGTCGCAGAATGGACAGCGCACACTATCGTCACGCATATTTACCGGCTTTGTACGGCCTAAAGCAATGTCAAAAATAAGTGGTTCGTTCATGGTGCGCCTCCTTTCTCTTTCATACTTTTAATCATACCATAAATGACGGTATTACACATGAAATAATGGTATAATATATTAATAATCTTTACCAAATTATAGGAGGTCCTATGAAACCTACAACATTGGTATTTCCCGTAGATGAACAGAATAGAATATTGCTAGGTCGTAAGAAACGTGGCTTTGGTGCCAATAAATATAATGGTTTTGGCGGTAAAATCAATGCTGGTGAAAGCTTTCGCCAATGCGCTGTGCGTGAACTGTATGAGGAATCGGGCATTCTTGTTAATGCTGCTGATCTAGAGTGCGTAGCCCTTTTTGACTTTCAGTTCCCTTATGATGAAAGTCTAACCCATGTGGGCTATGTATATTTTGTGCACGTTATCGATGTCACCCCCATTGAATCAGATGAGATGGAACCGCACTGGTTTGCACTTGATGATGTTCCCTATGCACATATGTGGGAAGGGGACCGAACCTGGCTGCCTATGTTATTAGAGGGCAAGTTATTGAAAGGTCCTATTCGTTTTGGCCCAGACAACAGCCATGTAGAGGACATGCGTTTAACAGAGGTCGACACAGTCATGGAAAGTGAATTATTGGCTCGTATCGATCTATATATTAATGAATAAAGTATAGTGAAAGTATAGGATGTGCTTTCACATATACCTATATTGAGGAACTATGAAAGAGATGAATAACCCAAAGTGGGTGCCGCAGTTGTTGGCGTGGTATGATGTAAATAAACGGGATTTGCCGTGGCGTGACTGCGGAGATCCTTATAAGGTGTGGGTATCTGAGGTAATGAGCCAACAGACCCGCATTGAGGCGATGAAGCCTTATTATGATAATTGGATGCGTTTGTTTCCTACCCTAGAGGATTTGGCAAAGGCCACTGAAGATGAAGTAGTGCATGCTTGGCAAGGCCTTGGCTATTATAGCCGTGCTCGTAATTTGCGCCTTGGTGTGCAAGATGTGGTGAATAATTACGGCGGCGTGGTTCCGCATAATCGCAAGGATATGGAATCCCTAAAAGGCGTTGGTTCCTATACGGCTGGAGCTGTGCTATCCATGGCGTATGGTGAGCCAGAGGTGGCCGTTGATGGCAATGTGTTGCGTATCTATGCTCGTTTGTACGGCATATTCGATGATATTTTGAGCACCAAAGGGAAGAAGGCGATTACTGCTATCGTAGAGGATACGTTGCCTCATGATAGACCAGGCGATTTTAACCAAGCCTTGATGGACTTCGGTTCCGCCGTGTGTATTCCTAAGACACCGCGGTGCGGTGAGTGTCCTATTATAAACATGTGTCATGCGTATCAGAATCATGTGACAGATCAACTGCCAGTGCGCATCAAGAGAACGAAGGTCCTAGACGTGCCCGTCTTTGTGGGGATCCTTAGTTATGGCGACTATTATTTACTACATAAACGCCCTAATCGAGGGCTCTTGCGTTCCATGTGGGAATTTCCATCTGTAGAACAGGCAGATTCCTATGATGCGGCAGAGTCTGGTTTAACTGAACTTGTAGGAGCATTGAGATTTGGGCTATCCTTGGAACCGGTTATAGTAAAAGAAATAACCCATGTTTTCTCTCATCGCAAATGGTTTATGAAGGCCTTCCGAGGCGATTTGCAGTATGAAGGAGCCCATACATCAATCGAAGCGATACAAACGCAATTACCGAAAGATTGGATGCTCATCAAACGGGAGGCATTCGCCGATTATGCTTGGGCGGGACCTCATGGTAAATTGACAGAATTATGTCCTGTTATAGAATAATTAATGAGACTAAAACTGATGGTGTCTCAATGTATTCGCAATTATTTGATATATAGTTAGGAGCGTATATGCAATTAATTATAAATATTGTGTTTCTCGTGGTGCTAGCCATAGCCTTTTTAGGCTTTTGGGGATTGTACCTATATTTATGGAAACCGAAAAAACTATGGCCTGCGTGGCTAGCCTATATTTTGGTAGTTGCTGGTTGGTTTTGCGCAGTGCGGTATTATTTCTTATACCAAGTTGACCTATACGGAACACCATGGTACGAATGGCTCAATTTGTTTAGAACGGAAAGCTATGGCATAGTATTCGCTATATTCTTATGTATACCCGTTTTTATCGTATTAGCCTTAATCTATGCACTGGTAAACCGCATCTCTCATAAGGTGCCCGTTGAAGAACGGACAGGACGCCGTGCTTTCTTTAGAACCGTCGGTACCCTTGTACCGTTGGCTGCTATGGGTGGCGCTGGCTATGCTGCCTATGAGGGTCAACGAGAAATCATTGTAACCCATGAAAGCTTTGGTTATACAAACCTACCGCCAGGACTTACAGATTACAAGATTGTGCAACTCAGCGATATTCACATTGGGCCGAGCATCGACCTAGATGATTTTGATGAAATCTTGCGATTAGCATTGCTAGAGCATCCAAATCGCGTTGTCATTACTGGTGACCTTATCGATAAGATACAATGGCTACCTGAAGTCTGTGATCGGTTAAAGGTATTTGCAAAACAAATTCCAGATGGTGTAGACTATATCCTTGGCAATCATGAATTCCATCATGATGTTAATAAAATCGTCGATGATATTAAAACAAAAACGCCATTAAATGTACTGATTAATGACAACATCCAAATCATGGGTGGTAAACAACCGGTCTATATTGCTGGCGTATCCTATGACAATGAACGACGTAAAGAAAATCGTGAAGCCATGATTGATAAGGCCTTATCCGGAATCCCTAATAATGCCTTTGTTATTCTGTTGGCACACCATCCAGAATTCTTTGATGAAGCCATCGAACGCAATGTGCCATTAACCTTGTCCGGACATACTCATGGTGGACAAATTATCCTCTTTGGTATGCCTTGGGTGCCGATTGGTACACCATATGTAAAAGGTCGCTATACAGAGAAAAATAGCGTATGCTACGTTAATAACGGATCTGGGCATTGGTTCCCGATTCGTATTAATTGTCCGAGAGAAATTACGGTCATAACGTTTTTCGACGGTGTAGCTTAATGTATAATAAATTTTTTATTTACAGAGTTATTATATGTACAATTCCAATTATTCTTATGGATATAGCCTTTATCTTCTCAATGATAACTGTTGGATACGAAGGAAATCTAAAAGCAACAACACTAGCAGTAATAGTATTACACATACTTTTATATATGCTCGGTCGTAAACAAGTAAAGTTTTTAATACCAGCATTTAAGAAAAATGAATTGAAAGAGATTAGCAATCTATTCAATATGAAATATGTTTTTCTAATCCTATTTTTTATGATATTAATGGCTATAAAACTTATGAGGTATTAGAGATAAAGTTTTTAATTGTGTTGTGAAAATATAGTTTTTTTGTTTTTGCTTACATAATGTCTGCTCTAATTTTGTTGAAAGTTAGGGTTATAGGAGAAAACGTGTTGATTTTATAGGCGATGGAGTCAGTAAATTACTGACTCCATCGCTATTTTAAGTTCTTTTAATAAACTTAGAGGGTGGACAAAATGTGTTGGTAAAAACCCAAAAAACCTTTGATTTTACTGGCTTCAATAAGGTTATATCTTCTTAGAAAATCGTGTTCTAAGT
>CAUTOY010000003.1:0-43297 GCA_963539855.1 uncultured Veillonella sp.
ACATGTTAACCGCTACACCACGGGGCCGCGTATCAACTCTCGTTGACTACTTGTATATATTAACATGAGCCACTAATATAATGCAAGTACTTTTTTCTAATATTTTTGATGAATTTATCCAAAATATATAGAAATAAGAATTATACATCAAAAATCGTATATAATATCCATTTATATTCAGTATACTTCAATATACTCCAGATTATATCCCCAAATTTCAGAAATAAAATTAGCACCTAAAATTCTACAAGGAACTTTAGGTGCCAATTCAAATATAACTATATTAAATTAATTATTATATAATATTTCCACAGATATGATACTAATTATACATGATCCCAAGGACCGTCACGCAAGTCTTGTTCCCAATAATACTCAACTTTCATATCACTGCGTTTAACCTTATCAAACATCTTAGAACGTGCCGATGTCATCATATTTTCACTATGTTTACCACCAAAGTACGCATATCTAGACTTACCTAAAGTATACATAACAGATACATAAGGTTCTACAGAACTAATATTGCTTTTACCAATTCCTAAGTCTACAGAGATATGAGGCGTCACATTCATTTTAGCGCCTACCTTTAGCCCATGTATGGATTGCCACTTATGTTGGTCAATATAGAACATCTCTGTTGGATGTTCTCCTGGTGCTTTTGTTTTCCAATGATATCCTTCCACATAACTAGATAGCCAACGGGCATTCTTATAATCTCGTGTATACCGTATATCAAAACCATCCAATACATGTTCATAAGAATATCGGGGTGTTCTACGAATACCATCAGGTGCTGTACTATCTCTATCATGGAAAATGCTTGCCCGTGGTACTTGACGCAAAGGTGTGTTAATGTCATAAGGCCCCACCTTTTTTTCTGATAGTCCATGGTATACATTGACACTAATCGTATTTAGACTAGCTACATATTCTAATCCTGCACTAACTCGAGAAAATTTATCCTTAAAAGCATAGTCATAGAATAGATTGGCACCGACATAGGCATGCTCATGTGTACTAAGACGGCGATAGCCAATACCAGCAGTACCGACAACACCAAGAGTATCATGTTCTACTACTTCACCTTTATCAATATAAGTTCCTTGACCGACAATTCTTCCAGAATCTGCGTCCGCCCCATTCCAATATGTAGTAGTGGAAACTTTTTCGCCACCATTACCATCTAAGCGCCCTTGTACAAACACCATAGATTTGACATTTTTGTCATATTTTTTTATAGGTTGCAATGTTTCTATAAAATACTTTGCGTTCATTTTCTGCTTAGAATTATGATTACGATAATGGAATCGTGTATCATAGTCTAGATTATTATCAGTCATTTGTTTATTAGGCATTGCATAATCATGATAAGAATCTTTCTGAGACCCTTGTACCCCAATACCGATATCCGTACGATCCATCCAGCTACTTTGTTCAGTATCCCCAGCTTTTACACCAGTACTCACATCTGCAGCCATCGTTCCCACACTTAGACTACACATAAAAGCACTGCAAGCCAAAGCTTTTAGCAATAATTTGTCTTTCATTTTTAACTCCTCTCTTACATATTCATTTTAATGATGAATATAAGATGAACCCCCTTCATTATACCTATAATCTAAAGCGCTGACAACTATGGAGAAGAAGAAACTTATGTGTTAAAATATATGTATTATATACATCGGAGCAATAGTATGAAATCAAAAACATTAACAATAGCAATCATTATTGCCATCATAGCTGCACTGAGCGCTATGTGGTATTTCTTATGGTATATTCCTCATACACCAGTCTATACGTTCCAAACTATCCGTGAAGCCGTTGAAAACAAAGATGCGGATACAGTATTGGAGCACATTGATACAACATCATTGGTCAAAAACATCGTTACCCGTGAGGGCAATACCTATGTAGATACATCCTCACCATTAGGCAAAGCCGCTGTGGCGGCAACGAAAACATTCGGTCCAGCCCTTCTTGATGATGTAATTCGTAAATATGTAGAGGATCCAGATAGTTTCAAATCACAAAATAGTAGTGATTCAGATTCTGAAATCGAAGACACATCCAATACGTTCTCCATGGTAGACCGCATCCAACGGGGTGAATTATTTAAACAATGCCATTTAGAAATCAAGAACATTACCTCTGAAGATGATGGCAACACAGCCACGGTAACCATAACAATTCACAATACAAAAACCAACCAAACAGCTCCTATCCGAGTGCTTATGAAGCACATCGGTGACGGAACTTGGGCCATCTACGATATTCCAGATATCGAAGCACTCTATAAAATCACAAGAAAATAAAGACCTCTTTTCCGTATCAGCTTACAAAAAGAGGTCTTTTTTCTTATCGATTTTTAGGTACTATCGCACAGGTTACGGTAACCTGAGATATCAAACGATGGCTTTCATCATACATATCAAAGCGCCAAACATGAGATGTTTTCCCTTGTAAGAGTAGCTGTCCTTTAGCAATCAAATCACCGTCTGCTTTCATGGGGCGCATATGATTAGCGGTTACCGATTGACCTACAGCAAATTGATCATTTCGAATCAGTTGATTACTAAGCATGCCTGATAAGATTTCTCCAAAGGCTAATGTGGCACCGCCATTAAGATAGCCTTGTGGTTGCGCATGATATGAATTGAGGTGCATTACTGCACGGCCACTTGTAGGTCCTATTAATTCTACATTATCAATTTGTAAAGCTTCTATTAATGTCATAATATTCGTTTCTCCACACAACATGCTTCTAGTCGATCATCAAAAACAGTTACACCGAGCCCATCTCCATCGGGCACATGCATAATACCATCCTTGAAGGTCAGATCCGGATAGATTAGGTCTCGCTCAAAATATCGAGAAGAATCAGATACATCCCCAGCCATATAGGAATCACCTAGTGCAGCCAATTGCGCATGTAACATTTTCGAAACTCCTGACTCAACCATACTGCCAATCCAGTAGGATATATTACATTCTCTACACAGATTGATAGCTGCCTTCGTAGGTACAAGGCCACCCATACGCCCCACCTTTACATTAAGCACATCGATTAAGCCATATTCGATGGCATAGGACAAATCATCATAGCATAAAATCGATTCATCTAAACATATAGGGGTTTCAATATTCCAATCATCATGATTGAGTCTATCCCATTTCCAGTCTTTATAGGTTTGAAGCGTAGTCATAGCAAACGGTTCTTCTATGCAGGCTAGGTTTAAGGAATTATATTGACGCACCTTATCGATTTCATCATAGGTATAGCTCTGATTAGCATCAGCCGCTAAAACTAAGTCAGGATAGTACTGCCGTACTAAAGCTACACGTTCATAGCCATCAGAAGGCTTTACCTTTAGTTTAATCCGCTGACATCCATCATCTACATATTTTTTTACTGTCTCCAACAGTTGCTCCATCGGTATGTCACCGATGACAAGTCCACAAGGAATCGTATCCTCTAAGGGCTGCCCCATAATGTAGGAAACAGAATTAACACCTAAGCGCTCACAATGAAGATTGATGAGGGCGTTTTCTAAGGCCGCAATTGTCATGGGCATATTATCTCGACTGCGCCAAAACTGTAATTGTCGCACATAGGTCATGAGTGCTTTCGGCCGCATCAACCGTAGATTAAATACATAGTCATCTACCAATCGTTTCCAGCATTCATCCACTGTTTCTGAAGTATAGAAAGGCTCTGTGAACGCCACACATTCCCCATATCCTACATATCCTTGTTGATCTTCTATACGAATGACAATGGTTTCACGGTCTCGCACCTCCCCCTTTGATGTTTTAAAGTTAAACTTCAAGGGGAGCTTAAGTCGATATGTAGTTATACTTTTAAAATTTAAGATATCGTCCATAAGTACCTCAATCTTTTAGTACCAATTTATTGCGCATGATTTTACCCGTTCCGTTCCGCGGAAGTGAATCTAAAATAGTTATATACTTTGGCACCTTATATTTTGCCAATCGACTAGCCATAAAGGAGAGTAGTGCATTAGAATCTAGGCTTTCGCCATCATGAAAGGCTACAAATAGCGCCGGTACTTGCCCCCATTTAGCATCAGGTATAGGCACAACGGCACATTCTTTTACAGCCTGCAAGGTATATACTAAATCCTCTAGCTCCTTGGGATAAATATTTTCTCCTCCAGAAATAATTAGATCCTTGCGGCGATTTAAGATATATACAAAGCCGTCTTCGTCAATATAGCCGATATCATCTGTATTAAAATCGCCACCAACAGGTTTCTTTCCTATATAGCCGGTCATAACCATAGGCCCAGTCAAATGAATTTCTCCTACACCGTCTGCATCTGGATTATGGATGCGAATGTTCATACCCGGCAATGGTTTTCCTACAGAGTCTCGTTTTTCAGGATACTCCAGCACAGAAAAGGTTACGCTTTGACTAAAGGTTTCTGTCATGCCATATGTTTTATAAATCGGCAACTGTTTTTGCTCACACGCATCGATGAGCGCGCGAGGGATAAATTCTCCACCTAACAAGATAACACGCAATTTATGATGAGTAATCTTAGGCTCTAACTGTGTCAAAATCGTAGGTACCAAGGACATCATGTTAATTTTCTCACGTTGAATAAGATTCAAAACCTGTACCTCATCATATTTCGGCATGATAGTCATAGCCGTTCCATTGTAAAGGGAACGCATCAAAATAGACAGGCCACTTACATGGAACAAGGGCAACACCATAAGCCAGTTATCCTGCTCTGTTACGCCTAATACGTCTTGAGAAACTGCTACATGAGCCTTAATTTGTCCCCACCGAAGAGGTACAGATTTGAACTGGCCCGTAGTGGCGCTAGTATTCATAATGGCGGCAATTGCTGCATCATCAAAGGCCCAATCAAAGGTATCCTCTATTGTAGAAGCTGACAGGATGTGTTCACAAGATACAAAGGCAATAGCGGAAATAGAATCAGATACCTGTTGACGTCGTGCCTCACTATATAGCACTGTATTAATATCTAGTTGAGCCAATTGTCGTTCTATTTCATTAGGTTTAAGATGTACATTTAATAATAGTACCTCTTTATGAGCCAACATAGCACCTAATACATACATTGCCATTGTTACAGAATTATCAGATAGAATAGCAACTCTCGATGTTTCTAATGATACCAAATTAGAGGCTACATAGAGTACACCACGATAGATATCGTTATACGAATATTCATTTATACATCTTCGTTCAGGATAATGCTGTGCACCATAACGCAACCATTCCACTATGTCACCTCATTTCTGCTCATGACAAGCAATATCATATACGTATAAGAAAGGCGCCTCATAATGAGGCGCACTTATCATTTAACAGTTGGTAAGTCCATGTAGAACTATTGATTAATTCCTATTATGGGAATTTAGGGAATTGTTTGAAGTCTGGTTTGCGTTTTTCTTTGAACGCATCACGGCCTTCTTTAGCTTCATCTGTTGTATAGTACATCAACGTTGCATCGCCTGCAAATTGTTGTAAACCTGCAAGGCCATCGGTATCTGCGTTGAAGGACGCTTTCAACATGCGCAATGCCATTGGGGACAATGCCAAAATTTCGTTACACCATTGAACCGTTTCTTCTTCCAATTTATCGAATGGCACCACGCAGTTAACCATGCCCATTTCATACGCTTGCGCAGCCGTATATTGACGGCAAAGGAACCATACTTCACGAGCCCGTTTGTGACCAATCATGCGCGCTAAGTAACCAGCACCATAACCAGCATCGAAGGAGCCTACACGTGGACCTGTTTGACCGAATTTTGCATTTTCAGAAGCGATAGTAAGGTCGCATACGATGTGCAATACATGTCCACCGCCAATAGCAAAACCATTTACCATAGCGATAACAGGTTTTGGAATGATGCGGATTAAATGTTGCAAGTCAAGTACGTTAAGACGAGGAATATTGTCATCGCCTACATAACCGCCATTGCCGCGCACACGTTGGTCACCGCCGGAGCAGAATGCCTCTTTATCTTCGCCTTGGCCGTGGTTGGCACCAGTCAAGATAATAACACCGATTTCTGCATCGTCGCGAGCAATTGTGAATGCATCAATAAGCTCAATTACGGTTTTAGGACGAAATGCGTTGCGCACTTCTGGGCGATTAATCGTGATTTTTGCAATACCATTATAGGTTTCGTAAATTACATCTTCATAATTACGATCCAATACTTTCCAATCAAATTTGCTCATGGATGTTACCTTTCCTTATATAAAAAATCTGCTAAGGCCGTCATAAACGGGCCCGGCTTTTCTAAATGTACATTATGCCCCGCCCCATTGACGATGACATGGTCACAGTTTGGTAATTTACTAAACTGTTCTTCTCCTATTGTAGTATATTTTGTATCTAGTGCGCCACTAATATATAGACATGGCATAGACAATTCTTGTAATCGCTTGCCTACATAGGGCATGACCCCTTGCCCCGAACCTCGCAACGTAGCCGCTAGTGCATAAGGGCTATTGTGTGCTCGTCGTTGAAACAATTTATCATGTACAATTGGTGAAAGCTGGCTTTGGCTTTCAAAAATAGAAATTTCTGACCATTTAGTAGCAAACCAATGCCCATCATGGTCTTCTATAGCTAGTGCCAATTGTTCATCTGACTCTTTACGCGCTTGTCGTTCTTCATCCGATTCAATGCCAACAGAACCACTTTCTAAAATGAGATTTTCAATTTCTGAACCATATGTAAGAGCGTAAATCAATGCTAATCGTGCACCCATGGAGTAGCCCATGAGAGAATAGCTTTCACCAGCCACGGCAGAAATCACCGTATGCAAATCATTGAGCATGGTAGGAATAGAAAATGTCTGCTCATCCTCTGGTATATCCGAATCTCCATGACCAATCGTATCGATGCGGATAAGCTGATAGCCCGGTACAACGATGCCATCCCAAGTATAGCCTGACTCAGAAAAGCCGTGTAAGCACACAAGAGGTTTACCGGCACCAGCTAGCGTCACCCCATATCGATACTCACCAAGATCGACATACATGCGAAGTGCTGGATTGTATATGGAGTTATCTATAATATTGCAAGCATATTGGCTCATAGTCGGTCCTCCTTGTTTGTAGGAATCGTCGTATATAGCTTATGTAGTTCCCGACTTCGTTCTTTAGACGTTGGAATTTCAATGACATGAACACCTGTTGCACCTATATTGTTTTGCAACGCAGCTTTCAATTCATCATTATTAGAAACACGTACAAAATCGATACCATAAAGTGTGGCAAGGCCACTATAATCTAATCCTTGTGCGGTACTAAATAAGTAATCAAAATGCGGCGTCCCCTTTTGCGGTAAATATTCAAAAATACCGCCTCCATCATTATTGTGAACAATGATGGTTACATTTAACGGATGCGTTTTCGCCACGGCGAGGCCATTCAAATCGTGAAAAAAGGTCAAGTCCCCCGTAAGCAATACGGTCGGAACACCATTAGTAGCTATGCCAAGGGCCGTAGAAACGGTACCATCAATACCGTTAACGCCACGGTTACCATAGATAATAGCACTGTGACGATTACCAGCCCAGAAATAATCCATATCTCGAATGCTCATACTATTGGCAACCATAATTTGACTATGTTTTGGCAATAGTTCTTGTAAGAGATGAATCGTATATCCTTCAAATAACTCTTGTTCCTTAGCTACGGTATCTAGTTGTTTACGCCCTACTATGTCTACATGAATCCACGTAGCTAGATAGCCATTATTCGCTGTATCGAGTTCCTCATCAGCACCTTCTGCATATGCCTCATTTTCCATTGTATGAAGATCAGAAATCTGCATGTTCAGTGCATCAACCAAACCTTGTGGTGTCGATTGTACAAAGAGTGTCGTGTTTCCTGTAGGGTTCGTATAGTCCATTGTGGGGCTAACAGATACGATTGGTGTATGTTGCATAGATGCCACCCACTGCTGAACGCGTTTAGATACGACCATCTGACCCATCTGTAAAATGCAATCCGGTTGTAATGTATCGCGATATATGTTTTGTGAAAGCAATGCATCATACGATGTGATAACTCGTTCATCGCGAACGCTACGCATATTTGATAGTGGATCGCCTAAAATTGGAGCATTAAACATATAGGACAATGCAAGAATAGCCTCTATATCATCAGGATTGGCACTTGGGCCAGCTAATATAAGAACCTTTTTATTCTTAAGAAGGTCATACATAGCATATATACCGCTCGGTTGAATAGTTCCACTCACAACAGAAAATGGAAGTCGTCCACAAGCAAAATGTTTTGTATCTAACTCCGGTACCAATGGTTCAAAGAGTGGTACATTAATATGTACCGGTCCCCTTTTCACATCCATTGCCTTCATATACGCCTTCCGAGCTACTAGACGCGGATACGTATAGTAGTGGTCCTGCTGTGGTACAGCTAATTCTTCGTAATAATTAACGGCGGTTCCGAATAGTTTTTGTTGGTCCACCGTTTGTGGAGCCCCCACATGTTGCAATGTATGAGGTCGATCGGCAGACAAAATAATCAATGGCACACCACTATATTTTGCTTCTAGTATAGCCGGCATGTAATGTGCCACCGCTGACCCCGATGTGCACACGAGAATTACAGGCTTTCTATAGACCTTAGCGATGCCTAACGCCATAAACCCTGCGGACCGTTCATCAATATTCATATAGGTTTCAAAAGCACCGTGTTCCCTAAATAGCATGGCCATCGTTGTGGAACGAGAACCAGGACTAAACACAGCATGTGTGATGCCTAATTGAGCGAACTCATCTACTAATGAGGCGATATATTCATTCATGTAAATTCTCCATACCATAGGTAACACATATAAGACTCACCTTACCATATAGTGATTTCATACCTATCCTTTAACGTTTACAATGCATCTAGAATAGTGCGCATTTTATTATTCGTTTCTATATACTCTTCATCCGCATCAGAATCAGCAACTACACCGCATCCGGCGTACGCATACAGAACATTGTCCATAATGAGTGCGGATCGAATGGCCACAACAATAATGCCATCCCCCATATCCTTCATAAAGCCAAACGGAGCGGCGTACATACCACGCTCATGTGCTTCATATTGTTGTAGCAAAGCCAATGCCTTATCTCGCGGTTCTCCGCCAAGAGCCGGTGTAGGATGTAATAACTTCGCCCATTCAATGAGCGACTTTGTACCATCCTTGGCCATTATGATAGTTCTCAAATGATACAGATGCGCAAGCTCCATAATCTCTGTTTTACCGATGGAAACATCTTGAGTTACCTCTTTCATTGTTTGTACAATACGATCTCGAACGATATTATGTTCAAACAGATTTTTCTCATCAGTTAATAACTGTTCCTTGGTCCATGCATGAGGTCCATCCTTCGGTGCTGTTCCCGCCAATGCATAGCTAAGGATTTCACTGCCACGATGACGCACCAAAATTTCTGGAGAAGCCCCTACGAAGGTACGCCCGTCCTTTTCATAGCCAAAGATGAAGCAGTTCGGATTGTTCTCAACCAAATTGGCCAAGATACTAGCCACATTATAGGGTGTGTCACTTGTGAATTGCACCTCACGGGATGCAACAACCTTTGTCATCTCCTCACGGCTGATACCGTCTGAAATGGCATTCATCAAGTTGTCCCAATCGCCTTTATCATCACTTGTTTCACGAAAATTATGACGAACATGAGGCACTTCAATATCTTCGATGCTAACACGTTCACCAGCATGCAAATAAAAGGATTCCCCATTTTCTACAATATAGTAATGGGTAAACGCAATCATTTCATGCCCCATCCCGGACCATTTAGGATCTTTTGAGTTGTCAAAAAAAGTATCCCCATAAAATACGTACGCATAATTATGGCGGTCCTCATCATCTTTAACTGTGGCTAGACGTTTAGCGCCTACAACAATACGATTACTTTGCCGGTCCACCCAAAAAACACGTTCCTCATTGGGGAAATTAAGCCAAAAGGCTACAGGACTATTCAGTTGTAACGGTTCTTTATTATAAATCATAATGGTATATCGCTATTACAAAGAAAACAGATTCTATTACATCACCAAATGTCGTCTACATTGGTGTTTCTATGTATATCGATATTATTATATCACGGGTACATACTAAATTATAGGCAATAAAAATCCCCTACACCGTATGCATACACATATAGTATAGGGGATTATGTATTATTTGAAAGCTTTTGCACCAATATCCTTACGATATTGCATACCCTTAAAGGTAATATGATCTACGCGCTCATAGGCACGGTCTAAAGCAGTTTGTAGGTCCTTACCAAGTCCTACAACACCGAGAACACGACCACCATTCGTGACATAATGGTCGCCTTCTAGCTTTGTGCCAGAATGGAAAATAATGGATGTATCGTATTGTACGAGTTCACCTAGGATAACATCACCTTTAGACGAAGTTTCTGGATAACCTTTTGATGCAAGGATAACACAGGCTGCAGAAGAGTCTTTCCATTTCACCATATTGGACTGTAATGTACCTGTAGCACAGGCCATCATAATTTGGCCTAAATCACCTTCCAACAATGGCAATACAACTTGTGTTTCTGGGTCCCCAAAGCGTGCATTAAATTCTACCACCTTCGGCCCCTCATTGGTAATCATAAGACCTGCATAAAGACAGCCTACATAGGGCATACCTTCGTTTGCCATGGCTGCCACCATAGGCTCTAAAATAATCTTCATCGCTTCGTCTCGCAACGCATCGGTTAGCACAGGTGCTGGTGCATAGGTTCCCATACCGCCCGTATTAGGGCCCTTATCACCATCAAAGATACGTTTATGATCTTGAGACGCAATCATAGGAACTACGGTTTTACCATCCACAAAGGCAAGAAGGCTCGCTTCTTCACCTGCCATGAATTCCTCAATAACAACGGTGCTACCAGCCTCACCAAAGCGATTACCACTAAGCATATCGTCAACGGCTGCATTAGCTTCGTCAACAGTCATAGCTACAACAACGCCCTTACCAGCTGCTAATCCATCTGCTTTTACTACAATAGGTGCTCCAGTTTTAGCAATGAATTGTTTTGCTTCATCTACATTAGAGAATACGCCATATGCAGCAGTTGGGATATTATATTTTTTCATAAAATCTTTAGCAAAGACTTTAGAACCTTCCAACTGAGCAGCAGCCTTAGATGGTCCGAATACAGGAATTCCCGTTTCATTTAATGTATCCGCAAGCCCCGCTACAAGAGGCGCTTCAGGCCCGACAACAACCAAGTCCACCTTATTGTCTTTCAAGAAACGAATAAGATGATCTGTATGAGACCAATCGATACCTACTAGTTCAGCACAATTTTTCATAGCCGCACTACCTGGAACGGCGTACACCTTTTCTACACTCGGACTGATGGATAAACGCCACGCAATAGCGTGTTCGCGTCCGCCATTACCGATTACGCAAACTTTCATAGTTACCTCTAATGTTTAAAATGACGAATGCCTGTAAATACCATAGCAATACCCGCTTCATCAGCAGCCTTAATGGATTCTTCATCACGGATAGAACCACCTGGTTGAATAATAGCAGCTATCCCATGTTTAGCCGCTGTTTCTACGGTATCGCCAAATGGGAAGAACGCATCAGATGCAAGAACGGCCCCTTTTGCAGCCTCTCCAGCTTGTTCAAGAGCAATTTTAGCGGAACCAACGCGGTTCATTTGACCGGCACCAACACCTAGTGTTCGTTTCTCGTTAGAAATTAAGATAGCATTGGATTTTACATGTTTTACAAGCTTCCATGCAAATTCAAGCGCTTTCCATTGTTCTTCTGTAGGTTGCGCCTTTGTAACAACCTTATAATTAGCACGGTCTTCTACGATGTCATCCTCTGTTTGTACGAGCATACCGCCAGACACCTTTTTCACAGTTACTTGGCCAGATTCAGGCTTAGATAACTCGATGAGACGAATATTTTTCTTCGCTTCCAAGATGTCTAGAGCTTCCTTTGTGAAAGCTGGCGCCATAATGACTTCTAAGAAAATTTTGCTCATTTCTTCTGCCGTAGCCGCATCAACTTCGCGATTTAACGCAACAATGCCGCCAAAGGCGGATACGGAATCGGCTTCATAGGCATTGACATACGCATCATGCAATGTGGATGCCGTTGCGGCACCACAAGGATTAGTATGCTTAATAATACATGCCGCAGGGTCAGCAAATTCCCATACCATATTCCATGCCGCTTCCATATCTACTATATTGTTATAAGACAACTCTTTGCCATGCAACTGTTTTAACGCTCCCATGCCATGAGCCTTGCCAATTTCTTTATAAAAAGCTGCTTTTTGATGTGGATTTTCACCGTAACGAAGATCCATAACCTTTTCATAAGCGCTTAAATATTCAGGAGGCGTAGGGCCTTCACCGATAACACCACTCATATAATTGGCAATTGCCGTATCATAAGCGGCTGTATGAGCAAATGCTTCTTTAGCTAATGCAAAACGATAGTCTTGCGTCAATGCGCCATTCGTTTTAAGCATGTCTAAAATTTCATCATAATGATTAGGGTTTACTACAATGCCTACATACGCATTATTTTTAGCTGCAGAGCGCACCATAGTTGGACCACCAATATCTATATTTTCAATAGCATCTTCTAAGGAAACATTTGGTTTTGCAATCGTTTCAAGGAACGGATATAAATTGACGACTACTAAATCAATCGGCAAAATCCCATGTTCTTCCATTGCTGCTTGGTGTTCAGTATTATCTCGAATCGCTAAGATGCCACCATGTACCTTTGGATGCAATGTTTTTACACGGCCATCCATCATTTCAGGAAAACCAGTAAGAGATTCTACGGCCTTTGCAGGAACGCCTGCATCAGTAATAGCTTTCAACGTACCGCCTGTAGAATAGATAGTTACCCCTAAATCTACAAGACCTTTGGCAAAGTCAACAATACCTGTTTTATCAGAAACACTAAGTAATGCGTTTTGAATCATCGTTCCTCCTAAATATATGTAAATGCCTTAAGGCAAGTTAATGCTACTTTTTTATATACCGTACAATACGTCCATCAATAGTCAATGCACCTTCACAGAATAGTTTAAGTGCTTCACGATAGGTAGCATGTTCAACGGGCAATAATCGTTCCGACAAAGTATCCTCTGTATCATCAGGATATACAGGAACTGTATTTTGCATAATGATAGGACCTGTATCCATACCGGCATCTACGAAATGAACGGTGCATCCCGTCACTTTTACGCCTGCATCGATAGCTTGCTGATGACCATGAAGTCCTGGAAAGGACGGCAACAAAGCAGGGTGAATGTTTAAAATCTTATGTTCATATCGAGCAATAAGGCCGGCCCCTACAATACGCATGTAGCCTGCCAATACAATACCATCAACACAATACGGTTCAAGAGCATCCAATTGAGCTTGTTCAAAGGCTTGTTTTGAATCAAACTGACTACGCTCGATAGCAATGAGCGGAATACCCCAGCCTTTAGAGCGTTCTACAATACCAGCATCGGCATGGTCTGTAATAATAACGACAAACTCGCCATTGATAAGTCCTTCTTGCATCGCCTTATATAAGGCTTCGCCATTTGATCCTCTACCGCTGGCAAATAGAGCAAGACGCTTTTTAGATACGGAATTAGTCATTAAATACCGCCCCTTTTACGACAACAGGACCTTCGCCTGCAACGATACGACCAATTTCATATACCGCTTCATTGCGGCTTTCAAGATTAGCTTTCACCGTATCTACGTCATCGGCATCTACGATGAGAATCATACCGATACCCATGTTAAACGTACGGTACATTTCATGCCAATCCACATTGCCCCATTCTTGTAATTTTGTAAACACAGGAAGGCGTGGCCATGTATCACAATCTACCTCCGCAGTTACGCCATTTGGTAGTACGCGCGGAATATTTTCATAGAAACCACCGCCTGTGATATGAACCATACCTTTGATATAATTTTCTTTAATCAATGGCAATACAGCTTTAGGATACAAGCGTGTTGGTGTTAATAGTTCTTCGCCAAGGGTTTTACCAAATTCTGGAATTTCTTGATCTATGGAGAACCCCTTATGGTCGAAAACGATTTTACGAACCAAGGAGAAGCCATTGGAATGAACACCAGAGGATGGTAAACCAAGTATAACATCACCAGCTTTAATGTTTTCACCTGTAATCAGCTTAGGACGATCTACAATACCTACGGCAAATCCGGCTACATCATAGTCGCCTTCACCATAGAAACCAGCCATCTCAGCTGTTTCCCCACCAAGGAGAGCACATCCAGATTCTTCACAAGCATTAGCGACACCGCGTACAATATCAGCAACTTGTACTGGATCTAGTTTACCAACCGCTACATAGTCTAAGAAGAATAAAGGTGTTGCCCCTTGCACAAGAATATCATTTACACTCATAGCAACACAGTCTTGGCCAATTGTATCATGTTTATCCATCATGATAGCGAGGCGCAACTTTGTGCCAACCCCATCTGTGCCAGATACGAGCATTGGTTCTTCCATGGAATGACCTGCTAAGGAGTAAAGGCCACCAAAACCGCCTAAATCACCTACAACACCTGCTGTGTATGTTCTTTTTACGGATTCTTTCATCAACTCTACGGCTTTATTACCGGCATCGATATCTACACCTGCATCACGATAGGTTAATCCTGTTTTATTCGAGCACATATTTGACCCCTTCCTCTTGTTCTGTAGGCACATCTACCCTGTAATCACCATTGAAACAAGCGAAACATAAATCCGCTTCTGGCACGCCGCTAACAGCGCGGTACAAGCCTTCTTTTGATAGATAATGCAATTTATCTGCCTTAATATAATCTCTAATTTCTTCAATTGTATGTGTGGCCGCAATCAATTCTTTACGAACCGATGTATCAATACCATAGTGACAAGAATATTCGATAGCCGGCGAGCTAACGCACATATAGATTTCCTTAGCGCCTGCCTCTTTTAACATCTTAACGATAAGGCCGCTTGTGGTGCCACGCACGATAGAATCATCGATTAATACAATGCGTTTACCGCCTACAACCTCTGGCATAGCATTTAGTTTCATGCGCACAGCTAATTCTCGTTCTTCTTGATTAGGTTTGATAAATGTACGTCCACTGTATCGATTTTTAATCAAGCCTTCTGCGAAAGGGATGCCCGATGCCCGAGCATATCCAAGAGCCGCTGTCGTGCCAGAGTCTGGAATAGACATGACAATATCTGCATCATATTTAGTTTCATTGTATAGTTCACGTCCCATATTGAGTCGTGTTTCATATACAGATTGGCCATCGATTTTACTATCGGAGCGAGCAAAATAAATATATTCAAAGACACAAAGTTTTTTATCAATTTTTTGAGGTTCGGCATAGATTGTGCTACGCACACCACGATCATCGATAATAACCATCTCACCTGGGTCAATATCGCGGATAAATTCAGCCTTTATAGCATCAAAAGCACAGCTTTCACTAGATAAAACATAACCATGTTCAGTCTTACCTAAGCAAAGCGGTCTAAAGCCTTGAGGATCGCGAACCCCAACGAGAGAGTCATTAGTTGTAATAACCAAGGAAAAGGCCCCTTCGATTTGTCGAGCCGCATCAGCAATGCGTTCCTCTTGCGTTTCAGCCTTAGAACGAGCGATTAAGTTTACGATAACCTCTGAATCCATAGTTGTTTGAAAAATGGAACCGTCTGCTTCTAGTCGACGGCGGATATCTAGGGCATTCGTCAAATTACCATTATGAGCTACCGCAATTTGGCCGCCTTGATAATGGATTACGAGAGGTTGAATATTACGTGGGTTATTAGAACCAGTCGTAGAATACCGAACATGACCAGTCCCCATATGGCTTTTTAATGTTGGTAATTCCTTGATAGCCTCGGTCAATAAACCCATACCTTTTTTTAGAGCCACTTCATTACCATCGGTAATAGCGATACCTGCACTTTCTTGACCGCGGTGTTGAAGGGCAAACAATCCCCAATATACATATCGTGCAACGTCAATGGTGCGGTCAAACACACCAAAGACACCACATTCTTCATGCCATTTGTCAAAAATTGGATCGTAGTTCATCAATAACCCCCAGGTTATGCACGTTCGCCTGTTAAGCGGAATAACATTTCTTTATAAGCTTCTTCGATATTGCCAAGATCACGACGGAAACGGTCTTTATCGAGTTTTTCACCTGTTGTAGCATCCCAGAAACGGCATGTATCAGGAGAAATTTCGTCGCCAAGCAATACTTCACCATTATGAGTACCAAATTCAAGTTTGAAATCGACTAATGTTACATTTTTAGTAGCCAAGAAGTTTTTAAGGATCTCATTTACTTTCATAGTAATTTCGGAAATTCTATCCAATTGTTCTTGCGTAGCCCAGCCAAGAGCTGTGATTTGAGATTCGTTAGCAAATGGATCGCCAAGTTCATCATTTTTGTAACAGAATTCAAGAATTGGATGTTTTAGAGGAGTACCTTCTTCAATGCCGAAACGTTTCGCCATAGAACCAGCAGCAATGTTGCGAACGATAACTTCTAGAGGAACGATATTCAAAGTCAATACTGTTTGATTGCGGTCATCTTCACGACGAACGAAGTGTGTTGGAACGCCTTCTTTTTTCAACAATTCAAAGAAGAATGAGGAAATTTTATTGTTCAATACGCCTTTACCAAGGATAGTATCATGTTTTTCACCATTAAATGCAGTAGCATCATCTTTGTAATGAACAATATATGTTTCCTTGTCATCTGTTTGATACACTTGTTTTGCTTTGCCTTCGTATAAAAGTGTTAATTTTTCCAAATCGATAGTAGCCATGATAGTAATCCTCCTATGTAATAATTATTTATTTAATTCTGCTTGTAATGCAGCATTATCTGCTAAAACCTTGTCAGCCATATCTTTACGATAGGCAACATATTTTTCTTTTAGATCCTTGTTGAAAGTAGCTCCGATTTGTACTGCAAATAATGCAGCATTTTTTGCACCATCTACGGCCATTGTCGCTACTGGCATACCAGACGGCATTTGTACGATTGCCAAGAGGGAATCAATGCCCTTTAATGCTGTTGCATTAAGAGGGATACCGATAACAGGTACGGTTGTAAAGCTTGCTACCACTCCAGGTAGATGGGCTGCAGCGCCTGCACCTGCGATAAAAGCGATAGCTCCTTCGGCTTCAAGGCGTTCCACAAAAGACTTAACAGCCTCTGGTGTACGATGCGCAGAAGCGATCACCATTTCATAAGGAATATTGAATTCATCTAATATAGCAGATGCTTTTTTCATCGTGTCTAGGTCAGATTTACTGCCCATGATAATGCCAACCTTCATTGTTCCTCCTTAGTAAAAAAACTCGACCTAAAAAGGCCGAGTTTACACACTGATAGCGTTAGCAGAAATAGTCATAATAGTAACGGATGTTAGGTTTATATGTCTCTTCATGATAACGCCTCCTTATCTGTATCTAAATTGTATCAGACCAATTTCTATCGGTCAATCGTTTTTCGAATAATAATTATATTAGTTTTTATAATCGTTCATAACAATCCGAACTATATAATACTTGTATTAAAAATCGCACAGTATAATACGAATAATAATTATTATGTACGAATGTACATTGATAAAAAAAGACTTCCACACACATGTATGGAAGTCTTTTATATTCTATCCTCTATTCACAATATATATCTTATATGGAATATATAGGAAATATCATATTTTATTGTACATTGCTTTCAAAAGCAGCTTTTAAATCGCCAACGGCCTCAGGAATATAATCCACAATCGACGTCATTAAAGCATACATCAACTCTGGTATAAACTCATCATTAGCACACATGTAAACACAATCTAAATACAATGTAGAATCTTGTTCATCAATATAGAATTTATAATTTTTATACGTTGCATTCTCACGATTGATCAGTGCATTAATGGCCACCATATTCTGCGCTGTTACCTTTTCAGGTCCAAGCACTAAACGGATGACACTGTAAATACTATTATCTAAAATTACGAACATCGGCATATCCCAAAGCGGAGATTTAATATAGGATCGATATACGACTGTACCGTCTTCATCATCAAAATCTTTGCGCTCAAAAGCCGTTACTTCTTCTGCCTTCATAAATTTATCAAAGGCTAATGCTTTAGGATTCATAATAACCTCTTATTTTGCTTGTCCTACAATTTTCAAAATTTCTGGATGAACTTCATCTAAGTGCGGTTTAATAACCTCTAACATAAGATTAACCAATACTGCTGGTTCAAATGTTTCAGCTGTAGATGGTACAGAAATATCAGTGTAAATATTGCTGTCTTCATCATTTACATAGTATTTTGTTACTTTAAATTGTTGGTTAAGCTCATTCAATTTAGGCAATACTTTTTTAATGGCTGCATCTGTAATGCTCGTTGTTGTAACTGCAACACGGATATAGGAGAATACAGAGTTATCTAACACAATAAATACAGGTAAAGAATTACCATGAATTTCTAAACGACCATGGTATACAACCGTATTGTATTCATCGCCTTCAATAACTTCCTTTGTAAACCATTTATTACCAGATTTTTCAATGTCAGCTACTAGTACATCGAACTTCTCAGCTTTTACGTTCATTATTTCTACCTCTCTCCGCAAAAAAACTATAGGATTAGTCCTCTATAAAAACACATTTATTATCTTTAAATTCTTTAATGCGCACTAAGGATTCAACACGGAAACCAGCATTTTCTAAACGTTCACGACCCGGTTGGAAAGACTTTTCAATAGCAATCGCCATACCAACCACTTCATCGCCTGCATCTTTTACAAGTTTAGCAAGTCCCATAGCTGCTTCACCAGATGCCAAGAAGTCATCAATAATTAATACTTTTTCGCCTGCTGGCAAGAATTTTTTAGAAATTGTAATGTCATAATTTTCTTCTTTTGTATAAGAATATACAACAGAATGATATACATCATCGACCATAAGAATAGATTTTTTCTTACGAGCAAATACTAATGGCACATCTAGTTCAAGAGCGGCCATCAATGCCAAGGCAATACCAGATGCTTCAATGGTAACAATACGTTGAACACCAGCATCACGATAGCGGTCAGCAATTTCTTTACCAATAGCTTTAAATAAATGTGGGTCGATTTGGTGATTCAAAAAACCATCAACTTTTAATACACGATTGTTTAAGACAATACCTTCTTCACGAATGCGTTGTTTTAATAATTCCATTTCGTTTTACCTCCGCATAACTATCTTTAAATTTTAACGTAAATCAATACTTAGGGTCAACAAAAAAACACACTTTATTGAAAAAAAGAATAAAGTGTGTTTGTAATTCATATTTATAAAACTTTGTCCCGTTTATCTTCACGATTAGTCAGTAAATTGGTAAATCTAGCAGCGCCTTCGGATTGTGGAACAAGACGTGACCGAACAAGTACGATATCTCGCGTTGGCACAGGAATATCTGTATCAATTTTTACGACAGTACCTTCTTGCATTTTTTCTTGCACCACATTACTTGGCAACATGGCGATTCCCATGTTAATTTCCACAAGGTCGAGGAGAACGTCTACACTACTCAATTCAAAACGAGGTTTACTGCAAGCACCATGCGTTACTTCATCAAAGAAGGTACGGCTAGCTGTTCCCTTTTGTAGTAACAACATAGGCTCACTAAGCAAGCGGCCTTGATCAAAGAATCCTGCCCCTTTATATTCATGACCGCCCACAAAGATATCTTGGATGCTCGCCAAGGTAGTAACTTCTAACTGCGTATTGCTACGCAAACCTTCGTAGTCATTGACTACAGCTAACTGTACTTCTTTATTAATGACCATTTCCACACAATCTGGAGACGGTCTGTTTATGATATGCAATCCAATTTGATTTTCTTGCAATTGCCATTTATGAAAGTAGGGCAACAAAAAATGACGACATAGCGTATCTGTAGCGGCAATATTCAAGCTTTCGTAAGCTTGATTCACCCGTTCTTGTAATTGGGTAATCCCATTATCTAGAATGGAAAACGCTTTGGCTACTGTATCGAATAATTCCTTGCCTTCTGGCGTAAATGCTACCGATTTAGTAGTGCGCACAAATAGAGGCATTTTTAATTCACCTTCTAATTGTTTGATACTTTGACTGATTGCGGACTGCGAAACACCTAACTCTTTTGCAGCGCGAGAAAATGACAAATACAACCCAACTCCTAAAAATGATCTATATAGATCTGCTGATACTGCCATTTTATCCTCCTCTGTTATATACTAATAGTATAGTAATACATCATTAATATTCTACTTTTTACGCAAAACAAGATACTATTGTTACGGTTTATGAAATTTTGGTCTTATGACCTTCATGAAAATTTCATATTTATAAGTATCATTAATCTTTATATAAGTAAGATTATCTTTACTTATAAGTCTAGACCGACTATACTTATCTTGTCAACACCAGAACTCATTTATTCTGCATATTACAGGAGGCTATATGGCTATTCAACGACTATTTGTAAGAAAACGTGATGCTTTCGCTAATGAAGCAGCACATGTATTAGCTACATTACAGCAAGAATTACATGTACCAGCTACAGCCGTGCAAATCTATGAACGTTATGATGTAGAAAATCTTAGCGATGACGCATTACAAAAGGCTAAACATTTGATTTTTTCTGAACCACCTGTTGATTTAGTAGCAGAAACATTAGATATTCCAGCAAATGCTTTTGTCTTTGCTATCGAATATGTACCAGGACAATACGATCAACGTGCAGACAGTGCAGAGCAATGTATTTCCATGCTCACACTTACAACAGGTCATACCGTTCGTTGTGCAAGAGTATTTGTTATAGAAGGTACTTTCACAGACGAAGAAAAAGAAGCAATCAAACAGTATTACATCAATCCTGTTGATTCTAGAGAAGCAAGTCTCGAGTTACCCGATACCTTGGCACTCAAGCTAGAAGAGCCAGAAGACGTAGCTATCATCGACGGTTTTACGGAAATGTCAGACGATGCACTACAACATATGATCAGCGAATATGGTCTCGCTATGACATTGGCTGATATCAAATTAATTCAAGAGCAATACAAAAATGTAGAAAAACGCAATCCAACGATTACAGAAATCCGCTTATTCGATACATATTGGTCCGACCACTGCCGCCATACTACGTTTATGACAGAGTTAACGGATATTACTATCGAAGATAGTCGTTTCACAGAACCAATCAAGGAAGCCCTTGAAGAATACACCGAAGGTCGCAATTTGTTATATACAACTAAGGTGAAAGCTCGTTCTCTCATGGATATGGCCACATTAGCTGTAAAAGAATTGCGTCATGCAGGCGGTCTTACTAATCTTGATGAATCGGAAGAAATCAATGCATGTACTATCATTGTTCCCGTTGATGTAGATGGCAAAGAAGAAGAATGGCTCTTGCTATTCAAAAACGAAACTCACAATCACCCAACTGAAATCGAACCTTTTGGTGGTGCTGCTACATGTCTTGGCGGTTGTATCCGCGATCCTCTAAGTGGCCGTTCTTACGTATATCAAGCTATGCGCATCACTGGTAGCGGAGACCCTCGTACACCACTAGCCGATACACTAGAAGGCAAGCTACCACAAAAGAAAATTACTGTTGAAGCCGCACGTGGCTATTCCTCCTATGGTAACCAAATCGGCCTTGCTACTGGCGAAGTTAAAGAATACTATCATGCAGGTTATGTGGCAAAACGCATGGAAATTGGTGCCGTTATCGGTGCTGCTCCGCGCAATCAAGTGCGACGTGAAGTACCAACACCAGGTGATATCATCGTACTACTCGGTGGTAAAACGGGTCGTGATGGTTGCGGTGGTGCTACAGGTTCTTCTAAGGAACATACATTAGAATCCCTCGCTACATGTGGTGCAGAGGTTCAAAAAGGCAACGCCCTTACAGAACGTAAAATTCAACGCCTATTTCGTCGCCCTGAGGTAACAACACTCATTAAACGTTGTAATGACTTTGGTGCTGGTGGTGTTTCCGTAGCCATCGGCGAACTAACAGATGGCGTTACCATCAACCTTGACTTAGTACCTAAAAAGTACGACGGTCTCGACGGTACAGAACTGGCTATTTCCGAATCCCAAGAACGTATGGCTTGCGTCATTGCACCAGCTGATGTGGATGCATTTATGAAGTATTGCGATGAAGAAAACCTTGAGTGTACAATCGTTGCTGATGTAACAGATACAAATTGTCTCATCATGACATGGCGCGGAGAGACTATTGTCGATATCAGTCGTGATTTCTTAAATACAAATGGGGCTAGTCAACAACAAGACGCCGTAGTTACAGCTCCTACAGAAAAATCGTATTTCCGCCGTGGTTCTGCAAGTGCCGACAATTTTAAAGAACAATGGCTCACTGCAGTATCAACATTAAACACTGCTTCTCAACAAGGACTTGCAGAACGCTTTGATAGTACAGTGGGAGCCAATACTGTTCTCATGCCATTTGGTGGTAAGTATCAAAAAACACCTACTCAAGGTATGGTGGCAAAATTACCAGTCCTTCATGGTGAAACAACAACAGCTAGTATCATGACACACGGCTTTGTACCTGAATTATCTGCTTGGAGCCCATACCATGGTGCACAATATGCAGTTCTATTATCTATTGCTAAACTAGTAGCTCTCGGCGGTCGTCGTCAAGATGCATACCTTACTTTGCAAGAATACTTTGAACGTTTACATTCCAAAGAGTCTTGGGGCAAACCGGTAGCAGCTCTTCTCGGTGCTTATAAGGCACAAAAAGAGCTTGAAATCGGCGCTATTGGCGGTAAAGATTCCATGAGTGGCACCTTTATGGATTTAACGGTACCTCCTACCCTCGTATCCTTCGCAGCTGTAACAGCACCTGTTAAAAATATCGTAAGCCAAGATTTAAAAGGTCCTAACCATCGTCTCGTATACTTTGATGTACCTCGTACGTACAACGATACTCCTGACTGGGATCACTTCAAAGAAAATTGTGATATCTTACAAGAGGAAATCGAAAAAGACCGCGTATACTCTGCCTATGTAGTAGACCAAGGTGGCATCCCTGAAGCGATTTCCAAGATGGCTCTCGGCAACAAAATTGGCGTTAAATTCGACAAATATGCTGAACGAGCAATTTTCCAACCTGCTATCGGTTCTTTTATCGTAGAAGTAGATATCACTGCGGTTAACCATTTACTTGAATTGTCCGATGTTCGCGTTATTGCAGTTACCCAAGATACTCCTGTTATCGAATGGAATGGACAATCTGTAACACTTGACGAAGTTGAAAAAGCATACGAAAAACCGTTAGCTGATATATTCCCATTGGAAGCAAAATCCGGTACCGGTGAAGCAGTAGCCTACATTCACGACCAACACGCAAAACCTCGCAGTACATCCTTAGGTGCCAAACCAAAGGTACTTATCCCTGTATTCCCTGGTACTAACTGCGAATTCGATTCCGCTCGTGCTTTTGAACGAGCTGGTGCTATTGCAGACATCGTACTTATTCGCAACCAAACACCAGAGCAACTAAAAGAATCCATTGATGTAATCAAAGCTAAATTAGCAGAGTCTCAAATTCTTATGTTCCCTGGTGGCTTTAGCGGCGGCGACGAACCAGATGGCTCTGGTAAATTCATGGCCACCCTATTCCGCAACCCATATCTTGCAGAAGGTCTTGAAAATTTACTCTACAAACAAGATGGTCTCGTTCTCGGTATCTGTAATGGTTTCCAAGCATTGATTAAATTAGGTCTATTACCTGGTGGCCATATTGAAACATTAACGGCTGATCACCCTACATTGACATACAATACCATTGGTCGCCACGTATCTCGTATGGCTAACACTAAGGTTATTTCTACAAAATCTCCTTGGATGTGTGAAGCTAAGGCTGGCGAAATTTATACAGTTCCTATTTCTCATGGTGAAGGTCGCTTTATCGCATCTCCTCAACAAGTATTGGAATTCAATAAAACTGGTCAAATCGCTACACAATATGTCGACTTTGACGGTATTGCATCCATGGACGGACGCTTTAATCCTAACCAATCCGTAGCTGCTATCGAAGGTATTTATAGTCCTGATGGTCGCGTATTTGGTAAAATGGCGCACTCCGAACGTTGTGGTGCAGATATTAGCAAAAATATTCCAGGCAACTTAGAAATGCCAATCTTCACATCCGGCGTAAAATACTTTAAATAATCTATATGGCCCATTCTTCGGAGTGGGCTATATTTACAAAGTTTTATAACACACATTCTAATATGTAAAGGTTATCACAGTTATATCACATTGACATATATCGATATATTGATTTTTTTCGAAAAAAACTGTATTATAAGGTGTCAATATAATTAATTAAACCGTCATCGCATGGATGAGGTTAGTTATGTATATACATTTGTGTAAGGAAAGGATATTACTATGCATTGTGCTCAAAAAATGACCCATAATATCTACTGGATTGGTAGTAATGACTGGACAACTGAACGTTTTGAAAACTTATTCCCTATTCCAAATGGTGTAAGCTACAATAGCTATTTCATCGATGATGAAAAAACTTGTGTTGTAGATTCTGTTGATGCAGAAATTCGCGAAGAATACTTCGACAACCTATCTCACCTTCTAAACGGTCGCGACCTTGATTACATCATTGTAAACCATATGGAACCAGATCACTGTCAAACATTGCTAGAAACTTTGGAACGCTATCCAAATTGTAAAATGGTTGGTAATGCCACAACCTTCCGCATGTTCGAGCAATTCTACCGCACACCAAAACCTGATCAATACTACACAGTAAAAGAAGGCGACGAAATTTGCTTAGGTAAACATACTCTTGTTTCCTACACAATGCCTATGGTTCACTGGCCAGAAGTAACTTGTACCTATGAAAAATCTACAGGCACATTATTCTCTGCAGATGCTTTCGGTACATTCGGTACAGTTAACGGCAATATCTTTGCTGACCAAACAGATTACGTTGCTACATACGAAGAAGAAGCTCGTCGTTACTATACAAACATCGTTGGTAAATACGGTCCTCAAGTACAAAATGCAATTCGCAAAGTTTCTGGTCTTGATATTAAACGCATTGCTCCACTTCATGGTCCAATCTGGCGTACACCTGAATCTATCCAATACATCTTACACAAATACTTACACTGGTCCAGCTACACAGCTGAGCAAAAAGGTGTAGTTATTGCCTTCGGTTCTATGTACGGTAACACTCGTGCTATTGCACAACAATTGGCTAAACAATTGTCCAAACGCGGTGTTACAGATATCAAAATCTATGATGTTTCCAAAACTAATGCTTCCTACATCATCGCTGATGCTTGGAAATACACTAACTTGGTAACAATTGCACCTACATACAATTTGAACCTATACCTTACAATGGAAAACTTCATTCATGAGTTAAAAGCTCTTAACTTCCAAAACCACAAGGTATCTATCATCGGTAACCACTCTTGGGCATCTGCTGCAATGAAAACAATGGTTACTCATTTCGAAAACGACTTCAAAGATATTGAAATCGTATCTCAACCTCTTGATATCAAGTCCTCTTTAAAAGAAGAAGATCTTCCATTGATTGAAAAAATGGCAGACGATATCAAAGCATCCATCGATGCAGCTGAAATCAAAGAAGTATTATAATACACAAACTAGAAGCCGCCTAAAATGGCGGCTTTTTTTGTATTTTAAAAATCTTATGAAAGTCTAAGATTTTCACGATTTTCACTTGACATAAATCTAACTTTTTCATATACTATACAAGTACCTGTTACACAACAGAATACATGGAGAGGTGTCCGAGCGGCTGAAGGAGCATGATTGGAAATCATGTGTGCGGTTATCCCGTACCCAGGGTTCAAATCCCTGTCTCTCCGCCACATATAAGAAGGTTATCCGATGGATGACCTTCTTTTTTTGTGCCAAAAAGGGGCTGTAAAAAAACAGCCCCTTTATTTATTTTACATGTATTTGTTTTGCTACTTCCTGAATGATATCAGGATTTGTTCGACAACACCCACCGATTATATTAGCCCCAGCCTTGCGCCATACGTCAATATAGTCAATAAAGCTTTGTTGTCCACCTGACCATGTTTTGCTTTCTCCATCATAAGTTTCACCAAGATTTGGATATACAGCAATCGGCTTATTAGTTACAGACCGAATATCTTTGATTAAGGACTCTATCAATTCCGGTGCTGTGCAATTTATACCTATGCCCGTTACTTGACGCACCTTATCGATCATTTCAGCGCATTTAATAATGGTATCACCGCTTGAGATATGATGTTCATCTTTACAGGAAAAGGAAATCCATGCAGGAATGCCTTTTGTCGTAAGTGGATCACACAAGGTACGAGCAATGGCAATAGCCTCATCATAGCACGGCACCGTTTCACAAGCTAATACATCCGGATTTTCTTCACAGAACAAGGCCATACGTGGAATATGGAATACCTCGAGATACTCTGTTTGTACACCATAATTCCCATGGTACTCGGAACCATCTGCCAGGAATGCCCCATAAGGCCCTACGGAAGCTGCTACTAAGGGTTTTGGCAAAGCTCCCTCAGAAAAGTACCGCACGCTACCATCTGGCAACTGTTCACCTAATGTAATACCACGCAATGTAAGAGCATCATTCGCTTTTGCTTCTAAGAATTCATTGCGTGCTTGCACGGCCAAACGAACAGATAACTTCACCAGTTCTAGTGCTTCTTCCGTACCATATCCATGAGCTTTGAATCCAGCTACAGTCGCTTGATAACCTGAACTTTCAATAATATCTGCTCCGGCTGCCAAATAGGAAATGTGAACTTTTTTGATGATTTCTGGATTTTCAATAAGCATCTTAGATGACCACAACTCATCATGAATATTACATCCATAGCGCTCCAATTCAGTGCCAAATGCACCATCTAATACAAGAGGTCCATTTTCCTTTACAATCTTCAAAAATGCTTTCCGTTTAGCCATCTCATCACCTATTCTATACTTCCTCATATCATGCAAGGTTTACAAAATGTATTATAACAAATAATACATTTTGGTACTATCTACAAACTATTTTAAATCTTCTGCTGGTGGCTCCTTGCCAAACCATTTTTTATAAATCTCTGCATATTTACCATTTGCTTTAATCTTAGCTAGACCATCGTTAATTTTATTGAGAAGCTCTGTATTACCTTTTTTCACAGCAATACCAAGTGGTGCCGCATCATAGTCTTCTCCAGTGACTTTTGCGATACCTTTCCCCTTCCCATTAACATAATATTCGTTTACCGGCGTATCGTTAATAACTACATCAACACCCTTATTTTGTAGTTCTAAAAAGGCATCAACGATGATATTAAATTGACGTACATCTGCATTAGGAATCTTGCTAGCAATTTCTGCACCCGTAGAACCAATAGATACACCTATGCGCTTGCCTTCTAGATCTTTAAAGCTATTAATATTTGTATTATCTATATTAACAACGAGACCATTACCTGCAATATAATATGGTTTACTGAAATCTACAGATTTTGCTCGTTCTTCAGAAATGGTCATATCTGAAATAGCAATGTCGATGGTATTACTTTGTAATGCTGGTAAAAGCGCATCAAAGTTTAAATTTTGAATATCTGCTTCAATGCCTTCTTCTTTTGCAATAGCATTGATAATATCGATATCAAATCCAGCTAATTTACCGCTATCTTTATCTTTAAATCCAAATGGTGCATAGGTTGCATCGGTACCAACACGCCATGTTTTTTGACTATTACTTGTATTACCACAGCCAGCGATAAACAAACTACTAGCAATGGTAAAAGCCCCTAAAAGAGCTGCTATTTTCTTAAATCTCATAATTGCCCCTACTTAACTCTGTTTACTTAAAAACAGGAGTTCTCTTTAATCAACTATTATATCTATACTTGCTTATATGAACATAATAAAAATAATACCTCTAGAGATATTATAGTATTATGATAACATTCGATATAGTTAAGGTCAATTAATCCAACCATATAAATAGGTTTTAAACTCATATAGTTTTTAGTTATATCAAAAAAATTTTCTACCTATATAAAAAGACCGCCTTCACCAAGCACCGATAAACCTTGGTAAAGGCGGTCATCCCCAGAGCGGAGAATTCCTAACAATTAGTTACATAATCTAGCCATTCCTAGTATTAAGAATATAGCTTATATAATTATTATGGTTTAATTATTAGATTTAATTATTACACTTTTTTAGTTTTTACGTACATAGCGCCTTTGTACAAGAATACGCAAAGTAACAAGTACATTACGATACTTAGGTATGTTGCTTCAGGTGTTTCAACCCAAGCTTCAGCAAATACATCTATACCGGCAATACGAAGTACGGCACTGAACAAGGAACCAATAGCGCCGCCGGCTACGAGACCAGATGCAATTGTACTACCTTTAGAGAAGCGAAGATCCGCCAATTCTTTGTCTTTTGTACTGTTTTGTACAAAATATGCAATCAAACCACCAACTAATAATGGAGTATTGATTTCCATAGGTAGATATGTACCTAATGCAAATGCCAACGGTGGAACTTTCACCATCCATAGGATGATTGCAAACAATGCGCCTGCCATATATAAAGGCCATTGTGCCCTACCACCAGTCATCATAGGTTCAATGATAGCGGCCATTGCATTCGCTTGTGGTGCATTCAATGCATGGTCCCCTACGAAACCATAGGCACTATTCAATAAGATCATAACACCTACAGAAAGTACAGCACAAAGAATGGTACCAACGATTTGCCATTGTTCCATTTTCTTAGGTGTGGCACCTGTCATGTGCGCTACCTTAAGTTCGGACATAAAGTTACCAGCCATACCGATGGTTGTACCAATAAAGGATGCCATCATGAGGACTGCAATCATACCTATTTTACCGGTCATACCAGCAGCTGTTAAGCATACAGCAGAAATGATAATCATAAAGATTGTCATGCCGGATACCGGTTCTGTACCAGTATAGGCAATAGAGCTAATACCAACTACAGCAAGTAAGAAGGACATGATCAAAACAATTAAGAATGCTACGCCTGTTTGAGCGAGGCTTTCAGCATACATAAAGTGGAAGTATACGGCAAATAAAATGGTACATAACAAGATGCCTGCACCGATCCAAGATGTAGGAATGTCGCGTTGCGTACGAAGCAAGTTAACTTCTGTAGTTTTAGATGTGAATATATCTAAAACTGCGTTTTTTACAACGCTACCCACAACCTTAGACATACTCAAAAGTCCAATGATGCCGGCCATAGCGAGCATACCGATACCAATATGACGAACATAATCGAGGAACACCTTACGAATGGGAGCCTCTGCTAATGGAACTGCTTGCCCACCAATTTGCATTATATGTTCAGGTGCTAAATAGTATACGATTGGAATACATACGAACCAAGAAAAGAAGGAGCCAGCTGCGATAATAGCCGCATAGCGAAGGCCGGTGAAGTAACCAAGACCGAGCAATGCCGCATCTGTATCTACAGCTGCAGTCAACTTAGTTTGATCTGCTAGTGCACTGCCCCACTTGAATGTAGTCGTACGAATTACTTCTTCCCACCAGCCAAGACTGTTTAGAATAAAGTCATATACGAGAGCAATAAGGCCAGAACCTAACATCAACTTAGCTTTGCTGCCTTCATTACTCATCAAAACTTCAGCCGCTGCACGACCACTTGGGAATGGATACACATAGTGCATTTCCTCAACGAAGTAACGACGGAACATAACGCATAATAAAACACCAAGTACACCGCCGAGGATGATAGGAATCGCCATTTGCACAAAAGATACATCTGTTACATTCCAGATATAAAGGGCTGGTAAGAAGAACATGGCCCCTGCTAATGTGTTCGTACTGGAACTAGCGATAGCCTGAATGTGAACTGTTTCGGCAAAAGCATTTTGCCGTTTCAAAATGACCGCTGTACCCATAGCAAGTACAGATACTGGAGCAAAGGCATCAACAGTTTGACCTATTTTCAAGCATAGATACCCTACAGCCAGTGTGAAAATTGCCGCATAGAATAGGCCCCAGAATACTACATACGAGTTAATCTCTACGTAATCCTTCTTAGGATCCAAAACCGGTTCTACGGGCGGAATGGAACGAGTTTCGTCCGACATAGTAAAACCTCCTCACAGAAAACTACAAACGTATAACTATTCACCTTTATACTAACATGGTCAAATACTTGATTCAATTACTTTATATGCATAACAAGAATATTTTTACACGTTATACATCAATATCTTTGCATTTTATCTATTACTAGTCTACAATGAGGATATAGTATAGCTATCTTTTTACACTAATTTACAGTCAAAATAATATAACCATCATATTCTCACAAGGAGGCTCATTATGGAATCAATGGTTGAACGTTTTGTCCGCTACACCAGCATAAATACTCGGTCAAACGAGGAAAGCACTACTATTCCGAGTACACAAACACAAGTAGATTTTGCAACTAATGTACTTGTTCCCGATTTAAAAGCAATCGGCTTAGACGAAGTGATTTACAATCGGGAAAATGGTTTTGTAATCGGTACACTCAATGCTAATACAGACGAGAAAGCACCTTCTATCGGCTTTATCGCCCATATGGATACAGCAGACTACAACGCTGAAAACATTAAACCACGTATCATTGAAAACTATGATGGCAGCGATATTTGCCTCAATGAAGAGCATCAAATCTTTACACGCCGTGCAGACTTCCCTAACCTAAAAAACTATATTGGTAAATCCTTAGTGGTAACCGACGGTCTAACACTTCTCGGCGGCGATGATAAGGCTGGTATCTGTGAAATCATGGAGGCCCTCTCCTACCTCGTAGCTCATCCAGAAATAAAACATGGCAAAATCATGTGTGCCTTTGGTCCAGATGAAGAAATCGGCACTGGTGCAGACCACTTCGATATAAAACAATTTCCTGTTGACTATGCTTACACGATCGACGGTGAAAGCCTGGGCCAACTAGAGTATGAAACCTTTAACGCTGCAGGTGGTACAGTTATTCTCAAAGGCGTATCAGTACACACAGGCACAGCTAAGGGTATTATGATTAACTGTGCCAAGCTAGCTATGCAATTCGATGCACTCTTACCAGGGGCTGCCGTTCCGGAACACACTTGTGGTCGTCAAGGTTTCTTTATGCTTATGAGTATGGAAACACAAGTAGATACAGGTAAGATGAACTATATCATCCGCGACCATGACAAGGAATTGTTCGAAGCGAAAAAAGCATTCTTCCTACAAGCAGGCCAAACATTAAACGAAATCTATGGCCGTGAAGTATGCGAAGTTTCCGTAAAAGATCAATATTACAATATGTATGACATCATCAAAGATAATATGGAATGTGTAAATGTAGCCAAAGCGGCCATGGAAAAAGCGGGCATTACACCTATTTGTGACCCTATCCGCGGTGGTACTGATGGCTCTAAAATTTCGTTTATGGGTATTCCAACACCAAATATCTTTACCGGTGTAGAAAACCTTCATGGACGTCATGAATTTGCATGTATCGATGATATGAAAAAAGCTGTTGAAATAATCGTTAACATCGTAAATATCGAAAAATAATCCTATAGGAAAGCAAAAAGACTATTCGGGCGACTGCCAGAATAGTCTTTTTATTAATCTATAATGTTATGTATCCCCTAAAAAACGGTTTATGCAAGTTTACCATTGCGTTTACGATTTCTAATTTGTTCTTCTTCAGCACGAGCTTTCAAGGAAAGATCTTTTTCAGTTCCTACATAACGACCATAGAATAGATAGTATGCAACTAATGCTACAAGGGCAACTACTACAGTTACGTGGAACATGCTCGTATATCCTACCACTTCTTTAATAGCACCTAAGATATATGGGCCAAAGCCAAGGCCTATATCTAAAGCAATAAAATAAGTAGATGTAGCAACCCCAATACGGTGAACTGGTACAATTTTAACAGTTACCGCTTGACCATTGGACATGAATGTACCATAGCCAAGTCCGACGAATACGGCGGATAAAAGTACAAGCCATGTAGAGTGAGCAATGGATAGTAAGAAAATACCAAGCGCTAAGGATACGAAGCAAGGATATAAAACGAAGTTTTCCCCTTTCATATCAAATAGAATGCCAAGTAAAGGTCTTGTGATAGTAATCACTACGGCATAGACAACAAAGAAGAATGTGCCCGCCATAATAAGGTCTAGGTCTCTTGTATAGGCTGCCATAAAGCCGATAACACCAGAGTATGCGAAACCTACAAGCACCGAAACAAGGCTAATAGAATTCATACGAGGTTCAATATAATCGGAAATCTTAATACCCTTATGAGCTTCAGACTCAATATCGAGTTTAGGTTCCTTAAACTTCATAATTACGGCACAAATGCCACAAATAACGATAAGGGCAACACAGAATGCAATGATAAAGTCATAGCCAAGACTATGAAGCATTAAAATACCTAAGAATGGGCCTACTGCAGCAGCAAGGGATGTAGATAAACCATAATAGTTAATCCCTTCCCCACGGCGTGATTGAGGTATAATGGCAGCAATAATCGTACTTGTTGCAGTCGATGTAATACCGTAAGCAAAACCATTTAAGAAACGAACACTATTGAGCATTAATAAATTAGGTGTATAGAAATACATGGCCGTTGAAGCCAAATAAATAAACAAACCTAAGTACAGCATCTTGCGGCATCCGAGGACACTAATAAAACGTCCAGCTAATAACCGGGCCACGACAGTGCCGATAATATATATACCAACAGCTAAACCTGCTTGACTAGCTGTGGCGTGAAGGTTATCTTTTGCAACTACAGCAATAATAACAATTAATAAATAATAAATCAAAAATACTAAGAAATTAATCAAAGTATCAAGGACAAATGATCTTGTCCATAAGGCCTCCTTAGCCTTATCCATAGTATCAACTCCTATTTCTAAAATATTTGTCAACCATATAATGACATTGGTTAATTATAGACCTCTCATCATAAAAAGCAAGAATTAAAAAGTTATTGTTGTTATCACTTTTAATTATGACTGATGCCATATGTTTAAATGCAACAAGTAACTTACCATATCACCTATTTACGTAAATTTTTAATAATAAAATACCTTTGACTGTCCCCCCTAATTTACCAATCAGAGTAGACAATCAAAGGTATTCTACTAAGTATAAACTATTTATTATTTTGTTTGTAAGCCACAAGCTTTAAAGAATTCCTTATAATCATCTGCTTTTTTTACAAGGCTCAACGGATACGCTCTAGAGGTAGATGGCAAACGCGTCAAAGAAAGTTCTCGACCTTCATAGACAAAGGGAATCGTTTCCCCTGTTTTTGGTAATTTTACCTTCTCAGGTAATAAGCTAAGTAAGATTTCTGTAGCCTTACCACCAGTCGTACCGATGTGCTTACAATTTGGAATTTGATCGAGTACAGCTTTCAAATTGACCGCTTCTACAACAGTAAGGAATGCATCGGATGCATTTCCATGTTCGCGAATTGCTTTATATACGGTTGGACAAGATGCAATACCCACTTGGTCTAAGAACGATTTAATCTTGTCTGGATCCATGGCTTTTTCTTCGCCTTTTCTAAAGTGTTCTTTATCATTGAAGAATACTAGCCCAAATACACGCCACATATCATTTTGGAAATTAGGGTAATGGAATTCCATAGCACGCTTAGAAGCTTCCGGTGGGAATGTTCCCATCATCATAACCGTTGCATTCTTTGGCAAGAATGGCGGAAATGGTCTCGTTTCTACAACTTTATCGGATTCATTGTTAATAGTAGTATTATCGCTCACGATACACATCTCCTTATTGTTCATGTTAATTATCTACATTTACAGTACCAAGTTCATACTACGGATGCTATGATAAAATTCACCTTTTACTGAACCATCGGTTGCGTCATAATAGTATTAACCGCATCAAAACCTGTTGGTACAGGAGATACAAGATATAAACATACAACGGCAGCTATAGCAAACCCAATGGCTAGGTAAGAGAATGTGCCGCGTTTAGGGAATTCATACAATCCGAACATGCGTATACCAATGGCTGCACCAATGGCAGTAATAAAAGATGGCAAGGAGAACATGCCATATACGCCAAAGATAACCATCAATCCCGCATAACCACCTACTACAGTAATCATTGGCAACATACGATCCATAGGACTCTTGTAGTCACGTGTTAACCCAGATGGGTAGTTGGAACTTTCAATACCGAACAAGCCAAGTAAAATACCAAAGTCAACCCAAATAAATTCCCAAATACCTTTAAATGCATTTCGATTACGACCTGCATACCATGCAAAACCGGTAATCACTAAAATAGCCAAGCCCACTAATCCAAAATAATAGTCCCCACTAATAGTAGGTCCTACATAGGCGCCAATAGCTGTTACAATAGCACTGAGAACGGAAAGAACAATGACACGATGAACAGCTGGACGTTCTCGTTCAGGAATGCGTTTGAACACAGTAGCTAGTAGTTCCAATACAAAGCAAGCCATAAAAACAGCAATGCCAATAGCTGGATTAATGAAAATGCCGATTATAGTCAAAACTAAAGGAATCAACAAGCGCCATTTAGGGAATAACACAAGGTCCTTGTAATCAAGGCGCACATCTTGTGTTTCGGATGTGAAATTGTTATACACCACAAATAAGAGCATAAATGCAACTACATCCAGTGGCCTAGCCCCCCAAATCAATAAGGTTGGAACGATAATCATGGACAATGCGACGCCAGATATTCTAGATAAACCAGCTGCAACAAAGCCTAAAAGCAAAAATGGTAATAATAATGTTAAATATTCGAACATAATAAACCTCCCATCATATAAATCTAAGTATATAGTAATTAACTACAAATTTCTATACCGAATGGTTTGAGGCTTATACATATTTACCATACGACATCATCCTATACTATGTCTTTACTAGGATTGCTGATGCTTTAATCTGTTTCTTATAACAGATGCGGAGCATTCGAGTTGTCGTGCAATAGCTGCAATCGATAATCCTTCCATCCGTAATCTACTAATTTCATTCATATCTACCTCTAACCGTTTGCCACGCAATGTGACACCAGATTCTCGTAAATATAATGCGACCGTATTGGCTTGCAATTGATAGGCAACACCTATATCCTTTGTACTCAACCCATGATAGCTATACAAATAGCTCATTTCATCGATAGGCATCACCTTACGCCTCCCGCCGCGTATATTAACGCCCATATGATGTAAAATATGTAATACCTTCCATCGCGAAACTCCCATCATATCAGCAATACGAGTTGTACTATTACCACTTTCATAGGCCTTTTTAATACGATCTGGTTCTACACTATGTATAGAATGGTCATGAGTACAAAGCAATCCATACTCATGTAATCGGTTAGATATGGTCGCAGTGGATACATTAAAACGACGGGCCAATGCTTCAATACTCGTATGACTCACTTCATATAGATTGACTAAGGTTGCGCGATTGATATCTTTACGCGTTTCACGTCGCGGTATCTTATATAATTGCATGCGCCTTACAATTGTATCTACACTACACCCAATATAATCAGCAATATCTCGTAAGGTCCATTTCTCTTTGACATATAGATTCTCTAATAATTGTTTTGGAATATTTCGTACGCTACGATACATATAATCGCTCCTTTCATATAATGTAGGTGAACTTTATCCCCACACCTATTACACATATTATGAAAGTTCAACTATACGCTTTGCAATAGAAAAAGGGTTTCCAATAGTCACCCCTGTGACCATTGGGAACCCTTGTCTTTATTAGGAACATATATACATTATCGAGCCCTATGCCGCAATGCCTTTGGTTTTTCTAGTATAAAAGCCCATTTCATGCCTTCTTTAATATCATGACGCGACTTACGAACCTTCTTCGTTACAGGCTTCGTATGAGTTTCTATATCAACGAGAGGCATCTTTCCTCGTTCCATTGCTTTTTGGTGCTTAAATTCTTCTAAGCGCTCAGCTAAGGAAGAGTTAGATGCATTATCAATAGCAGGTTCTTCTATTTTACGTTCAATCGAAATACCGTATTCACGTTCCATATCCTCCCAAGTCTTTTCAGCGCCTGAGCTTTCATACTCATCAGCATCTTCAGTCTTTGAGCTTTTCAAAAAGGAGAATACGATATATGCAATTATAGCTAGAACAAATATAGGATTATGCGTAAAGGCTGATAGTATTGTAGACAAAATAGAGTCCATAATTACTCCTATTCACCATCTGCTAAATTCTCACGCATCTTAGTGTCTGCAATAATATTGTTCATATTATAATAATCCATAACGCCGAGATTACCATTTCTGAAAGCTTCCGCCAATGCTTTAGGAACTTCAGCTTGTGCTTCCACAACCTTAGCTTGCATATCTTGTGTTTTAGCACGCATTTCTTGTTCTGTAGCAACCGCCATAGCACGGCGTTCTTCGGCACGAGCTTGTGCAATTTTCTTATCTGCTTCCGCTTGGTCTGTTTGCAATTGGGCACCAATGTTACGTCCAACGTCTACGTCAGCGATATCGATAGATAAGATTTCAAAGGCAGTCCCCGCATCAAGGCCTTTGCCCAATACAGTACGAGAAATATGATCTGGATTTTCCAATACATCTGTATGCTCTTCAGAAGAACCTACCGTTGTAACGATACCTTCACCAACACGGGCGATGATTGTCGCTTCACCAGCACCACCAACGAGACGATCAATATTAGCACGTACTGTTACGCGAGCACGAACCTTAAGTTCAATACCATTTTTTGCCACTGCAGAAATAATTGGTGTTTCAATAACCTTAGGATTAACGGACATTTGAACCGCTTCCAATACATCACGACCTGCGAGGTCGATAGCGGCAGAACGTTCAAATGTCAACGGAATGGATGCGCGTTCAGCAGCAATCAAAGCATCTACAACGCGGTCAACGTCACCACCAGCAAGATAATGTGCTTCCAATTGATTTACATTAACCTCAAGGCCGGCTTTATTCGCCTTAATCAAAGGCATTACGATTTGAGATGGATTTACACGACGTAAACGCATACCAACCAATGTGAAAATGCCTACGTTAACACCGGCTGCCAACGCAGATACCCAAAGGCCTAGTGGCACAACATACAAGAATACCATAATCCCAATCAATAGAATGGGAATCAAAATTAAAATACCTACCTCCATAATAACCTCCATTATTTACGACGACGTGGTGAAAGCTTAATCGCGCTTTCTAACTATATTACGGCCCCCTACAACACGAAGCACCACAATAGGTGAACCGGCATCAATGAAGTCCCCTTCGGTCACAACATCTACCAAATTACCATCAATTTTAGCAATACCTGCAGGGCGCAGTGTAGTATGAGCTACACCTTCTTTACCGACTAAGTCATCTAATACATCATTAGATACATAGCCAGCTTTTGTCGTAGACCGTTGCCCTAAGGTAAAGAGCTTGCCAATCCAGGTTTTTGAAAAGTGATTAAAGAAGGTTACTAATACTACGACTAATACAATCGTGATACCAAGCACCGCATATAAGGCTATATCTGTACCACCAAGACCGATAAACACGCCCCACATAAACAAACAGTACCCGATAAGGCCCGCAATACCACCCGGTATAACTAGTTCAATAGCCATCAATATGAGACCTATAATAAGCCAAAAAATATAATCCATATAAACCTCCTCTCATAAAACATTTCATACAATATATTATACAATAGACATTTATATTTTTCCAATAGACACTCTTCTATGGTATATATAAAGTTCTACTATGCAAAAACGCGTAGCCAAAAAGCTACGCGTTAATTATAAGTTTTGTTATATATTCAAATGTATAATCAATTATACATCTGTTTTCTTTAATTGATCATTACCAATACCTGTTTTTTGTAAGATAAGAAGTATGATACTCATCCCCATGCCTACAACAGTTGCCAATCCCATGCCTTTTAAAACAACAGGGCCAATTACGAGTTGTGCACCACTAAGGCCTACAACAAGAATAACAGATGTAAGAATCATGTTAACAGGATTTGTATAGTCTACCTTGCGTTCTACGAGCATACGTAACCCAGAAGCAGCGATGATACCGAACAATAGAATCGATACACCACCCATAACAGGAACCGGAATGGCATGGATAAGAGCGGCCACCTTGCCCACGAAGGAAATAATCATAGCCAATATAGCTGCACCGCCGATAACCCATACGCTAAAGCACCGTGTAATCGCTAGTACACCGATATTTTCACCATACGTTGTATTTGGTGTAGCCCCAAAGAAACCAGAAAGAATATTGGCAAGGCCATCACCTAATAAAGAACGTTCTAAGCCAGGGTCTTTCATAAGATCTTTTGATACAATATTACTAGTAACAACAAGGTGACCTACGTGTTCCGCAAACACTACAAACAATGCGGGCATAATCATGACGATGGCATTGATATCAAATTCAGGCATACCATAAAACTGTGGTAACGAGAACCATGGTGCTGCTTCAACAGCGGAGAAATCGACAACGCCCATGATAGCAGATAAGATATAACCTGCCACTACGCCGATAAGCACAGGAATTACAGCAAGGAATCCTCGGAATACGACGGTTCCTAATAAGGTCACAATCAAGGAGAACATAGATACTATGATAGCCTGTTCATGAGACATTCCAAGATTTTGATCACCGATGAGTCCAGCCATGCCCATAGCGACTGGAGCTAGTTCAAGGCCGATGATAGCAACGATAGCCCCCATCGCAGCTGGTGGAAATAATTTATCAATCCAGCCGATGCCAATATAGCGAACTAAGAACGATAAAATAACAAAGGATAAGCCGAATACGACAAAGGCGCCTTTAGCTGCTTCATAACCCAATCCTGCAGCCAATACTGCACTGACAGGAGCAATAAAAGCAAAGCTAGAGCCTAAATATGCTGGAATCTTACCTTTACATACGAATAAGTACAGCAATGTACCAATGCCATTCATAAATAATGCCGTTGCAGGATCGACTTTCAACAAATACGGTACGAGTACAGTAGAGCCAAACATGGCAAATAAATGTTGAAAGCTAAGTGGCAATAATTTACCCAATGATGGGCGTTCTTGAATATCAATAAAATCGTTCATAATTTTCCCTCATACACAACACATTTATTATCGTTTACTTGGTGGTACAAAACGTCCCGGTAATTTAGGTTCAACCGTTCTATTCGGTCTAAACCGACTCTGCGTTTCCTCCCGCAACGAAGGTAACGGTTCCTTTGTACCTACTGGTTTAACACCTTCTACGCCACGTCTCGCAACACTTGCTAAAATACCAATAGCCAAACAGTTCATCATCAAAGAAGAACCACCATAGCTAACGAACGGCAATGGTACCCCTGTTACAGGCAACATACCACAAACCATGGCGATATTGAAAAATGCTTGACCACTGATGAGAATCGTAATTCCAATGGCTAACCATCTACCAAAAGCATCACGTGCTCTATTAGCAATACGGAATCCAAAATACGTAAACATGGTCATTAAGAATACAACCAAAATAGCGCCTAAAAAGCCCATTTCCTGTGCCCAAACAGCAAAGGCAAAGTCCGTATGCGCTTCAGGTAGATAGAAATACTTTGACGTACCATTCAGAAGGCCTTGTCCAAAGAACCCACCTGAGCCTACAGCTAACAAACCTTGTACAGTTTGATAGCCTTTATCCTGTGCATAGGACCAGGGATCAAACCAAGATACAACGCGTTCCCACCGATACGAACTACTACGAGCAGCATAAATCCCCAAGATAATAGCCCCCATCAAGGATAAACCAAATATACTTTTATCAAAGCCAGATAAGAATATTAATAGGTATGAGAACCCTATAATCAATACGGCAGTCCCCATATCTGGCTGTTTAATGGTGAGCAAAGCAAATATGATTGGCCAAAGCAACATATATCCCATATATCTAATACGTTCAAAAACGTATCCTAAAGCAACTTCTTTTTGGGACAGGCCTTTTTTAGGTTTAAACATGGATGTAAATCTTGGTTTCACCCACGGTTTATCCGCCAATTTAGCTGCTGTCCACATTAATGCGGCCAATTTAGCAAACTCTGATGGTTGAAACGAGAATAGACCAAAAGAAATCCACCGGCGTGCACCATTGACCTCTACACCGACCAAATATATGGCCACCAGGGATACTGCGGTCAAGCCCATTATCCAAGTCAGTAATTTAGCATTTTGTAATCGACGATAATCAAATCGATACAAAAATACGCCCAAAATAGCAGAAACTAATAAATACCCTAAATGTCTCGGTGCATAGCCCAACAATCCAGTATCTGTTGTAATCGATCCAACATAAGTAGCACTAAAGATGTTAATGCTACCAATCAAGGCCATAAGAGCTATAGGCAATAACATGCCTTGTAGGTCGTTCTTAAACACTTTCTCCCAAAAATGTTTCTTCTTTTCCCCTTGTTGCAACATATTATGCCTCCTTAGTAACAGTCGGTTTCACTGCTTCTAATCGGAAAATAGGTTGTCCCTTTGCGCTAAACTTCTCTTCATATTCCGTTTTCACATTTGGTAAATCTGTACTATGTAAATCATAGGTGACATTCTTAAGTTCCCACCCACAACTTTTGAACTCCTCTAAGGAGAACATAAACAAGTCTTCATTGTCGGTTTTAAAGTGAACTTCGCCATTATCTTTTAACAAACGTGCATAACGGTCAAGGAATGTATGATATGTTAAGCGACGTTTAGCATGTTTAGCCTTAGGCCATGGATCACAGAAATTGATATAGAATCGATCTACTTCGCCAGGGGCTACAATTTCTTCAATTCCTGCGATATCAAATAAAGATACTTTTGCATTATCTCGTTGAGCTTCGAAAATCTTTTGTGCTGCATAGTAAATTACACCGATTTGAACTTCAAAACCAACAAAGTTTGCCTCTGGATATGCTTCAGACATGCCCGCAATAAATCGCCCCTTACCAGTGCCTAGTTCCATGTATAATGGTCGTTCCGGATGCGAAAAAGCCTCTCTCCATTTGCCTTTATAAGTCTCTTGTCCTGATAAAATAATGTGTGAATCATACTCGTGGATAGCCTCATCAATCCACGGTTTTCTACGAAGACGCATCGTTACTCCTTATATGTCTATTCTGAAAGTACTATATTACATAACTAATTGTTACCTATCCTTATTATTATAGAAAAATGCTTTACTTTACGTCAATTAGTAATATAAAAAAGCCCCTGTCATTATGAAAAGACAAGGGCTCATCATTAATTAGATAGCATATTTTCTAAGTATTCAATTTGTTGTGGACTCAAACCAAGCTCTGTTAAGCTTTTTTTCGATGTAGCAAACACCGCATTTGATTTACCAACACGAGTACCTAATGCCGCTGCTGCTACGAGTTCACGATCAAGTTTGCCTAGACGTGATCTGTTTCTATTTTGTGGTTTTGGCTTTTTAATACGGAATGTATTATATTTTACAGCTGTTGACGCTTCATCAGCTTTAATTTTGGCAGCCATATTTGTACTATTAGAGCCATTACCTAGTAGAGCGCTTAGGCCCACTCGCTTTGGCACGAGTTTATCATAATCTACACCAAACTCAGGGCGTTCTTCACGAAGTTGCTCAAATGTAGCAAGAGCCGCATTCATTTGCTTTAAACCAGCTGCAGAATACAACTGACGAATGGCAATACTCACCTCTTGAGGTGTCAAAGTACCGCGTTCAATAGCAGAAATAATCGTTTCTCTTAACGAGCCAAGATCTCCGCTAGCTGTATAACGTCCGATTTCAACAAGATCTTTTTGACGTTCATTGAGCTCTTTTGGCACATATATATTAAATTCTGAGATGGAAGGCGCTTTTTTGGTTATCGGTTCTGCGGCACCATTTACCTCACACAGATAACCACTGCTGACTACAGCCAAAGCCACGGCCAAAGTTAAAACCTTTTTCAATGTTTCCAAATCTCCCTTTACACACCAACGAAAGCACGTTTACGTTCATATACTAACCAATACAGATTTCTAAATTAATTAAACTGTATTATACATCATAATGAGTCAGTCTGTTATTATTATATACTACTTCATCTATTATTTATAGTCATATTAATAAAAAACTATAAAATATTTTATTTATAAACAACTCATCATATATTGAAAAATAGTAGCTTCTATGCTAACTAATAGAAGCTACTACTTAAGGTCATTACTTATAAATAATTTTTATAAATATTATGACACAACCCTTGTTTAACGCAACATACATTTGGCATCATTTACAATTTGTTCTACATAAACACCGTTTTCTCGCAAAAGCTCCGCCGCATCATAGCAATCATGAAATTCTTTAGCAATACCATAGTTTTTAACACGCATATTAGACGGTCCATAGAAACTAGCTACACGTTGTCCCCAACCGCCTTCTACTACACCATCTTCCAAAGTAAATACTACCGAATGATTTACTTTCAAATCTTCTAGTAGTTCTTCATCTAGGCCAGAAGCAAATTTAGGATTTACCACGGTTGCATTAATGTCGAATTTAGACAGTTCATCAGCTACTTGATTAGCTAGATGATAGAAATTACCTAAGCCTAATAACGCAATGCGTTCGCCACGACGAGTCACTTCAGATTTATTTAAGACACTATAATCCGTCGTATCAGCCACACCAGTAGATGTAAACTCACCAACAGGAACACGAATTGCTACAGGATGCTCATGTTGATGCACGGCATAGTCAGTCATAGCCAACAACTCTTCATTATTGGTAGGTGCTAAGTATACTAAATTAGGAATGCTTGTAAGCATAGGTATATCAAAGAACCCTAAATGAGTGACATCATTCATGCCATATACAGAGGCTTGATGATTGATAATAACAGCACTATTGTTATTTACGCACAGATCTTGTACTAATTGGTCATAGGCACGTTGTAAGAATGTACTATATACATTAAACACTGGTTTACCGCCATTTTTAGCAATACCAGAGCTCATAGCAATAGCATGCTCTT
>CAUTOY010000004.1:0-38838 GCA_963539855.1 uncultured Veillonella sp.
TTATTGGGGCAACTACAGAAAATCCATTTTTTGAAGTCAATCGCCCATTATTATCGCGGTTACGCCTTATAACATTAGAGGCTTTAACGCCTAAGGCAATTAAACAAATTTTAAAACGGGCTCTTACAGATAGCGAAGTAGGGTTAGGTACTCGTAACTTACAAGTTAAGGATGAGTTGCTTGAGGATATAGGTATCTTCGTCAATGGTGATGGTCGTATGGCACTCAATATTTTAGAGCAAGCTGCGGCCATGGTGCACGATGGCGAAGAAATCACCTTGGAAATTCTAGAAAAGGTCGTAGGCCGTCGCATTTATACATACGATAAAAAAGGAGATAGCCACTACGATACGATTTCCGCCTTTATTAAAAGTATGCGCGGATCCGATGTACAGGCTACACTTCACTACTTAGCACGTATGATAGAGGCCGGTGAGGATCCTAATTTTATTGCTCGCCGTATTGTCATTTGTGCCGCCGAAGATGTAGGACTAGCAGATCCACAAGCCTTAATATTGGCTAATGCAGCAGCACAAGCCGCACATATGGTTGGGTTCCCTGAGGCGCGTATCATTTTATCTGAGGCAGCGTGCTATGTAGCATTGGCACCTAAGAGTAATTCTGCATATCTGGGCATTGATGCAGCTATTTCAGATGTGCGTCATAAAGATTGTGGTCAGGTACCGGATCATTTGCGAGATAGCCATTATAGTGGTGCTAGTAAATTAGGGCATGGGCTAACTTATAAATATGCTCATAATTATCCGAATGGATACGTTAAGCAACAATATTTACCAGATCCTTTAATACATGCTGAGTATTATAAGGGAGTCGATCGTGGGGTAGAGCATACTCTGTTAAAAGATTGGAACGATAGACGCAAAGGTAAATAGAATAGCCAATATATGGTATAATATAAAGATGATTTAAAATAGATTTTTATATAAAAGTAAGGGGTTTGTATACGATTATGGCAGAAGAGAAAAAGACTTCTACACGAGGGCGGAAGCCTCGTAAAAAACGAGCGACACCGACACCAAAAAAGGAAGGATTTTCACTGCGTAATGAAGTGAAAGGTATAATTGTTATTGGTATTGCTGTACTAGCCTTATTAGGCTATTTTGGCTTTGATTTAGGCATTGTCGGTGAAGTATTGACGGGAATATTTCGCTATGGATTTGGCTTTGGGGGCATAATTCCGTGCATTGCTGTACTATGGTTGGGATGGCGTTTGTTATACCAAGGTAAATTTATGTCTATTACACGTCGTGGTCTTCTCATAACAGTTTTTTACTTATTAGCTATTACTATGGTTCCACTTTGTCGTGTACCTGTCGGTGATGAATTGGCGACTACGGCCCTTGCAGATCAAGGTGGTGTTGTGGGTGGTTTCTTAGCTTCCTTTATACGAACTATGTTCGGTGAAGTTGGTGCCATTATTGTTGTTGCTATAATTATGCTTTGTTGTGGACTTCTCATTACCCGATTATCATTGGGGAATGGTTTACGCAAGGCTGCTGACAAGACTCAAGTAGGACTGGATAAGGCAAAAGAGGTAGCCGTTGAAAAGGTCGCGGTAGCCAAAGAGGTTATCGAAGATTGGAATGAACAGCGCAAAGAAGCAGCACAACGTAAGGCTTATGATCGTGAAAAGGACACGAGATATACGGATGCTGCTCAGAATGCTGTAGAGGCTCTTGAGAATAGAGGCGTTGTAGCTGCTAATGATGAGTATGAAGTTGAACCTATTGATACACATGTGCCTTCTTCTTGGAAAGAATTGGCTGAGTTAGAGGCTCGTAATAGAGCGGCAGAACGATTAGCGAACACCTCTGAGGAATCTGGTGATGCTAGCCATAGCAGTAGTGAAGGTCATACTAGTAGTATCGATGATGAAGATCAACCAATGCCATCATGGCTTCATGATCAGGATGATGTTGAAGAATTCGATACAGATGATGTTAGTGTTGAGGATGAGGCACATAGCACTGATGAAGCAGACACAGAAGAGTACTCTTATCAACCGACAACTATAGGGCCACTTGAGACTAATCATGCGGCGATTGCGAGTGCTGTACCTGGTAGTGGTGCGGCTGCAAGCTCTGTTAGTGCTGGTGCAGGAATGAGTTCTATGCCATTATCTGTACCATCTTTGGCAAGTACTGCTGAGGATACAGCACAGGTAGCTGTTTCTAAAGATGGACAGATTCATAGAACTTACGATAGACCATATCACTTCCCAAGCCTTGATATTTTGGCGAAAGGGGAGGTCGGTCAGAATAATAATGATGAGGTCGCGTATAATGCGATGCGCCTAGAAGAGGTTTTATCTAGCTTTGGCATTTCTGCTAAGGTGGTTAATGCTACGCAAGGCCCAACCGTAACACGGTATGAAATTGAACCAGCCCAAGGTGTAAAGGTAAGTAGAATCGTAAACTTAACAGATGACATTGCCTTGAATCTAGCGGCTCAACATATACGTATGGAGGCACCAATTCCTGGTAAATCTGCTATTGGGATCGAGGTACCTAATACGAAAACAGAAGCAGTTCACTTGCGTGATGTACTTGATTGTAGTGACTTTAAAGAGGCGCGTGGAGGTATTCCAGTCGGCCTTGGTAAGGACATTGCTGGCAAACCTGTGATTACTGATTTGGCTAAGATGCCACATCTATTGGTGGCTGGTACGACAGGCTCTGGTAAATCTGTATGTGTGAATACATTGATTTCCAGTATTCTCTTTAGTCGTAAACCAGAAGAGGTTAAGTTATTACTTATCGACCCTAAGATGGTTGAATTATCCGTTTATAATGGCATTCCTCATTTGATGGCACCAGTTGTAACGGATATGAAAAAAGCAGCTGCTGTATTACGTTGGGCAGTTCGTGAGATGGAAGCTCGTTACAAGGCTTTTGCTGCATCTGGCAAGCGCGATATTAAAAGCTATAATGAAGCTCATCCTAAATCGGCAATGCCTCTCATTGTATTGATTATTGATGAGTTAGCTGATTTAATGATGACTGCGCCTGATGATATTGAAGAATCCATCAGTCGATTGGCTCAGATGGCACGTGCTGCTGGTATTCATATGGTACTAGCTACACAACGTCCATCTGTTAACGTTATTACCGGTTCTATTAAGGCAAATGTACCAAGCCGTATTTCCTTTGCCGTAGGGTCCCAAATTGATTCTCGTACAATTCTCGATATGGCGGGCGCTGAAAAATTATTAGGCAAAGGTGATATGTTGTTCTCCCCAATTGGTGCTAATAAACCAATTCGTGTACAAGGTGCTTTCATATCAGATGATGAAGTGGAACATTTGGTAGAGTTTGTAAAACAACAACGAGAACCAGAATATGATGATACGGTAACGGCTGAGACAGAAAAGGAAACGGCAGCACAAGATAATGATGAACAAGATATTTATCGTGATGAGTTATTAGAACGAGCTGTCAATCTTGTGATGGAATCTGGTCAAGCATCAGTATCTATGTTACAACGTAGATTCCGTATCGGTTATACGCGTGCTGCACGCCTTGTAGATACCATGGAGGATCTTAAAATTGTAGGTCCTAATATGGGTAGTAAAGCACGAGAGATTTTAATGAGTCCAGAACAGGTGAAAGCTCGATACTTCTCTGATTCTGAGGAATAGAAAGGGATATACTGTGGCTGAGTTAGGTGAAGAATTACGTCGAGAACGAGTACGTAGAAATCTCACATTTAAAGATATTGAACAAGTACTTCATATTAAAACAACCTATTTAGAAGCCATCGAAGATGGAAACTATGCAGTTATCCCAGGACGTGTATACGCTAAAGGTTTTATTCGCAATTATGGAAATTACCTTGGCCTTGATGGAGACCGTTTAGTGAAGGTGTATCAAGATCAAGTAGGTGAAGTGGATACATTCACAATACGTCCTATTATGCGTCAAAAGAAACAGGAAACTATTAATTCTGTTCAGAGTGAGTATGTTGAGCATCAGATGGCAAAACGTCGTATGTCTCTTGAAACGAGGCAGAAAAAGCGACAGCGGTCCATTGAACAAGAACGCATTATGCTTGCTATTATTGCAGTGTTCATGGTGATATTTTTGATATGGTTGTTTTTATTATAAGATACATCGTTACATTTAAAGAAAGGTTATATTGATGGATACATTTTTAGTTACAGAACGCGCAGATATGGAAGCGCGCGGGTGGGCAGAACTCGATTTTGTGCTCATCAGTGGCGATGCGTATGTAGATCATCCATCATTTGCGCCTGCCGTAATTGGTCGTTATCTAGAATCCAAAGGCTATCGAGTTGGTATTATTGCCCAACCTGATTGGAATGATGTTAATGCTTTTAAAAGATTAGGGAAGCCTCGTCTTGCATCGCTTGTTACTGCAGGCAACTTGGATTCCATGCTCAACAAGTTTACGGCGGCTAAAAAAATCCGCCGTGAAGATGATTACTCACCAGGAGGTGAGGCAGGACATCGCCCCGATAGAGCGACCTTGGTATACTCTAACCGCATGAAAGAAGCCTATCGAGATGTGCCTCTTATTATTGGCGGCATTGAGGCTTCATTGCGACGCTTTGGGCATTACGATTATTGGTCTGATACGGTGCGTCGCTCCATTCTTGTAGACTCTAAGGCTGATGTACTTATATATGGCATGGGTGAATTACAGATTGTAGAGTTAGCCGAAGCACTAGATCAAAATCGATTCGAAGAATCATTGCCAAATATACGTGGTATTTGTTATATGTCAAAAGACATACCATCCATTGAGTGTGTTGAATGTCCTTCCTTTGAAGAAATCAAGGCTGATAAAATGGCCTTTGCCGATGCGTTCCGCATTCAATATGATGAACAAGATCCATTCTATGGACGACCTATTGTACAAAAACATGGAGATCGCTATGTTGTACAAAATGTACCGGCCTTACCATTAACACAGGAACAAATGGATGCGGCTTATGATTTACCATACACTCGTAAATGGCACCCATCATATGATGATAAAGGAGGCGTGCCTGCATTAAGCGAGGTGCAGTTTAGCCTCGTTAGTCACCGTGGTTGTTTTGGTAGTTGCTCATTTTGTGCTATTACCAATCATCAAGGACGTATCATTCAAAATCGCAGTCATCAGTCTTTGATCGATGAAGCAAAGTTGATGATCAATATGGATGGGTTTAAAGGCTACATTCATGATGTAGGTGGTCCAACAGCCAATTTCAGACATTTAGCATGCGATAAACAAGCCGTCTTTGGCGCTTGTAAAGGTCGCACTTGTGCGGCGCCGGAACCTTGTGAAAATTTGAATACTAATCACGATGATTACATTGCATTACTGCGGAAGTTGCGAAAGTTAAAGGGCGTAAAAAAGGTCTTCGTCAGATCGGGGTTGCGGTATGACTATGTTCTAGCTGACAATAATAAAGCCTTCGTAAAGGAACTTTGTCAATATCACGTAAGTGGTCAGTTAAAGGTTGCACCTGAACATGTATCAAAACGTGTAACTACTATGATGGGCAAGGCTGGAAAAGAGGAATTTCTGACCTTTAAAAAATGGTTTGAAGATGCAAATCGCGAATTAGGGAAAAAACAATATTTAGTTCCTTATTTTATGAGTTCTCACCCAGGATGCACACTAGAGGATGCCATAGAATTAGCTGAATTTTTACGAGATCAGCATATGTATCCTGAACAAGTTCAAGATTTTATTCCTACACCGGGCAGTCTTTCAACGTGTATGTATTATACGGGTATTAATCCTCTTGATGGCAAGCCTGTTTATGTGGCTAAAAAAGGTCGTGACAAGGCAAAGCAACGGGCTTTGATGCAATATAAAAACATTGAAAATTACGAGTTAGTAAAAGAGGCCCTTATCGAAGCTAATCGGCGTGATTTAATCGGCTTTGGACCTGAGTGCATAATTCCACCTAGACCAATTGGACAAGGTAAAACGCAAAACCAAGGACGTAAAAAATCAGGACAATCGAGAGGCGGTCAATCTCGATATGCTAGAAGTGGTTCTTCTTCACAGGTCAATAAGACTAAGGGAGAACGTAAAAGGAGATTTACGCGATGAAACGGTGGATGGCATTTAGTGCATTAATGCTCTTTATCTTAGGCATGATGGGATATGGCGTATACTTTTATCGAGAGGAGCAAATTGAAAAATCAAAAGCGCCTGTACGCGGTGAAATTACGGTTTACACTGATTTACCTAATAATTTGACAACACTATTAGCTGATAAATATTTAGAGGATAAAAACGTAAAAGTTAATATTATGCCACTCACTGAGGAACAAATGGAACAACGGGTTTCCTCTAAGTTAGCAGATTCGTCTGGTGATGTAGTGATTACATCTGAGGATAATCTTGTCATCGGTGCTAGTAAAGATAAGTTTGCTCCTATTGTAAATGAACGTATAGATGAGGTTTTGGATCGTCTAAAGGATTCAAATGGTTACTGGGTTGGTTTATGGTATGATCCTATCGTTTTTGTACAAAATGAATCATTTTACAATAAACTAGGTCAACATATTACGACTTGGGATACCTTGCAAAAGCCTGGGAACTGGCGTGTGGTGATGACAGATTTCGGAGCTTCTCAAAATGCGGCTAATCTTTTGTACAATTTGGTGGAATATAAAGGCGAGCCAGACGCTCTTGCAGATTTATTAGCTTTAAAAACTCATGTTATACAACATTCCAAGTTTCTTTCCACACCTGTACGGTTAACAGCTCTCGGTGAATCAGATATTGGCATTGGTAATCTTTCTGATGCACAACAGTACATTCGCCATTCTTATCCTGTAAAAATGATTTATCCTAGTGATGGCACATCATTTTATGTAACAGGTGCAGCAGTGCTAAAGGATTCTAAGCATAAAAATGAAAGTATAGAGTTTATTACATGGTTATTATCTAGTGAAACTGCAAAATATATGATGAATAATAACTTTACCTATATATTTGCCAACCCTGAAGTTACCGAACCCGTAGATGCATTAGGGCATTCTGTAGTGTTATGGCCTGTTAATGGCGGCTATACAGTGGAGGGTAAAGAACTTTTATTGAATCACTGGGTTAGCCAAGTACGTTTTAGAAAAGATTAATAGAAGAGTATTTATATAAAATACATATACAATATAGTCACATTCTATAAATAAGAAAGGATTTAGAATGACCAAATCATTGGGATATATCAGCCTAGGTTGTGCTAAAAATTTAGTAGATACAGAGGTTATGCTTGGATTGTTAAAGGATGATGGTTATACCATTACCGATAATTTACATGAGGCTGACTTAATTATCATAAATACATGTACCTTTATAGAGAAAGCTAAAGAAGAATCTATCAATACGATTCTTGAAGCTGCTCAATATAAAGAAATTGGTCGTTGTAAAGGCTTAATTGTAGCAGGTTGCTTGAGTCAACAATACCAAGATGAGTTGTTTACAGAAATTCCTGAGATTGATGCCCTTATTGGTACTGGTGCATGGGATCAAGTTATGGTGGCTGTAGATGCGATTGAGCATGGTAATCGTAGTTGCATTATGGAAAATATTACTAATATCTATGATGAACGAATGCCGCGTATTCAAACGACGCCTCGCTATAGTGCTTATGTAAAAATTGCAGAAGGTTGTAACAATGGTTGTACATTCTGTATCATTCCTAAGGTGCGTGGTGCATTTAGAAGTCGTTCTATTGAATCTATTAAAGCTGAAGTTGAACGGTTAGCTGCGTCAGGGGTTAAAGAAATCGTTCTTATTGCGCAAGATACGACTAGCTACGGTATTGATTTAAATGATGGTAAACCATTACTTACAAAGCTGTTAAAAGAGTTAACTAAGGTTGATGGTATCGAGTGGATTCGTATGCTCTATTTATATCCAACTTTCTTTAGTGATGAATTGCTTGATATTATCGTCAATGAACCGAAGCTTTGTAAATATGTTGATATACCATTACAGCATGTAAACAACGATATTCTTAAACAAATGAATCGTCGTGATTCTCGTGAGGATATTGAACGATTATTAAAGAAAATTCGCAATGCACCAACTCATGTTACATTGCGTACATCGATTATTGTGGGATTCCCTGGTGAAACAGATGAACAGTTCCAAGAACTTTGTGAATTTGTGAAGGATATCAAGTTTGATAACATGGGTGTTTTCACGTATTCTCAAGAGGAAGGAACCATTGCAGGGGCGCGTGAAGATCAAGTACCAGAAGAGGTTAAAGAAGAACGCTATCATACATTGATGTCTATACAAGCTGCTATTTCTGAAGAGAATAATCGCGATTTAGAAGGTACTATTGACTATGCCTTGATTGAAGAATTAGAAGAGGGCGATAATGATACTGTTCTTGCAAAAGGTCGTTTGAAATCACAAGCTCCAGATGTTGATGGGAACATGTATATCGAAGACTGTGGCGATAAGGTTAAACCTGGAGATATCGTACAGGTACAAGTAGAGCAAGGTTTTGCTTACGATGTAGTAGCTACTATCGTAGAATAATATTGATTAGTGTATTAGGTAATGCCACTATTAACACATCTGAAGTGATGGGAGGTATTTACAATGATTGTAGAATTAATTTCTACAGGTTCTGAATTGTTACTAGGGGATACGGTGAATACCAATGTCTCTTGGTTAGCTCAGGAACTTAATAAATTAGGTTATACCATAGCTTATCAGTCTGTAGTGGGAGACAATCCAGGTCGTATGGCTGAAGTGTTTAAAAAAGCAGCGCAACGTGCTGATCTCGTGATTAGTACAGGTGGTTTAGGCCCAACTCAGGGTGATATAACACGGCAAGTTTTGGCATCGTCCTTAAATCGTAGTGTTGTATATAATGATGATGCTATGGCTGAGGTGCGACAGTTTTTCAAACGAGTAGGTCGTGAAATGCCCGATGCGAGTCGTAGAGAGGCTATGTTGCCTGATGGCTCTAGTGTTTTAGCTAATCCTGTCGGTGTTGCACCAGGTGTAGTAACCGTAGATGGCGATGTAACCTATATACTATTACCAGGACCTCCAGGTGAGATGAAGGGGATGTTTACACAAAGTGTAGTGCCTTATCTTCATAAGCGTTTCGGTTCACAAGGTGTTGTAACGTCCTATCGCTATGGCGTTTATGATATTCGTGAAATCGATTTAGAAGAACGTGTTATGGATTTGATTAAGCAACAATCAAATCCAACCATAGCTTTGTTAATAAAAAAAGGCTACATTGAATTACGCATTACTGCAAAGGCTTCATCTCTTGATGAAGCACATAGATTGTTGAATCCATGGGATGAAATCATTCGTCGCCGTTTAGGTTCGTTGATTGGCCGTAAATTAGATATCTCTATGGAGGAAACTCTCGGTAATACATTAAAAGAATCGGCTGCGACCATTGCTACGGCAGAGTCTTGTACATCTGGTTTAGTTGGTAAATTATTGACAAACGTAAGTGGTAGCAGTGATTACTATATGGGTGGCATTATATCTTATAGCAATGATGTAAAACATCGGGTCTTAGGTGTGCCACAAGATTTACTCGATACGTATGGCGCTGTGAGCGAACAAGTAGCTAAAGCGATGGCTGAAGGTGCAAAATGTGTATGCAATACGACATATGCGGTGTCTACAACGGGGATAGCAGGCCCTGGTGGTGGGACACCGGATAAACCAGTAGGTCTCGTTTGGTTTGGTGTAACTGGACCACATGGAACCGTTTCTCACAAGGCTAATCTTATTGGAAATCGAGAAGATATCCGCCAAAGTGCGGCTGAATTAGCATTATACTATATGAATTTGTATATTCAAGAAAAGGGGGATAAATAATGGCTGTTGATGGTAGACAAGCAGCGTTGGATAACGCATTAAAACAAATAGAAAAAGACTTTGGTAAAGGTGCTATTATGCGCCTAGGTGAAGCGGCAGATCGTATGAATGTTGAGGTTATTTCCTCTGGGTCTCTTGCCATTGACCTCGCTGTAGGTGTAGGGGGTTTCCCTCGTGGTCGTGTTATTGAAATTTATGGCCCAGAATCATCTGGTAAAACAACTGTTGCTCTTCACGCTGTAGCAGAAGCGCAAAAACAAGGTGGCGTTGCTGCCTTTATTGATGCGGAACATGCAATGGACCCAATCTATGCCCGTAATCTTGGTGTAGATATTAATAACTTGTTAATTTCACAACCAGACAATGGTGAACAAGCCTTAGAAATTACAGAGGCGCTTGTTCGTAGTGGTGCTGTAGATATTGTTGTAGTTGACTCTGTTGCTGCATTGGTACCTAAAGCAGAAATTGAAGGGGAAATGGGCGATGCTCACGTAGGTCTTCATGCCCGTTTGATGAGTAAAGCATTACGTAAATTAACAGGTACGATTAATAAGACAAAAACCGTTGTTATTTTTATTAACCAATTGCGTGAAAAGGTAGGCGTAATGTTTGGTAATCCTGAAACAACGACTGGTGGTCGTGCTTTAAAATTCTATTCTTCTGTACGTCTTGATGTGCGTAAGGGCGAATTGATTAAGGCCAATAATGAAAATGTAGGGGCTCGTACAAAGGTTAAGGTTGTTAAGAACAAGGTGGCACCTCCATTTAAAACTGCTGAATTTGATTTGATGTATGGGCAAGGGATTTCCAGAGAAGGTACTCTTATCGATATTGGTACTAATATGGAAATTATCAAAAAATCTGGTGCTTGGTATTCCTATAATGGGGAACGTATGGGACAAGGTAAAGAAGCGGCAAAACAATACCTTTTTGATAATCCTCAAGTAGCTGAAGAAATCGATCGTATCATTCGTGATACATTGGCAGCTGAACCAGAAACATTTGATGTTGTTGGCGAAGATGCTACTCCAGAAGAAGATTAATCGATATAGCATATAAAAAGGGCTACTGTGTAGCCCTTTTTCATTGAGGTTATTATGATAAATGATATGTTTACAGAAGAGGAAAAACAGGCCGCATTAGATCAAGCCTATCGATTTCTTGCACAGCGCTTTCTAAGCTCTTATGAGCTGCGCCAAAAGATGAAACGCAAACAGATTTCATCAGAGCTCATCGATTACGTAGAAGAGCGGTTGATTTACTATGATTACATTAATGATGAGCGTCTGGCGAAACAGGTTGTATCCTATTTGATGAGAGAACAGAAATATGGTGCATATCTAATAAAGCAAAAAATGAAACAGAGAGGTCTTGAGGTGCCTAGTGATATTGAAAATTATGATGAAATGGCAGCCGCTTTTCGAATCGTAGATAAAAAATATGGTGAAGCTATAAGCGATATTCCACGTATAAAAATAATGAATTTCCTAAAAAACAGGGGATTTTCTATGAGCACTATTACTAAGGTTTACGAGGCCTATCAATCTTGACAGAAAGGGCTTTCAAGAATAAAATTAAAATAGCCTTGTAAACATATAATGTATTATAGGTTATTAATTTAATATGTTAAAAATCAGGAAACAAGGGGCATAGTGCCCGTATGTGAAGATACAGGAGGTGAGACTGATTTTAGAGTATAGTCTAATTGCAGTAGTAATGGTGCTAATTGGACTAGGTGTAGGCTATTTTTTACGAAAAAATATCGCTGAAGGAAAACTGAATCAAGCTGAGCAAGAGGCTGAGCGCATTGTCGCAAATGGTGAGCGCATGGCCGAGTCTAAAAAGAAAGAAGCTTTATTAGAGGCAAAAGAAGAAATTCATAAGCTCCGTTCTGATGTAGAACGAGAAAATAAAGAGCGTCGTTCTGAATTGCAACGTATGGAACGCCGTATTCTTCAAAAAGAAGAATCTTTGGATAAAAAATTAGACAATATTGAGCACAAAGAGGAAGCTTTACATCGTAAAGAAGCTGACTTAGTTCAAAGCAAAGAAAAAATTGATGCTTTGTATGAAAAGCAAATGGCAGAATTAGAACGTATTTCTGGCATGACCTTTGATGAAGCTCGGAATATCTTGTTAACCAATGTAGAACAAGAAATCCGTCATGAAACAGCTATCATGGTAAAAGAAATGGAACAGCAAGCTAAAGACGAAGCTGAGAAAAAGGCTAAGGAAATTATTTCCGGCGCTATTCAACGCTGTGCAGCTGACCATGTTGCAGAAACAACTGTTTCTGTTGTCGCATTGCCAAATGATGAAATGAAGGGACGTATTATTGGTCGTGAAGGTCGTAATATTCGTGCTCTAGAGACATTAACTGGTATCGATTTAATTATCGATGATACACCAGAGGCTGTTATTCTATCAGGCTTTGATCCAATTCGTCGTGAAGTAGCGCGAATTGCATTGGAAAAATTGATTGTCGATGGTCGAATTCATCCAGCTCGTATTGAAGAGATGGTGGCAAAAGCTCGTAAAGAGGTGGACCAAACAATTAAAGAAGCCGGTGAACAAGCAACCTTTGAGGCTGATGTTCATGGTTTACATCCTGAAATTATTAAAATTTTAGGGCGTTTGAAATATCGTACTAGTTACGGTCAAAATGTGTTAAAACATTCTATTGAAGTATCTCATTTAGCAGGTCTTATGGCCGCAGAACTTGGCTGTGATGTGACATTGGCTAAACGAGGTGGTTTAATTCATGATATCGGTAAGGCTCTAGATCGTGAAATCGAAGGTTCCCATGTGGAAATCGGTGTTGATGTAGCCCGTAAGTATCGTGAAAGCGCAGCAGTAATCAACTGTATTGGAGCTCATCATGGTGATGAAGAATTCCAATCCGTAGAGGCTGTTCTCGTAGCAGCAGCAGATGCTATCTCTGCAGCCCGTCCAGGTGCTCGTAGAGAAACCTTAGAAAATTACTTAAAACGATTATCTAAATTGGAAGAAATCGCTGAATCTTTTGAAGGCGTTGAAAAGTGCTTTGCTATTCAAGCCGGTCGAGAAATTCGCGTTGTAGTAAAACCGGATAAGATTGATGAAGCTGAATCTACATTACTTGTTCGGAATATTGTAAAACGCATTGAATCCGAATTAGAATATCCTGGTCAAATCAAGGTTGTTGTCATTCGTGAAACACGCGTTGTTGATTTTGCTAAATAGGCATTATACCCAAAATTTATAGGCTGCAATAGTATATTGCAGCCTATCCTTTTTAATTGTAGCTTATTATATTAGAGGAGTTTTGAAAGTTTTATCGAATATAGAATTATAGACCCTTTTTTCTATGATTGTATATTCGATAAAAATAAAAATTAAAAGGAGGTGTTCTGGTGAGTCGATATTTTGAAAATGAATTAATTGAACAAATTAAAGATGCCAATGATATCGTATCCGTTGTATCAGAACACGTTACCTTAAAGAAAAAAGGTAAGAATTACTGGGGGTGTTGTCCATTTCACAATGAGAAGACGCCATCCTTTAGTGTGGCTCCTGACAAGGGATTTTATTATTGTTTTGGCTGCCATGCATCGGGAAATGCCATTAAGTTTTTGATGGAATTGGAAGGAATTACCTTTGTTGAGGCCTTGGAGCGGCTTGCTAATCGAGCTAATATACCATTGCCAGAAGCAAAGCTTTCACCACAGGTGCGGGCTAGAGAGGAACGGAGAAAGAAATTATATGAGGCTTGTGAGTTGGCGGCCAATTTCTTTCATAATTGCTTGCTTAAAACATCATTTGGTAAGGCTGGATTAGAGTACTTAAAAAAGCGGGGGCTCACAGATGAAACCATAGAAAAGTTTAAACTTGGGTTTGCCCCTGATAGTTGGGATAGATTATATAAGGCCTTTAGAGAACGTGGCATTGAAGAATCGATTTTGCTTGAACTTAATTTAATTCGCAAGAACGATAAAGGCCAGGTCTATGATTTCTTCCGTAATCGGGTTATGTTTCCTATCATGGACGGCAAAGGTCGTGTTGTCGGCTTTGGTGGCCGTGTTATGGATGATAGTACGCCGAAGTATTTGAACTCTCCAGAATGCCAAATCTTTGAAAAAGGTAAAATTCTATTTGCCTTTGATAAAGCCTATAAATCGATACGCGAAGAAAAACAAGCCATATTAGTAGAGGGGTATATGGATGTTATTTCCGCTCATAATAAGGGTGTAACTAATGTCGTTGCTTCGTTGGGGACAGCATATACAAAGGATCATGGTCACATCTTGATGCGCCAAGCAGATGAAATTATATTGGCTTACGATATGGATGGTGCTGGTCGTCAGGCTGCTTCACGGGCTATCGAATTACTACAGAATACGGATTTTAAGGTTCGTGTGTTGGCTATGCCTGATGGCAAGGACCCTGATGACTATGTGCGAAATCACGGGGGTAAAGCTTTTAAGGAATTAGTAGAAAAGGCTGTTAAGCCACTCGACTATTTATTAAGTGAGTCTCTTATCAAGCATGATACGAATGAAGTAGAAGGAAAACAGGCGGTTATGCAAGATATATTTCCTTATATTGCGAATATTCATAGTCAAACGGTCCGAGATGATGCGTTAAAGGCTCTAGCATTGCCATTATGGCTAGATAACAGTACCATATTTCGCTATTTTAGGAATTATACCCAAAAGGGAAATATTGAATTAGTCGATGAAAAAACTACAGAGCCGAAGAAGATTGTCAGTGGTGATGAAGAGTTATTGATGGCTCATGTCATTACAGATACAAAGGCTTTACAAGAGGTCGTACAATATTTACCGCTTGAGGACTTTCAAAATATTCAATATCGGGGTATAATAGAAAAGATATACACCTTATTTACTCAAACAGGTCAATATCAGCCGGAATCTGTGGAGGACGTATTGACGCCTCAAGAATATGAAATTTTTTCACGGCTTATGATAATTGAGGCGAATGAGGCTGTACCTGTACTTATCCGTAAAATACGGCTACATTCCCTACGGGAACAATATAAAATGCACTCAATTTTGGCCGATCAATTAAAACGTGCAGGAGATTCGGCATTTATTAGCGAATTACATAAATGTCAGGAAATACAAAATCTAATTAGAGAATGGTCTAAATAGTAAGTAATAAAGGAGAGCGTTGTGGCTAAGAAAGTACAAAAAAGTCAAATAGAGGAGATTGTGGCACAACTTCTTGAAAAAGGCCGTAAAAGCGGTGTGTTGACACAATCAGAAATTTCAGATGCTCTTCATGAGCAATCTGAGTTAACAGCAGAACAATTAGATGATATTTATGTTACTTTTAACAAACTAAATATTGAAGTTGTTCCAGATGTTGAGGCCGATGATAAAGACGATGCCCTTGAACCAGATGATGATGTTGATGAGGACCATGATGCTGCGTCCGAAAAGAATATCTCCATTGACCTAAGCGTAGATGCTAGTGTTAATATCGACGATCCAGTTCGTATGTATTTGAAAGAAATCGGTCGTGTTCCATTGCTTTCAGCCGATGAAGAAATTGTGTTGGCGAAACAAATCGAAGCAGGGGCAGAGGAAGATGCTACATATAAAGAAATTCAGCTTAGCAAAAAGGCTAAGAAGAAATTGGTAGATGCTAACTTGCGCCTTGTTGTAAGTATTGCTAAACGTTATGTCGGCAGAGGCATGTTGTTCTTGGATTTAATTCAAGAAGGTAACTTGGGCCTTATCAAAGCGGTCGATAAATTCGACTATACAAAAGGTTATAAATTCTCTACCTATGCAACATGGTGGATTCGTCAAGCCATTACGCGTGCTATTGCGGACCAAGCGAGAACAATACGTATCCCAGTTCACATGGTTGAAACCATCAATAAATTGATCCGTATTTCTCGACAATTATTGCAAGATAAAGGCAGAGAACCAACGCCAGAAGAAATTGCAGAAGGCATGGGTATCACGGCTGAACGTGTTCGAGAAATCCAAAAAATTGCACAAGAGCCAGTATCCTTGGAAACACCAATTGGTGAAGAAGAAGATTCCCATTTGGGCGATTTCATTGAAGACCAAGATGCGGTGGCACCAGATGATGCAGCTAGCTACATCTTGTTGCAAGAACAAATCGAAGACGTATTTACTTGCTTAACAGACCGTGAACAACAAGTTTTGATTTTACGTTTTGGCTTGAAAGATGGTAAACCACGTACACTTGAAGAAGTAGGCCAACACTTTAACGTAACTCGTGAACGTATTCGTCAAATCGAAGGTAAGGCGTTAACAAAATTACGTAATCGTGGTAAACGCGATAAAATTAAAGATTTCTTATAAAAATATCTTAACCATTAGGGTTGCAGTACATATACATGTATTGCAGCCCTTTTGTGCTATAATAAAAGTAATGTAATACACTAAGTTTTTAGATATATAGGGGATAACATGTATACCGTTAGCAAACGTTTAGAGGTGAGTGCATCTCATCAATTAAAATTAGATTATCCGAGTAAATGTCAGAATTTACATGGGCACAATTGGATTATAACTGTTCATGCGCGTAGCGAAGAATTAGATCATAATGGCATGGTGATTGACTTTACAATCATTAAAGAAAAGATTCATGGCCGTCTTGATCATAAACATATCAATGACGTATTAGGGGATATTAATCCTACTGCAGAAAATATGGCGAAATGGATTGCCGATGAATTAGGCCCAAAATGTTTTAAGGTAGAGGTTCAAGAGTCAGAAGGAAATGTTGCTATCTATGAACGTGATTGAACTATTTTCCTCCATTGATGGAGAAGGAAAACGGCAAGGTTTTTTGACTACCTTTTTGCGCCTCCATGACTGTAATATTCGCTGCTCCTATTGCGATACATTGTATAGTTATGGCCCTGAAAGTACTTTTGAAAGTATGAGTGCTCAGGCGGTAGCTGATGTTATTGAACGATTAGGGAATCATCGCATCACCATTACCGGTGGAGAACCGCTTTTACAGGAAACAGCCGTTATTGAACTTATTGATGAGTTAACAAGACGTAATCATCGATATGATTTTAATATAGAAACGAATGGTACAATCATCCCTAGCTTTCACAGAGATAATGTATGGTTTACCTACGACTACAAGACGCCGTCATCCTTAGCAGAAGATACTATGAACTTAGATATATTCAAGGTGGCTACGCCTGCGGATATCATTAAATTCGTAGTTGGTTCTATGCAAGATTTAGACCGTATGGATGAAATTTTAAAAACATATCCTACAGAAGCGCAGGTTTTCGTATCTCCTGTATGGGGCAATATTGACGGGGCTACGATCGTTGATTATATGAAAGCACATGATTGGCAGAACGTTAGATTTCAGCTGCAAATTCATAAATTTATTTGGAACCCTGATGCGAAAGGAGTATAACATGGACACAAAACGAATAGAATCTCTAGTGTATCAACTACTAGAAGCATTAGGGGAAAATCCCGACCGTGAGGGCCTTGTGGAAACACCAAAACGAGTGGCTCAAATGATGGAAGAGATGTTTGAAGGTATCCAATATACGAATGCGGATATTGCGAATATGTTTGGTAAAACATTTGACGTCGATACAAATCAAATGGTAATTGTAAAAGATATTACATGTTTTTCCCATTGTGAACATCACATGGCCTTGATGTACGATATGAATATCAGTATCGGCTATATCCCTCGAGGCCGTGTCATCGGCTTGTCCAAGATGCCACGCATTGCAGAAATGTGCTGCAAACGATTACAACTGCAAGAAAAAATCGGTGAAGATATCGCTGAAGTTATCTCCATTGCTACCGGCACCGACGATGTCATCGTCCACATCACTAGCTCCCATAGCTGCGTCAGCGCCCGCGGCGTAAAATCTGCCCATAGCAAAACCACAACCCTCGCTACCAAAGGCGCCTTCCAACAAGAAGATATGATCAACCGATTCCTAACACTAAAAAATGCATAGGGGCGGTACCTTTTCGTGGCAATACGTATCTTGACGTGAGCAAGAATTTTCAGTATAATTTTATACGCAAGCTTGGGCCTATAGCTCAGGGGTAGAGCAACCGGCTCATAACCGGTCGGTCCCTGGTTCGATCCCAGGTGGGCCCACCAAACTTGTATAAATTGAATCAATGAAACTGCTCCGATTGGAGCAGGTTTTTTGTTATAATATAGATATCAAAAGTAGATAGTATGAAGGTTGATGGACCTGTTAATATACGAGGTAGTTATGAAAGCAAGAACTATGACGGATCGTTTAGAGGCGGTCTTCGATATTGTTCCCAATGCAGAATCTATTGCAGATATTGGAACAGATCATGGTTATTTAGCTGTTGAGCTAGTTGTGAGGGGAAAGGCCAAACGCGTTATCGCTGGTGATGTTCATAAGGGCCCTTTGGAATCGGCTAAGTCCTATATTGAGTCTCGAGGGCTTAGCAATGTGATCGATTGCCGCCTTGGTGATGGCTTACAAGTTACTAAAAAGGGCGAATTAAATGGCGCCATTTGTTGCGGTATGGGCGGATTTTTAATGCGCGATATCATCGAAGAAGGTCCAGAACCGCTGGAGTTCTATGTGTTACAACCTCAGAATGGACAGGCTGAATTGCGCCAATATATGGTGAAAAACGGATACCGTATTGTCAAAGAGATTATCATGAAGGATATGGGTAAAATGTACACTGCAGTTGTAGCTCTTCGTTCTGACTGTATCGATACATATGGTGATAATGAGAACTATTCGACTCATTCTGATGACCTTTATGACACATTACCGTTGACGTCCATTCTTTGGTCTGTTGGTGCATTGTTAGCTAAAGAGAAACCTGCATTGTGGAATGAATACGTAGATTTTTTGATTTACCAACGACAATGTGCGCTAGATGGCATGACAACGGAACTTTCACATACGGAGAAATATAAACAATTACAACGTGAAATAGATGAATTGGCGAGTCTGCGCTGATTATTGGTTAGGAGTGATATGATGGTGTTAGCAAAACAAATTATAGAATCGATGGAACAATGGGCTCCTCCTCATTACGCTGAGTCATGGGATAATGTGGGCCTTATGGTGGGATCGAAACAACGTAATGTATCTAAAATCGTTACAACCCTCGATATAACACCTGAGGTTATAGAGTATGCGATAGCTGAACAGGCTCAAATGATCATTAGCCATCATCCATTTATCTTTAAAGGTTTGAAATCGTTAAATTTAGATAGCTCTCAAGGAAAATTAATTGAGAAACTTATAAAAAATGATATTGTTGTATATAGTGCGCATACGAACTTAGACATTACAACCGGCGGGCTCAATGATATGTTGGCGAACCGATTAGGATTGACGAATGTGAGAGGTTTTGTTCCGACTGGTTCGGATGTAGTTTATAAAATTACCACATTTGTGCCTACAGATATGGCCGATACAGTACGTGAAGCAATGGCTCATGCTGGCGCTGGACGTATTGGCAATTACGAAGCATGTAGTTTTAGTTTTGCGGGCGAAGGTCGGTTTAGAGGTAATGATGAATCCCATCCGGTCATTGGCGAAGCAGGATCATTGACGATTGTGCCTGAGGTAGCTGTTAATGTTATTGTAGACGGTGATCATAAACAGGCTGTTATTAATGCTATGAAAGAGGCTCACCCTTATGAAGAGGTGGCTTACGAAGTGTTTATGTTACAAGAACCTAATGTAGGTCGTACGTTGGGCCGTATCGGTGAATTGCCTGAGACGATGGATTTTGAAAGCTTTCGCGAGCATCTTCAAGAATCTTTGCCATATGCTAATTTACGATTTGGGGGTCTGAAAAAAGATATCATTAAAACAGTAGCTCTTTGCTCCGGTGGTGGTGCAGAGTTTATCAAAAATGCGGCTAAGGCTGATGCATATGTAACAGGGGATGTAAAATACCATGATGCACAGCTAGCTAAAGAATTAGGCCTACTCGTAGTAGATGCAGGCCATTTTGGTACAGAAGAAATTGTGGCTGATGGCATTCGCGATTATTTACGAGACCAATCTGACAAAGGCGGATGGGGAATTGCGGTACAATCCTTTGAGAATCAAGCAGATTTTTTCTTTGAATAAATATCTGTTTTAATAGTAAATTTCGATATTCTTGCATAGTATATACAGCTATGATAAACTGAATTGAAGCAAGTATGAAAGACGGTTGCGAGTCCATTGGACTCGAGGAAAGTCCGAGCTCCATAGGGCAGGATGCCAGATAACGTCTGGCGAGGGTGACCTTAGGGAAAGTGCCATAGAAAAGGAAACCGCCACGTCAGTGGTAAGGGTGGAAAGGTGAGGTAAGAGCTCACCAGCAGTCTGGTAACAGGCTGGCTCGGTAAACCCCATCCGGAGCAAGACCGAATAGGGAAGGGTTAAGGGTGGTCCCGCCTACCTTCCGGGTTGTGTCGCTCGAGCGTGCAGGCGACTGTACGCCTAGAAAGATAATCGTCACCGCGCAAGCGGAACAGAACTCGGCTTAATGATTGCTTGCTTCTTATATTGTTTATACTATTTAACACATAAAGGAGGCCTTTTGATGGCTATCACTGCTATTACAAGCGTAGAACAATTTGATGAATTAGTATTAGGTTCTAAAGAGCTCGTTATTGTAGATTTTTGGGCTGGCTGGTGCGAACCTTGCACAGTTATGCGTCCAGAAGTAGAAGCCGTAGCAGAAAAATTAGACGGCCGCGTTACGTTTTTCAGCGTAGATGCAGAAGATAAGGCCTTGCGTCCTATTCTTTTGAAAGAAGACGTAGAAGGTATTCCATCTATGGTATTCTTTAAAGATGGTAAATTATTGGATCGCATCGCAGGTTATAAAAAGGCTGATGTACTAGAATCTTTGATCAATGAAGTGATTAAATAATTCTAATTAATAAGAACACCTATCTGGATAATTATAGATATTATCCAGATAGGTGTTTTTCTTATTAATTTTTTTGATATATATACATAATGTCATAGTTTTATGTAATTTAAAATGATATAATGAGGTAATCGAGATAATATATCTCTCAATAGTTATAGTTAATTAGGTAATATACACATATTGCTGCAAAGTTGTTGTAAGGAGGCTGTATTCCATGAAAAATCGTGTGAACAGTTTATGGACTCTCTTCCAAGAGAGACGTCTCAGTCGACGTACATTTATGAAATCTTGCGTGGCGTTGACTGCTATTCTAGGGTTGCCACCTACCATGCTTGATACAGTTGTAAAAGCTGCAGAAACAACAGAATTACCTACTGTAATCTGGCTTCATGGTCACGAATGTACTGGTTGTAGCGAATCTTTTATTCGCTCTTCTTCACCATTTACATCCGATGTTATCTTAAATATGATTTCTTTGGAATATGATGATACATTGGCTGCAGCATCTGGAGAACCTTTAGAGGAACACCTAAAGAAAATCATGGCTGAGAAAAATGGTAAATATATCCTCGCTGTTGAAGGTGGGGTTCCATTGGATGAAAATGGTATCTACTGTATAGTAGGTGGCCGTACATTTAAGGAATCTTTAGTAGAGGCTGCTAAAGGGGCTGCTGCAATCATTGAATATGGTTCTTGCGCAGCTTGGGGTGGTATTCAAGCGGCAAAACCAAATCCAACAAATACAGTGTCTGTATCCTCTGTTGTATCTGGCAAGCCTATCATTAAAGTGCCTGGCTGTCCTCCAATTCCAGAGGTTATGACAGGTGTGGTTATGCACTACGCATTATTTGGTCAAATTCCTCCTTTGGATTCCCAAGGTCGTCCTAAACAATTTTATGGCAATCGCATTCACGATACTTGTTACCGCCGTGCGTTCTTTGACTCCGGCCTATTCGTTGAAGAATTTGACGATGATGCATCTAAGGCTGGTTGGTGCTTATATAAAGTAGGTTGTCGTGGACCTCAAACATATAATTCTTGTGGTAACTTGCGTTGGTGGAATGGTTTATCCTATCCAATTCAATCCGGTCATGGTTGTATTGGTTGCTCTGAAAAAGGCTTCTGGGATAACGATGTATTCTACAAACGTTTACCAGATATTCCATTGGCGAACACCATTACTACAGCTGATACAATCGGCACAGTAGCTGCTGTTGGTGCTACCGCTGCAGTTATCGTACATGGTGCGGCAACTCTTACGCGTAATAAAATTCTTGATATGAAAGAAGAAAAACGCTTAAAAGAACAAGGCTTATGGGATGAAAAGAAACATAATAATGGAGGAGGTCACTAATGAAACGCGTAGTAGTAGATCCGATTTCCCGTATTGAAGGTCATTTGCGGGTAGAAATAAAAGTTGATGAAGCAAGTGGTAAGGTAGAGGACGCATTATCCTCTGGTACTGCTTGGCGTGGCATTGAACTTGTTGCAAAGGACCGCGACCCTCGTGACCTTTGGGCATTCGTACAACGTATTTGTGGTGTATGTACAACAACACATGCATTGGCAGCATTACGTGCTGTAGAAGATGCACTTGGCATTTCCATTCCTAAAAATGCAAACTACATTCGTAATATCATGCATAGCTCTTTAGATGTGCATGACCATCTCGTGCATTTCTATCATTTACATGCTCTTGACTGGGTTAGCCCTGTAGCAGCACTTAGTGCAGATCCAGCTAAAACAGCTCAATTACAAAATGATGTATTAGCTACTTATAATGTAAGTGGTCTAGCACCAGCTGAAACAGCATCTAAGGATTCTGCATATCCTAAAGAATTCCCTAAGGCTACAACTGCTTACTTTACAGCTGTACAACAAAAGGTAAAGAAAATTGTGGAATCTGGTCAATTAGGCATTTTCTCTGCTCAATGGTGGGATCATCCTGATTACCAATTATTGCCACCAGAAGTTCATTTGATGGCCGTATCTCATTACTTGAACATTTTAGACCGTCAACGTGACGTAGTTATTCCTCATGTTGTATTCGGTGGTAAAAACCCTCATCCACACTATATTGTAGGTGGTATGCCATGTTCTATTTCTATGAATGACATGAATGCACCTATCAATACACAACGTCTTGCTGCTGTAGAACAATCTATTGCATTGGCTAAGGATTTAGTAAGTAATTTCTACTTGCCTGATCTATTAGCTATCGGCAAAATTTACGTTGAAAAAGGCATGGTCGATGGTGGTGGCCTTGCGAAAAAACGCGTTCTGTCTTATGGCGATTATCCTGATGATGCGTATACAGGTATTTCTGATGGTGATTACCATAAAAAATGTATCGTTCGCTCTAATGGCGTTGTAGAAAACTTTGCATTAGGTGTAGATAAAGCTACATTTATCCCATTAGAAGGCAAGGATTTCATGGATCCTCAATACCTCAGTGAAGAGGTTGATCACTCTTGGTTCGAATATCCAGATGGTACTAGCACGCTTCATCCACTCGATGGTGTTACCGATCCTAAATTTACAGGCCCTAAATCTGGTACAAAAGAAAAATGGGAATATCTTGATGAAGATAACAAATATTCTTGGATCAAGTCCCCAACTTTCAAAGGTAAAACAGCAGAAGTGGGTCCACTAGCTAAATATATCGTCGTATATACAAAGGTAAAACAAGGTATTATCACTGATCCAACTTGGGCTGAATCCATGATGGTTCGTCAAATCGATACTGTATCTCAAGTATTGGGTGTGCCTGCTCATGTATGGATGACAACAATGGTTGGTCGTACTGCATGTCGTGGCCTCGATGCACAAGTGGCTTCTAATATTAGCCAATACTTCTTTGATAAACTCGTAGCTAACATCAAAAATGGTGATACTACTGTTGCGGATACATCTAAATTTGAACCAAATAAATGGCCTAAGGATGCTAAGGGCGTTGGTCTTGTAGAAGCACCTCGCGGTGGTTTGGGGCACTGGATTCATATTAAAGACGGTCGTTCTGCAAATTATCAATGTATCGTACCATCTACATGGAATGCGTGTCCTAGGATTGCACCTAATGAGCATGGTGCGTACGAAGATGCTATGATTGATACACATGTTAAGATTGCGGATAAACCTCTTGAAATCTTGAAAGTTATCCACTCCTTTGACCCATGTCTCGCATGTGCAACCCATTTATACAATAAAAAAGGCGAAAAAATCGTTTCCGTCAATACAGATGCATTGTGTAAATAAAGGGTGGTGGGCTTATGTTAATACATACTGACAAAAAAGCGTATGTCGTATTTAGTTTATGGCTGCGCATATTCCACTGGACAATGGTGCTTTCCGTAACAGCTTTATTCTGGACAGGCCTTTATATTGGCGACCCAGGGTTTGCAGCTATTACAGGACATCCAGAACCAACGTTTGCCATTGATGGCTGGTTCTCTATGGAAACGATGCGTCGTATCCACTTCATTGCAGGTGTTATTTTAACATTCTCCTTTATATTCCGATTTGCTGGTGCACTTTGGAATCGCGGGGATAGATTATTGCCTAAATTCCGTCAAAAACGGTATTGGTATGGCCTTCGTGAAACAACATTGCACTATTTGATGATTCCACAAAAGCATGAACATCACTGGTTGCGTAACTCCTTGGCGAGAACGGCGTATATGATGGTGTACATTATGTTCTTTTTTGAAATCATTACAGGTTTTGCAATGTATGCTATGATTGATCCTAATGGTATTATAGGAACACTCTTTGCACCGATTATTACGCTATTTGGTGGTGAATATAAAGTTCATATTATCCATCACTATATTGCATGGGGATTCTTATTCTTTACCATTATTCACGTGTACATGGCATTCCGAGAAGATGTTATGGAAGAATCTGGCGAAGTATCCGCTATGGTTTCAGGCATGAAATATTATGCTCATGATCCTATCGATATTGAAGATCTTAACGGTAAACGCCGTCGTGGTGAGCGTATCGATAAACCATCTGGTACTACATATCGTCCAAGCAATCCTGACGATCCACGAGAAAAGGAATTACAAGATGACTAATATAACCACTGAAGAACAATTTGGTGGCATAGAATACGCGGGCTCTGAGAGCCCGCGTATTGATTTACATGCCATTTATGATGATTATGAGAATTCTATTGTCGTCCTAGGGGTAGGTAATATTTTGCTTACCGATGAGGGCCTTGGAGTTCATGTTGTAGAAGATTTGAAAGCTAATTATACTTTCACCCCACAGATAAGCTTAATTGATGGCGGAACGATGGGCATGGAATTATTGACCTATATGCGAGGTATGAAGAAAATTCTCTTGATTGATGCTGTTAATGGTGGTGAAGCACCTGGCACAATCTATGAGTTCCCACATCGCGAATTAGAACAGTATTTTACGGACCATATTTCGGTTCATGAAGTAGGCATGCAAGATATATTGCGTATTCGTGCTATTCAAGAAAATCCATTGGAAGATGCTATTGTTATAGGTGTTGAACCTGAGTCGTTAGACGTAGGATTTGAACCTAGCGCGCCTGTACAAAAGGCATTACCTGAGGTAAAGAATCGCGTTCTACGTGTTCTTCGTGAATGGGGCGTACAAATCGAACCTAAATAAACTAATACGTATATGTATAGATAAGAATAGATTGATATGATGAGAAAGGAGGGGCACTATGATTGAAAATTACAATAATGTGCGGGCCGTTCTAAATGAGTTGCGTCAAGCACTAAAGCAGCTACGTGAAACTGGTGCAACCTATTCCATATATATTGAGAAGACCGGCCTTGCTGAAGAAGAGCAAGTAGAGGTGCTAGAAACTTTGGGGCGTGGACATATTACGATTACCTTCAATGAAACAGATCAACCTGTAGAATGGTATGAATCTCAATTTTCTGGCATTTGGATTGGTACCTATAAAAATGGTCGTGATGATTCAATCCTACATACGGTAGAGGTAGCTCGGTATCCTGAAGTAGTAGGTGCTTTTGATGAAGATATGGTGACAGCAGAAGAAGATCTTACGACATGGATTGATGCTGCTGGACTATAAAACAAATAGTTTAATACCTATATATGTGATATGCGTAAAAGTGTATAAATATAACATTTTAATAAAAGAGATGCTTATTAATAAGCATTAGAGATAAGATGGTGATATGAAGAGAATGAACCTCAAAATCCTAAAAAGTAGCATAGCTATGGGGATTATGAGGTTCATCTTCTTTATTGTTAACCTTTTAAATTTGCCTATATTGACTATTTGACGCTAAAATATAGAAGTAATCGACGGAGGATATATGTTAGTTTCAATTGTGGTACCTGTATATAATGAAGAAGAAAATATAGCTATTTTTTACAATGCCGTAACAAAAGTTATGACAGGTTTACCATATGAATATGAGCTTATCTATGTCGATGATGGATCTACGGACTCGTCTATTGTCGTTTTGCGCGAGATTGCAAAACTTGATACGCGAGTAAAGGTCGTGCTATTGGCACGCAACTTTGGTCATCAGACTGCGTTGACATGTGGCCTTGATTATGCCAAAGGTGATGCGGTAATCACCATGGATGGTGATATGCAACATCCGCCGGCTTTGATTCCAGAACTGATACGGTTGTGGGAGGCTGGTTACGATGTGGTACGTACCATACGCGACTCTACGGAGGATGCCAGCTGGGCAAAATCCTTCACTTCTAAATATTATTATAAACTGATGAATAAAATGGCAGATGTTCCCATCGTAGAAGGGGGATCTGATTTCCGTTTAATGAATCGTAAGTCGCTAGAGACTTTGAAAAATTTCCGTGAACACGGGCGTTTCTTGCGTGGCATCGTTGGTGCACTTGGCTATCGCCAAGCGGAACTTCACTTTGTTGCGCCTCCTCGCTTTGCAGGGGTTTCGAAATTCAGTGTGCGCAAAATGATTCGCTTTGCTCTTGATGGGGTAACGGCGTTTTCGCGCGTTCCATTGCGTGCGGCTTTGTATGTAGGTGTCCTATGTGGGGGCTTGAGTTTTCTCTTGATTCTACATTTGCTCTACGTGTACTTAACGGGTCAAGCATTAAACGGGTGGACCACCTTGGGCGTGTCCATATTATTTATCGGAGGCATCCAATTAGTGGGGCTTGGTATTATCGGTGAATACGTGGGACGCGTATTTGAAGAGGTAAAACAACGGCCATTATATTGGGTGAAAGCTGCTATAAATTTTGATGGTGAAAATCCAGAAATAGCTTATGAACCATCAAAAGCTGATATATTTATAGCCAATCAAGTACCTGTCCCTGAAGAAGATAAAGACTAGCTGTATTTGTTGGATGCAAATAGAGAGACGGTTAGTATATTTTGAATAAGTAAACTCACTTTGAAGTTTTAGGAAGGAAGAATATGAAGTCAAAATATAGTAAGAGTAAAATTGCGGCATTAACATTAACATTTGTATGTGCGACCACTGCGATGGCAAGCGCTACAACATTACAATATGGTGATAAAGGTAGAAACGTAATCGCTGTACAACAACAATTAATCAAACACGGTTATAATGCAACCGATAAAAATGGTGTGTATGGTAAAGAAACGAAATGGGCTGTACGCCTATTCCAACAAGATCGTGGTTTACCTGTAGATGGTATTATCGGACCTGCAACGTACAATGCGTTGATGGGCGCTCCTCGTACAACTAAAGCAGTATTATCCAATAATGCAGCTACAAAAGCAGTGGCAACAAAATCTGCTTTCACAAATCAAAATGCACAATCTAGACGTCTTGCAGGCCAAAACGTTAAGCTGAATAATTTGAAAAAGGTACAAACGCCAAACAATATTCATGCTATTTTGGCCGAAGCCGATAAATATCGCGGTGTTCCTTATGTATTTGGCGGTACTACACCAAGTGGTTTTGACTGCTCTGGTTATGTTAAATATGTATTTGCAAAACAGGGTATTTCTCTGCCACGTTTAGCGGATGAACAATACAACGTAGGTGTTGAAGTTTCTCGTGCGAACCTTAAGGCGGGTGATTTGGTATTCTTCGAAACTTATGAACCAGGTCCATCTCATTCCGGTATTTACATTGGCAATGGTAAATTTATTAGTGCTACATCTAGCCGTGGCGTAGCCGTAGCAGATCTTGATACTGGCTACTGGGGCGAACGCTACCTAGGTGCAAAACGCGTTATATAATAATGGTCTCTCCATGTAGGACCATTTGCGAACTATATATGAGCCATAAAAGGGGCTATACGAATCAATTATGTTCTGTTGATTTGTATAACCTCTTTTTTGCATCTCTTTTTATGATACGTAATTGGAATAGAGAACGCTGATGAAGGCTAATTATATCCAGATATATATAGGTTATAATAGATTTTCTATGGGTTTTACGTTATAATTAAGAGTAAATTATTTTAGGAGGAATATACACATGAAAGGTAATGAACTGCGTCAAGCATACTTGCAGTTTTTTGAAAGCAAAGGACATTTAAAATTAGATAGTTTTTCTCTTATACCAGAAAACGATCCATCTTTATTATTGATCGGGGCAGGTATGGCGCCATTGAAGCCTTTCTTTACAGGTAAATTGGTACCTCCTTGTCATCGTATTACAACAAGCCAAAAATGTATGCGTACAGGAGACCTTGAAAATGTAGGTCGTACAGCTCGTCACCATACATTCTTTGAAATGTTGGGTAATTTCTCATTCGGTGATTACTTTAAAAAAGATGCTATTCATTGGGCATGGGAATTTTTAACAGAAGTTATTAAACTCGATAAAAATAGATTATATGTCACTGTATATCCAGATGACCAAGAAGCCTATGACACATGGCATAACGATTGTGGTGTAGAAGAAAGCCACATTACACGCCTTGAAGATAACTTCTGGGAAATTGGCGAAGGCCCTTGTGGTCCAGATAGCGAAATCTTCTTTGACCAAGGCCCTGAACATGGTTGTGATGATCCTAACTGTGCTCCTGGTTGTGATTGTGACCGTTACCTTGAAATCTGGAACCTCGTGTTCACTCAATTCAATAAAATGCCAGATGGTTCTTATGAACCATTACAACATAAAAATATCGATACTGGTGCTGGTCTTGAACGTTTGGCATCCGTATTGCAACATTGCAAAACAAACTTTGAAACAGATTTGATTTTCCCAATCATCGAGGCTACTGCAAAACGTGCTGGTGTTAAGTATAATGAAAATCCGAATACTGATGTTTCTTTGAAGGTTATCGCTGACCATGCTCGTGCTGTTACTGCATTGATTTCCGATGGTGTATTGCCATCCAACGAAGGTCGCGGTTACGTATTGCGCCGTATCTTGCGCCGTGCTGTACGTCATGGCCGTTTGCTTGGTATCGAAGGTCTATTCTTAACACCACTTATCGATGTAGTTGTAGATATTCTTGGCCCTGGCATTAAATCCATTGCTGAAAAACAAGACTTCGTTAAACGTGTCGTTCAAAACGAAGAAGAACGTTTTAACCAAACATTGGAACAAGGTCTTGAATTATTGAATTCCTTGATCGATACATTAGCTGCTGAAAAAGCAACCGTCGTTCCTGGCACAGAAGTATTCAAATTATATGATACATATGGATTCCCTTGGGAATTAACAGAAGAAATCGCATCTGAACGCGGTTTCGCAATCGACCATGAAGGCTTTGATGCTGCTATGAAAGAACAACGTGAACGTGCACGTGAAGCTCGCGTAAAAGAAGATGCAAAGGTAGCCACACCAGATATTACATTCTTAAAAGACGAAGAACTTGTAGAAAATGAAGCGGAAACTGCATCCTCTGTATTGATGCTTGGTAAAGGCTCTGAACGCTTGCAAACCGCTGTTGATGGCGATGAAATCACTGTTATCGTACGCACTACACCATTCCATGCAGAAGGGGGCGGTCAATTAGGCGATACAGGCTTCATCGTTGGACCTATGGGCAAGGTAGAGGTTCATAATACAAAACGCTTACCAGAAGGTACTGTATATCACGTTGGTACTGTTGTAGAAGGTTCCATCTCTGAAGGCGATGATGTAACACTTGAAGTAGATACAGCTCGTCGTGCAGCGATGGCTCGTAACCATACGGCAACTCACTTGTTACATGCTGCATTAAAACGCGTGCTTGGCGAACATGTTAACCAAGCAGGTTCTTTGGTAACACCAGATTACTTGCGTTTCGACTTCACACATTTCTCTCCTGTAACACAAGAGGAACTTAATCAAATCGAAGAGCTTGTAAATGAAGAAATCCTTAAAGCTACAGATCTTGCTATTGCTGAAATGTCTATGGACGAAGCAAAAGCAAAAGGTGCTATGGCACTTTTTGGTGATAAATATGGCGACGTAGTACGTGTAGTAGAGGTTCCTGGTTTCTCCATTGAATTATGTGGTGGTTCTCATGTGGGCAATACAGCTTTCATCAGTTCCTTCCGTTTAACATCTGAATCCGGTATTGGCTCTGGTGTACGTCGTATCGAAGCGATTACTGGTCGTGCAGCTCTTAACGCAGCAAAACATGATCGCTTAACGATTGAACATTTGGCAGGTGAACTAAAAACTAAACCAGCTCAAGTGGAAGAGCGTTTACATCAAGTATTGGCAGAGGCTAAAGAAACTACTAAAGAATTAGAACAAATTCGCAAAGAAGCTTCTGCTGCAGGGGCTGCTGATATCGTTGCTGCTAAAGTTATGATTGGCGACGTTGCATTTGTAGCAGCTACTGTAAAAGCCTCCTCTATCGATGAATTACGTGACTTAGCAGATATGGGTCTTGATCAATTAAATGGCTCTGGTGTAGTACTTGTAGGTGCTGAAATGGGCGATGATAAGGTAAACTTTGTATGTAAAGTTTCTAAAGACGTTGTTGCTAAGGGCGCTAAAGCAGGTAATATCGTAAAAGCTGCCGCTCAAGTAGCTGGTGGTAATGGTGGTGGCCGTCCGGATATGGCTCAAGCAGGCGGTAAAGAACCTGATAAATTGATGGATGCCTTAAAAGCTGGTGGTGAAGCTGTTAAGGAAGCTCTTAATGCATAATACCCTGTGTATATACTGAATATGTTATAATAGAAATATACAACACATATATATGGGCCACATAAGTGGCCCATTCGTACAAAGGAGGGATACCCATGAAAGTTTCAGATGAAACTATGCTATTCCGTAAAGTAGACGATGAACCGATGACTGCCGAAGAGGTATTGACTCGTGTTTATAAATCCATTCAAGAAAAAGGATATAATCCTATTAATCAAATCCTAGGTTATCTTATCTCTGGGGATCCAGCGTACATTACAAGCTATAATAATGCACGTAGTGATATTCGCCGTTTAGAACGGGATGATTTAATCGAAGAATTATTAAAAGAATACGCAAAGGCTAAACAACTATAATGAGAATTATGGCATTGGACGTGGGTAGTCGCACCATTGGCATCGCATGTAGTGATGCGCTATTGATGACTGCTCAAGGTATAGAAACGATTCGTCGTACATCCTTAGAAAATGATTTTAACCGATTGCGTGAATTGATTGCAGAATACGAAGTGCATGAACTGGTAGTGGGCATGCCAAAGAATATGAATGGCACTAAAGGTGATCGCGCTGAAAAAACGGAAGAATTCGTCGAAAAAATGAAGACGGTTATCGACTTGCCTATTACATTTTGGGATGAACGTTTATCTACCGTTATGGCTGAACGTCAACTTATCGCAGCTGATGTGAGTCGAAAAAAACGAAAGGGCATCATCGATAAAATGGCTGCTGTTGTTATTTTACAAGGTTATTTAGATAGATTACAATTTAGTAAATCTTAATTCGCATAGGTATCTAATGCGAATATCATAGAGGTGCTTATATACATAATAAAGGAGAAAATATCCATGGTTGATCAAAATTATGAAGGTGAAATTTTCTATCTCGAATTTGAAGATGAAGATGGTAATAAACAATATTTCACAGAAGATGTCATCTTAAACCACGAAGGTCAAGAGTATGCTGTTCTTGTTCATGTACAAGATGAAGATCATGAAGGTCAAGATGATACATATATGATTTTGGCTCGCATCGAAACAAACGATGAAGGCGTAGAAGAATACGTTCCATTGGATGAAGATGACGAAAACTTTGATGCATTGGTTACTATGTACGAATCAATGGGCGAAGAGGAATAATTTCTAAGTTCTAAAGACTCTAGTATAACGGTTGTTATATTAGAGTCTTTTTTATAATGTAAACACCTTGTGTAGTAATTGACTCATGGTTATTTGGTATATGGATAATATAAAAGAATAGATACATCGAAAGCCTTTAATATGGTATAATAAAGTGATATACAATGGTTTGTAATAGAAAGGAACTCATCCATGAGAAAAGCCTTAAAATATGTTTCCGTAGGTGTTCTTAGCCTTGCTATTTTAGGTGGCGGTGCTTTAGGTGCATCCTATTTTGTACCAAATACCTTTAACGATGATGGAGGATCACAAGTCCTCGTAATAGGCAAGGATGCAACAGGAACAGAAATTGCCGATATGCTCTATGAACACGGGCTGATTCGGTCTACACAGGTATTTAAATTATGGTTAGCTCTTAGTGGAACTGGTTCAAAATTACAATCTGGTCACTATCAGATTCCTAATAAGGTATCGGTTCATGAATTAATTACTTTATTACAAGAGGGACACGTTGAGTCCATTAAATTAACGATTCCTGAAGGTTATACAGTAGGGGATATCGCCATTGCTCTTGAAAAAGCTCAAATAATGAAAGCTTCTGATTTTCTGGCAGAGGCAAAAACATTTGTCCCATATCCATATATGAAGGGGACAAGACCGACTACATATCCTGTAGAGGGTTTCTTATTCCCAAGTACTTATGAGGTTCCCGTTGGGGCTACGCCAAAGGATGTCATTTTGATGATGTCTGAGCAAATGAATCGCTATTTAACACCAGCTGTGAAAAAGCAAATTCAAGCACAACATATGAGTATTCATGACTTTGTAACCTTGGCGTCTATCGTTGAACGGGAATCCTTGTATGATGCAGACCGTCCAACTATTGCTGGTGTATTTAAGAAACGACTAGCTCATGGTATTCCATTGCAATCTGATGCAACCATTTCTTATGTACTTGGTTATGCAAAGGAAAATGTAACCATCGGCGATACACAACTACAAAGCCCTTATAATACATATGTAAGTAAAGGCTTGCCACCAGGACCGATTGCAAATCCTGGTAAAAAGGCATTAGATGCGGTTCTTCATTCTGAAGATACTGATTATCTATACTTTGTAGCAGATAAAGATGGTCATAACCATTTCTCTAAAACCTATGCTGAACATTTGGCTGAGGTCGAAAAAATCTATGGTGGCGAACAAGCAAGTGCAGGCTCTTCAAATCAAGGTCAAGCACCTGTGGTGGCACAAGCTGGTCCTAACTATGACGTAGCGGCTACATCTGAACCTGATTATAACTATAGCTCTGCAGAGGCTGTAGCAGCAGATTCTCAATATGTAGATGTGGAACCAACATATACATATACGCCAACTACGGTGCCGGCTGCCACTCCAGTAACGCCTACGCCAGCAGCACCAGCGGCGACCGAACAACCGGCTACAACAGCGTCGCCTAGCCAAATACCAGAAAGCATGCAACAAGTCATTCCACAGCAATCGGCACCGGTCCAATCGGCACCAGCAGCGGAAGAACCTCGTGTGATCAGACCTAGCACACAAACGATACCTTCTTCTGGTAATAATCGAGGCGGTGTTGATAGATAATTAGTATATCTAGGTACTGTAAACTATTATATTGTATTAGCTTGTCATATACGCACAGTAATTTGTGCGTATATGATTACTTTCATAGTTAAATATATAGCGGGAATTTATAATATATTTTATGGAATTAAATGAGATATTAAATGAGCAGCGTATTTACGCGATGATTAATAATGTACCAATCCTTCGGGAGTCTGAGGTGCATTTATTTGAAGAATTGATTGGATTATACCAGCCCACCTCTGTGTTAGAGGTGGGCACCGCCATTGGTTACTCTACATTACTGATGGCACCTCTCATTGAACGGGGCGGTCGGATTACATCCATTGAACTTGATGAAGTTCGTCATGAAATGGCTAAATATTATATCGGTCAATCGGCGTACAAGGATCAAATTACGTTGATTAAAGGTGATGCGAAGGACGTATTAACGCAAATCAAAGGTGAATATGATCTCGTATTTCTCGATGGCCCTAAGGGGCAATATCTTAATCAGCTAGAGGTTATATTGCCTCATGTGAAAGAAGGGGGCGTCATCCTCGCCGATAATGTTCTCTTTAGAGGCTATGTACGTGGCGATAAAGAAGCTCCACATCGATTTAAAACTATTGTGAAGCGATTACAAGCGTATTTAGCATATGTGGAAAATAAAGAATTATTTAACACCACCATTTACCCAATGGGGGATGGCATGAGTGTAAGTGTGTGGAAAGGACACAACAAATAATGGCAGATCATTTTATGGAATTGCTTTGTCCAGCAGGTAATATGGACAAATTAAAAATGGCCATTCGCTATGGTGCGGATGCCGTATATTGTGCAGGCAAACGCTTTGGCTTGCGCGCAGGTAACTCTAATTTCTCCGATGAGGAATTAAAGGAGGCTGTAGAATTTGTACATGCTCATGGCAAGAAAATCCATGTTACATGTAACATCATTCCTCACAATGAGGATTTTGAAGGCCTTGAGGACTATTTAAAATTTCTTGAAAGTATTGGTGTCGATGCGATTATCGTAGCTGATATGGGAATCTTTAGCCTTGCTAAACGCGTAGCTCCAGGCCTTGAACTTCATGTAAGTACACAAGCATCTACAACGAACTGGCATACTGTGCAAATGTGGAAGGAACTTGGTGCGGCTCGCGTTGTAGCAGCTCGCGAAGTATCTGTAGCAGATCTTAAAGAAATGAAGGAACATGTGGACATCGAAATCGAATCCTTCGTACATGGCTCCATGTGTATATCTTATTCTGGACGTTGCCTTTTATCTAACTACATGACAGGCACACGCGATGCCAACCGCGGGCAATGCTCTCAATCTTGCCGTTGGAAATATAGCATTGTAGAATCCAATCGCCCTGGTGAATATTATCCAATCGAAGAAGATGAACATGGCACATATATTTTTAACTCCAAGGATTTATGCCTCATTCATCGCATTCCAGAATTGTACGAAGCAGGCATTGATAGTCTTAAAATCGAAGGCCGCATGAAATCCGTTCACTATTGTGCAACGGTAGCTAAGGTGTACCGCACGGCTATCGATACCTATTTGAAAGAACGTGAAAACTGGTACGTTCGTCCAGAGTGGATTGCTGAATTAGAAAAAATTTCTCATCGCCCTTACACAGATGGCTTTGCAAATGGTCGTCCTGATGAAAGCGCACAAAACTATGGCAAATCTACGAATACTCAAACCCATGACTTCATTGGTTTAGTACTTGGCTATAATGATGAAGAAAAATATGTGGACCTTGAACAACGCAATAATTTCAAGGTAGGTGACAAGGTAGAATTCTGCCAACCTAAGGGTGAACTCGTAGAAGCTGTTATCGAAAAAATGACAGATGAAGAGGGTAATCCTATCGACGTAGCACCTCATGCACAAATGAAGGTTCGTTTGTATATGGATACAAAATTAGAACCATATTCCATGATGCGTCGCGAGTGCAAGGTGAAAGCAGAGTAACATGGTACATGAGAATACTGCTGCTATGTCTATACCAGGTGAAATGACACCGTTGCGTGATAATCGCGAGCCATTGATGCCGTCCCGTTCACTGGCTGGCTTTCCTGAACCGCCTTTGTATAGCGGCATATACGAAGAAGGGTGTTTGTACTTTCACATAGATCCGAAACATACAAATTATGTAAATCGCATCTTAGAAGGCTATGAGTACGTAGGAGTTATGACTAGCGTAGACAAGTCGGGACGCTGTGTGGTGCGATGCACACCGGATACGCGTAGTCTAGCCATCGAAATCTTATCGCACTTGTCAGAGGTTACCTTAGAAATATAGTTCATTAATATAGATTAGAGAATTATCCAAATTTAGGAGAATAATAATGAAATTCAATGTATTAAAACGCGCATTCGTCTTAACAGCACTTGGTGCATCTATGGCAACGGCTGCTTTTGCAGCGCCAACTGGTCCTGTTATGATTCCACAACCAGGCACTGTGGTTGTGATTAACCATAATCCAGATGTAACATTTGCAGGCAATATTAACTTTGATATTGAAAGCCAAGAAAACAATAATTTAAAAATTGGTTCTACTGTTGTGCCAAATGTATTATATGGTGCCGTATTCAACAAGTCCGGTGCGCCTGATACAATTGTGCCAGCACAAACCTATGTATTTACAGGTGCCAAAGAAGTGCCTGCTGCGTTGACTGATCCTAGTGATGAAGGTAAACCAGGTGCTACTTGGTCTGTAGAAACCATTAAGAAAACAAAATCTGGTGATATTCAAGTGGCTAGCCGCGGTGTACCTGAAAAACCATTGGGTGTACAAATGGAAATTATTAAAGATACTTTCACAATGGGCGCTATCGACAATAGTAAAACCGTACAAGGCCAAAATAGTAAGGGCACATTGTACATGACCGTGCCTAAGGATTTGAAGCTAAACCCTAGCAACGACATTCCTGCAGATGTTCGTGAAACAATGCCAGCTATGCTTCGTGGTCGCATGGGCGAATCCATGATGGTTAATCTATTGCCATTAAACGATGAAGAAAAACAACAACTTCGCAACAACCCGCACAATGCGAATGCTATCGTATTTAACCGTGCTATGGGGATGGCGAGCAGCATCGGTAATTCCGCTAAACAAAGTAAAGTTTACACATACATGAAAGACCATTACCTCAACATGATTATCGTTGCAAAAGATTACGACGATAATGGCGCTCGTGGTAGCGGTGTTTTGATGGTATCTAAACAAGACAATTCTGATGATGTAATGTTGATCCTATTCAAGGGCCCAGACATTACAAACTCTAAAATTGAAAAAGTAATTGGATCCATGCTATCTGCACACTTTGAACGTAAGTAACTAGTTTTGGAAATACTACAGGCCTGTACTAATTTGAAGGATATGTTAATAGAGCATATTTAGAAATAGAACAGGCCTGTTCTATTTTTTAGAAGGTACTTATATGGTTGAAATTTTTTAGGACCTATGATAAGATATCTTAGTAAAAGTGATGCAAAGGACATGATTCTCATATCCCTGTGTACCAGAGAGAGGCAGATGCTGGAAATGCCTTACACATATATTAGAGTTACCCCCTTTAAACTGATTTGTCGAACCTAAGTAGGCAAATACGGCAGCCACCGTTATCGGGCTTAATGAAGTGAATGAACTGTATTTTTATGATGCAGTGAATTAACTAGGGTGGAACCGCGAATGATCTTCGTCCCTTGTTGTTAGGGATAGAGGGTCTTTTTTTATTACCAAAATTGAGTCTATCCTAGTTCATAAATTGGAGGAAAGAAAAATGGCAGATGTAAAAATTATTTTACCTGATGGTAGTGCAAAGGAATATCCTGTTGGCACTACTCTTGGGGAAGCAGTAAAAAAATTGTCTAATAGTTTGGCTAAAAAAGTGTTAGCAGCCAATGTAAATGGAGAATTAACAGATCTTCGTGAAGAACTTGTAGATGGTTCTGAAGTAGCATTTTTAACATTTGAAGAGGACGGTGGTAAACACACATTACGCCATACAGCTTCTCATGTTATGGCACAAGCAGTTAAACGCTTATGGCCAGAAGCAAAATTGGCTATCGGTCCTGCTATCGATAAAGGTTTCTACTACGATATCGATATGGAACATACATTGACTCCTGAAGATTTGACTAAAATCGAAAAGGAAATGAGCCGTATTGTAAAAGAAAACTTGCCTATTACTAAATCTGTAATGCCTCGTCAAGAAGCTATCGAGTTCTTCAAATCTAAAAATGAAGATTACAAGGTAGAATTGATCGAAGACCTTCCTGAAGATGCTGTGATTTCTTGCTATACTCAAGGCGATTTCACAGACCTTTGTGCAGGCCCTCACGTTGCATCTACTGGTAAAGTGAAAGCTTTCAAATTACAAAGCATTGCAGGTGCATACTGGCGCGGCGATGAAAAGAATAAAATGTTGCAACGTATTTACGGTACAGCATTTGAGAAAAAAGAAGAACTTGATGCATATCTTCACATGCTTGAAGAAGCTGCTAAACGCGACCATCGTAAACTTGGTAAAGAACTTGGCTTGTTCGTTATCAAAGAAGAAGGTCCTGGTTTCCCATTCTTCTTGCCAAAAGGTATGGCCCTTCGCAACGAATTAGAAAACTTCTGGCGCGAAGTACACCATGAATTTGAATACGAAGAAATTCGTACACCAATCATTTTGAACAAACAATTGTGGGAAACATCTGGTCACTGGTTCCATTACCGTGAAAATATGTACACTACAATCATTGATGATGAAGAATATGCAATTAAACCAATGAACTGCCCAGGCGGTATCTTGGTTTACCAAAACGAAATGCATTCCTATCGTGACTTGCCACTTCGCTATGCAGAACTTGGCCTTGTTCACCGTCATGAATTGTCCGGTGCACTACACGGCTTGTTCCGCGTTCGTGCTTTCACACAAGACGATGCACACGTATTCATGTTGCCTGAACAAATGCAATCCGAATTGATGAAAGTTATCGAATTATTCGACCGTATCTATAGCCAATTTGGTTTGAAATACCATGTGGAATTGTCTACTAAACCAGACAATGCAATGGGTGATGATGCAATTTGGGAAGCAGCTACAGAAGCATTGCGCAATGCTATCGAAGCCAAAGGCATTCCTTATGTAATCAATCCTGGCGACGGCGCTTTCTACGGTCCTAAACTTGATTATCATATTGAAGACTCCTTAGGCCGTACATGGCAATGTGGTACTATCCAATTGGATATGAACTTGCCTGAACGCT
>CAUTOY010000005.1:0-38695 GCA_963539855.1 uncultured Veillonella sp.
GAAAAGGCAGGTAAATAATGGCTAAATTGTGGGGCGGGCGTTTCACAAAAGGCACAGATAAGGCGGTAGAGGATTTTACATCCTCTATCGCTTTTGACGCTAGAATGTACGCCGAAGATATTGCGGGCAGTAAAGCCCATGCAACGATGCTTGCAAAACAAAATATTATCTCTCAAGAGGACTGCGATGCTATCGTAGCAGGCTTGACTAAAATTAAGGGTCAAATCGATAAAGGGGAGTTCCCATTCTCCGTTGCTCTAGAAGATATTCATATGAATATTGAAAAGCGTTTAACTGATGATATCGGTGAAGCGGGTGGTCGTTTACATACAGGTCGTAGCCGTAATGACCAATGTGCTGTCGATTTGCACATGTACGTGCGTAAAGCCGTTATCGAAATGGGCGAGCTCATCGTAGATATGCAAAAGGCTCTTATTGAAACTGCCGAGAAATACAGTGATGTTATCATGCCTGGTTATACCCATTTACAACGGGCTCAACCTGTACTCTTTGGACATCATATGATGGCGTATTTTTCTATGCTAGAACGCGACTTTGATCGTCTATTAATGGTATTTAAACATGCGGACATCATGCCGCTCGGGGCTGGTGCGTTAGCTGGCTCTACCTATGGTATTGATCAAACCTATACGCAAGAATTATTGGGGTTCTCTCGTATTTACGAAAACAGCATGGATGCTGTATCCGATCGTGACTACGTTGTAGAATTCTTGTCCTTTGCATCTCTTGTGATGATGCATTTGAGTCGCCTTAGTGAAGAACTTATTTTGTGGTCCTCCAATGAATTCAATTTTATTGAACTTGATGATGCGCATTGCACAGGCTCAAGCATCATGCCACAAAAGAAAAACCCTGACGTATGTGAACTCGTTCGTGGTAAAACAGGTCGTACCTATGGTCATTTGTTAGGCCTTTTAACAACGTTGAAAGGTTTGCCTCTTACCTATAATAAGGATATGCAAGAGGATAAAGAAGGTATCTTTGATGCCATTGATACGGTGCACTTTGCATTGTCCATCAATGCGGCGATGATTCGCGGTATGAAGGTCAATGGGGCACATATGAAAGCTGTCCTCGATGATGATTTCTCTAATGCCACAGATATGGCGGATTATCTTGCGAAAAAAGGCGTTCCATTCCGTGAAGCACATGAAATTGTAGGTAATGCTGTACATCATTGTATCGAAAAAGGTTGCGTATTACTCGACTTATCCGTAGATGACTTTAAAGCGATTTCTCCATATTTTGATGCGGATATTCTAGATGCTATTTCTATTGAAGCTTGTGTGGCAGGGCGTAACAACTATTCTGGTACGGCTCCAGAATGTGTGGAACGACAACGCAATAATGGCAAACAAATTATTGCTAACGAAGAAGCACAAATCGACAGCTGGAAATCTATCGTAAACTCTGTACAAGAGTGATGATTTACACATAAAAATTTGTGTAAAACAGTTAGAAACTCAGAGTTTGGCTCCACCGATTGGTGGGGCCTATTTTTTCGATGTTCTCATTTATAAAATGTCCGCATTGAGTAGACTGTAAAAGGATAATGGTCTTGTGCTACGATACTATAACTTGAATAGATAGTGATTTTTCATATAATTAATAGATTAAACTGAAATAAAATGATAGTTTTACCGTTTTCATACCGTTTCTAATAGGAAATAATATATAATAACTATAATTTTATTCAATTCGTGTAATATACTTTGTCCACTAATAAAATACTTTTAATTTACTACCTATGGTGTTATTATTAATTCGAAAAACAAATAAAAACGGTACAGTCACATTCCCGCCCATTACAGCAGGAACTGAATGTACTTAGCGGTTTTAATATATTTACGTGAATTATGGACGAGAAAAAATTCACCTCACGAAAGGGGATTGATACATGAAAACCACCGCTAAAAAAATGTCTGTATTCCAGCTAACCACAATGGTAGCAGCCAATATGCTAGGAGCTGGGATCATTATGTTACCAACTAATTTGGCTCAAGTTGGTACTATTTCAGTTTTATCTTGGCTCGTGACAGCTGTGGGTGCGCTTTTGCTAGCGTATATTTTTGCTCAAGCGGGTATGTTCTCCCAAATTAAAGGAGGCATGGGCGGTTATGCAGAACACCGCTTCGGTAAAACTGGACATTTTATGGCGAGCTATGCTTACAGCATATCTCTCATCATTGCTAATGTAGCTATTGCGGTTTCCGCAGTTGGTTATGGCTCTGAATTATTTGGTGTCGATTTAAATGCTGTTCAGACGAGTCAAGTAACAATTGTGTTGCTCTGGTTTGCGGCAATTTTGAATTTCAGAGGAAATCGCTTTACAGGGCGACTTAGTAATATAACAGTTTGGGGATCTATTCTTCCCGTTTTAGCAATTAGCACTATTGGGTGGTTTTGGTTTAATCCAGATACTTTTATTGCAGCTTGGAATCCAAATAATATTCCTTTTTTTGATGCTGTTAAGCAATCAATTTCTCTGACCCTTTGGGGGTTCCTTGGTTTTGAATCGGCTGCAGCTAATGCAGATGCTGTAGAAAATCCAAGAAAAAATGTGCCTATTGCTACAGTAAGTGGCACATTGGCAGTAGCTGTAATTTATGTGTTGTCTACTAATGTTATGGCCGGTATTGTACCGAATTTAGACTTGTTGAATTCAAATGCGCCTTTTGGTTTAACCTTCATGCATATGTTTAATGGTACAGTTGGTGATTTTGTTATGGCATCAATGGTGATTTCTTGCTGTGGGGCTTTACTTTGTTGGCAATTTACATTGTCTCGCGTATTTAAAAGTGCTGCTGAAGCAGGCTATTTTCCTAAGGTCTTTGCTCGTGTAAATAGTAAGGATGCACCAGTTCGTGGTGTATTGATTCTTCTTATTATCGAAACTATATTGACACTTTGTACTGCTAATGAAATATTGCGTGAACAGTTTGAGAATCTTGTTAATTTGGCGGTTGTCACTAATGTTGTTCCGTATATCTTGGTTACTCTGGCAGTGCCGGTTATGATGGAACGTTCTAATGTCTCTAAATCTCATATTAATCGTTTTAGAGTAATTGGTATATTGGGTGTTTTATATTGTGTATATGCAATTTATTCTTGTGGTGAGGCCGCTATAGTAGGTGGTGCTGGTGCACTATTAATTGGTTTAGGCATTTGCGCTATTCGTAAAATTATTGCGGCTCGACGAACACAAAGAGAATTACAACAAAGTATCGATTAATTAAATAATTCTCTCGTCTAAAAGAGGCTATTACTTCGGTGATAGCCTCTTTTTGTGTATAATTATAAGAATATTATCTGCTTATCATTTATAACTGTAGGGGGTATATGTATTGTTGCTTAATTATAAATATAGTATATTTATAATTGATAAAAGTGAATAAACTGAGTGTCGGTTCTACCGAGCGTAAAAGAGGAAAATGGGTGCAAATCCTATACTATGCAAATAGCTGTAATGAGGAGCGATATTTCATATTAGGGTCACTGGGAAACTGGGAAGGCTGAAATATTGTAATGAATCAAAAGTCAGAAAGCCTGCTCAATCTAATTGATGAAATAGGATATATATATGCTATTCTTATTTAGGTTAGTCAGGTTGGCTAACCTTTTTTGATGGCTATTAATAGTTTTTATAAGGCAGAACACTAATAATCTTAAAATTTTATGTGTACTAATGTTTATTCACTATTATGTGTTTTTATTTGGAAGGGTATAGGAGGTGCCTATGGGCAAACGCTTTGCCAAACAATTAGGACAGTTTATTGTCACCTTGTTTGGCATCACATTTTTGACATTTTGTCTCACCTATTTAGCTCCAGGGGACCCAGTTACTATGCTACTGGAAACGGCGGATACCATCGTGTCTCAAGAGACGATTGACGAAACTCGCGCTCAATTAGGGTTAGACAAGCCGTTTATCGTACAGTATGCAAACTGGGTGGTACATGCAGCACAAGGTGATTTGGGGATGAGCTATTCTGCTAAAAAGCCTGTAGTAGACCGCATGTTAGAGTCTTTGCCAGGTACACTGGCATTAGCTGGAACTGCATTGGTACTTACCATTGTGTATGCATTACCAGCAGGGATACTGAGTGCGTATAATCGGAATAAGTGGATTGACTACATATTACGTAGTTTATCCTTCATAGGTGTATCTATGCCAACATTCTGGTTAGGTCTTGTATTGATTTATATCTTTGGTTTAAAACTGGGCCTTGTACCTATTGCATCCTCTCGAGTAACGGCAACTGGTGTTATTTTGCCTGCTATTACGTTAGCGGTTGTTGTTGGATCTAAATACATGCGCCAAGTTCGCCTCGTTATCCTAGAAGAAATGCAAAAGGATTACGTCATTGGTGCTCGTGCACGTGGTGTGAGTGAAACAAAGATTTTATTTAGTCATATTCTACCTAATGCAGTATTGCCATTGATTACTATTTTAGGCGTTCTCATTGGTTGGTTATTAGGTGGTGTAGCGGTAGTTGAAATGGTATTCGCGTGGCCTGGCCTTGGGAATATGGCGATTTATGCTATTACTATGCGTGACTATCCATTGATTTTAGGTTTTGTGTTATGGGTTGCTATTGCATATATGTGTATCAATGCTCTAGTTGATGCATCTTATGTACTGTTGGACCCTAGATTGAAAAGGGAGAGAGCATAATGAAAGAATTTATTCAGAAACATAAATTGTTCTCTTTCTACACTGCATTGATGCTCGTCATCGTATTCATTGCTATTTTTGCACCATGGCTGGCACCTGGTGATGCGTTTACTTCAAATATGAGCCAAGCCTTGCAAGCACCGAGTAGTCAGCATTGGTTCGGTACAGATAAATTAGGTCGCGACGTATTGTCTCGTATCATTTATGGTACTCAATTATCTCTATTCATGGGTGTATCCATTGTAGTGATTATGGTAAGCATTGGTACAGTCATCGGTGCCGTAGCAGGTTACTTTGGTGGTAAGGTTGAAATGGTTCTCATGCGATTGGCGGATATTATGTTATCCTTCCCAGGTGTAGTACTCGCCATTGCAATCGCCGGTATTTTAGGGGGCAGTATTGTAAATACCATCTTAGCACTCTCTGTTGTAGGGTGGGCTAAATATGCCCGTCTTGTTCGTTCTATGACGCTGAAAGTACGCGGTGAAGAGTATGTAACGGCAGCTGTTATGATGGGGGCCTCTACATGGACGATTTTACGTCGTCATATCATCCCTAATATTTTACCTCTCGTTGTAACCACAGGGGCACTAGATATTGGGGCTATTATGATTGAGGTCGCAGGTTTATCCTTCCTTGGATTTGGTGCACAGCCACCTACACCGGAATGGGGCCTCATGCTTAATGAAGGTCGTCAATACTTACAAACGAGCCCTTGGCTTATGGTTTTCCCTGGTATGTCTATTTTAATCGTAGTATCTATTTTCAATCTTTGGTCGGATTCCTTACGTGACGTAGTGGATCCTAAGAACCAAGGATAGTTTCTCGTATTTTGGAATCTTTGTTATGTGGTTAACATAACGATGATAAAAAAGCTTTGTATATTGTTTTAACAAGGAGATTTCACATGAAAAAATCTTGGAAAAAAGCCCTTTTAGCAGGCCTTAGCATCGTGATGATGGGGTCCTTCATCGCTGGTTGTGGTTCAGATAATGGTGCTGCGAACAAGGATGTATTAAAAGTTGGGGTAACAAACTTTGCATCTACATTAGAGCCTACAGAAAACTTCTTTGCATGGGTTGTTATGCGTTATGGTGTAGGTGAAACATTATCTAAATTTGATGAACAAATGAAGCCACAACCTTGGATTGCTTCTAAATGGGAAGTATCTCCAGACCATAAAACATGGACTTTTACTATCAACGATAAAGTAAAATTCTCTAATGGTAAAAAAGTAGATGCAGCTGCTGTCAAAGCATCTATTGAGCGTGCTTTTGAAAAATCTAATCGTGCAAAAACATTCTTTGAATATGATTCCATTGAAGCAAATGGTCAACAATTGGTAATTCATACGAAGAAAGAATATCCTAACATGCCAGGTTTGTTAGCGGATCCATTGTTCCTTATCGTTGATGTTCAAGCTGAAAAAGATGGCCGCAACTTTGCTAAAGAAGGTCCTATCGGTACAGGCCCTTACGTAGTTAAATCTTTCACAAAAGAACGTGCTGAGATGGCAGCCAACGAAAACTACTGGGATGGTACAGTACCTTTCAAAACTGTAGAAATTCCGTCTATCGACGATCCTAATACGCGTGCTATGAGCTTGCAATCTGGTGATGTTGACATGGCTGTTAACATTGGTCCTGGTGAAATGGGCTTATTCCGAAATAACGATAAGTTCAAAGTTGATGAGATCGCATCTCTTCGCGTAGTATTGGCTCGTATTAACCAAAAAGGCGTTCTTGGTGATGACAAGGTTCGTGCCGCTGTTATTTCCGCAACAGACCGTGAAAACTATGCAGATGTATTGCTAAAAGGTACATTCATTCCTGGCTCCGCTCCAATTCCACCATCCATGGACTATGGTTTCAAAGATTTGAAAGACCCTAATGCATATAATCCTGAACGTTCTAAACAATTATTAGCTGAAGCCGGTTGGAAAGATACCGATGGCGACGGCATTCTTGATAAAGATGGCAAACCATTAACATTCAACTTTGTAGTATATAACTCTCGTGCTGAATTACCACTTTATGCAGAAGCTGTTCAAGCAGACCTTAAAAAAGTTGGTATCGACATGAAAATTAAAACAGTTGACTATAACTTGATTGATAAAATGGGTCAAGAAGGCGACTATGATATGCTTATTTCCAACATCGTAACTGCTAATACTGGTGACCCAATTTGGTTCTTAGCGAACTATTGGCACACTAATAACAATGGTTCTAACCCTCAAAATGGTTCTGGTTACTCTAACCCACAAGTTGACCAATTGTTAGATGCTGCTGAAACTGAATTTGATCCTGCTAAACGTCGTGAATATGTAATTCAAATTCAACAATTGTTGATGAATGATGGCGCTGCATTATTCTTAGGCTATCCTAAAACTAACATTGTTACTGGTTCTTACTTGAAAGGTGCAGAAATGTACCCAAGTGATTACTACTGGATTACTAATAAAATTACTAAATAATAAGGAGCTATAATGGCAGAAAACGTACTCACAGTAGAACATCTTAGTATCGCGTATCAAGGCGTGCCTGCTGTTATGGATGTAAATTTTACCTTGGAACGTGGTAAGGTATTGACCATCGTAGGGGAATCCGGATCCGGTAAAACTACCGTGATCCGTGCCCTCATGGGGTTATTACCAGTCGGGGGTGAGGTGACAGAAGGCAAACTGGTATTTAATGGTCAGGACTTGCGTAACCTTTCTAAAGCCCAATGGCGTTCCATACGTGGTAAAGATATGGCTATGATTTTCCAAGATAGCGGTAGTGCACTCGATCCGATTGTACGCATTGGTAAACAATTTAGGGAACTATTTAAAGCTCATATTGAAATCACTAATGATGAATGTGATCGTCGTGCAATTGATTTATTAGAGTCTGTGGCATTACCTAATTGTGCTGATATATTGCGTCGCTATCCACATGAGTTGTCTGGTGGTCAACGCCAACGTGTAGGGATTGCTATGGCCTTGGCCTTGGATCCGGCACTACTTATCGGTGATGAACCTACATCTGCTCTAGACGTGACGACTCAATCTCAAGTTGTTATGCAAATGATGGAGTTATCTAAAAAGCATAATTCCGCTATTGTTATGGTAACGCATAATCTTGGTGTAGCAGCCTATATGTCTGATTACATCATCGTTATGAAAAAGGGTCGTGTTGTAGATGCCGGTACACCACAAGAAATCTTAGAAAACCCATCTAATGAATATACAAAACAGTTAAAAGATGCGGTGCCAACATTGGGAGGAGGTCGTTACATTGACTAACTACGCAGTAGAACTCAAAAATGTATATAAACGATTCCCACTTCCTACTGGTGGCGAACTTGAGGCTTGTAAAAATATCAATATTACTCTTGAAAAGGGCGAGTCTCTTGGTATTGTAGGTGAATCTGGATCCGGTAAAACAACATTGGTTCGTATGATTATGAAAATGTTGCCTATTACAGAAGGTGAGATATACGTTGACGGTGTTGAAATTCAACATATGAATGCAGAACAAACAAAGGAATACCGTAAAAAAATTCAAATGGTGTTCCAAGATCCATCAGCTGCATTTAATCCACGCATGAAGGTTAAGGACATTATCCTTGAACCACTCTATAACTTTGGTCTTCTAGAAAAGGGTAAGGAAGAACAAATCGCGGGTGATTATCTTGAAATGGTAGACTTACCTCGCGATTTCATGCATCGCTATCCTCATGAAATGTCTGGTGGCCAACGTCAACGTGTAGCTATTGCTCGTGCCATTGTACTTGAACCTGAAATTCTTGTGCTAGATGAGGCAACAAGTGCCTTGGACGTTTCTGTACAGGATTCTATCGCGTACCTATTGGCGCGTTTACAAAAGAAGAAAAATTTAACATACCTATTTATCGCTCATGATATTGCGTTCATTCGAACCATGTGTCATAAGGTAGTTGTTATGTATAAAGGTGCTATTGTTGAAGAACTAGATGCGTTCCATCTAGCAGATGCTAAACATCCATATACAAAGGTGTTATTAAGTTCTATTTTTGAAATTGGTAAACCGCACAATCCACTGTCGATGGATACTGTTACTAATGCTACAAATCTATAACCTCATTGTTGAAAGCCTTCGCGTATGCGAAGGCTTTTATTTGTCATCGTTAAGATGTGTATATTTGATTGAGAATTCTCTATAAATAGGATATGATAAAGAAAGTAATATACCCATATGGGTATATTAGAGCATATTTATATGAACATATTTTGATAGACATTAAGCTGAGTATATAGATTGGTAATAGGAGATTAAATGAGAAAAATAAGTCGAGTGCTGGTTACATGCGCTTTATTAGGAATTGATGTAGTTGGTCTTACTGGTTGTGGAATGAACTCTAGTGCTGACAAAGATATTTTGCGAGTAGGTGCCATTGGATTTGCTAGTACATTAGAACCTACAGAGAACTATTTTAGCTGGGTTGTAGTACGTTATGGTATTGGTGAAACGCTTGTTAAATTTGATGATACGATGAAAGCAAAGCCTTGGCTTGCTTCGAAATGGTCCGTATCCGAGGATGGAAAAACTTGGACTTTCACCATTAATGAGAAAGCTAAGTTTTCCAACGGTCGAAAGGTGACGGCTCAAGCCGTAAAAGAGTCATTTGAGCGTACCTTTGCTAAAAGTAATCGTGCCAAGACGTTTTTTACCTATGATTCTATTACGGCAGATGGTCAAACATTAACGATTCACACGGATAAGGCGTACCCTAATTTACCAGGTTCCCTGGGAGATCCATTGTTTGTCATTGTAGATGTACAATCTGAACGAGACGGAAGAAACTTTAGTGCTGATGGACCAATTGGAACAGGACCATATGTGGTGACATCCTTTACCAAGGATCGTGCTGAACTAGCCGCTAATGAAAACTATTGGGATGGTGATGTACCGTTTAAACGTGTAGAAGTACCTGCTATTAATGATGCTAATACTAGAGCGATGGCATTGCAATCTGGTGATATCGATATGGCGATTAACATTGGGCCTGGTGAGTACAGTTTATTTACAAATAACAAAGACTATACTGTTACAGAGGCATCATCGTTGCGCGATGTGATGGCGCGTATGAGTCAAAAAGGTGAATTGAAAGATTCTAATTTGAGGGCTGCTCTTATTGCTGGCATAGATCGTGATAGCTATGCTAAAAATCTTTTGAAAGATACCTTCATAGCCGGCAAGGCGCCATTGCCACCTAGCCTTGATTATGGATTTAAACAATTAAAGGATACCAATCCATATAATCCTAATAGGGCTAAAACATTATTAGCTAAGTCTGGATGGACAGATACCAATGGGGATGGCATTGTCGATAAGAATGGTAAAAATCTATCACTAGTTTTATATACCTATACATCAAGACCTGAATTGACACTCTATGCAGAAGCTATGCAGGCAGATTATAAGAAAATTGGTATTGACGTACAGATCAAAATTGTCGATTATACGATGATTGATGAACTAGCTAAAACCGGTGATTATGATTTGTTGGTTTCTAGTGTCGTTACTGCTAACACGGGTGACCCTGTATGGTTTTTAAAACAATATTGGGGTAGTAATATCGATGGAGATAATCTAAATAACGGCTCTGGATTTAATAACTCCCGCTTTGATGAGCTTACGGCACTTGCGGGTTCTACGCTAGATGCTACAATCGCACGTAATGCTATCATCAATGCCCAACAAATTTTGCTCGATGAGAATGCTACTATATTCCTTGGCTATCCTAAGATTAATATGATTGGTAAAAGCTATCTAAAGGGGATTCACACATCACCTAGTGAATACTATGTAATAACGAAAGATTTGAAAAAAGAATAATAAAAGGACCAGCTAGAATGCTGGTCCTTTGTATTGTTCAATTATTATTTTTTGCTATCTACTGCATCGAGGTCATTCATATCTACCTCGTTAGCACGGCCAATCATGCGATTATATTTTACATATAATTGCGTATATGCTTCGCCATAGGAGGAGTTGATAATGATGTAATTTCTTGCTTCTGCAATAAATTCTTTTACAGCATCTTGATATTGTTTAACCGCAGCTTGCGTTTCTGGTTTTGTACCAGGTTGCAATTCATTCAAGCGTTTTGTAATTTCTTGTAGATTGGTTTCGACCTTTTGTGTATCTGTATTACCATCAGGATCGATAATATCAATGGTTTGAGATAATAGTATATTTAATTCGATGAAATTAACTGCATTGACTCTATTTTCATCAGCGAATTCTTTCATACGTTCTGTATACAATTCGTTATTACGATTTTCAAGTGCTAAATCGAATGCATTGTATGCCGCATTGAATTGATCTGCTAATGGTACATATTGACTCGCTAAGTTATCACTACCTACGAAATTATCTTTCTCAAAAGTTCGATCTGTATAGTAATTTTGAAGTTGTTCCGATACAGGAATTAATTGCGTTAAGATGGTAAGTAACTCATCTGTCGCTTTATTTACATCCTCATATGGTGTGGAGCTTTCTTCTTTAGCTGCTTCAAGCTGAGCTTTTAATTTTTTATAGTCAGGTAATGTTACAGATGTATTATGTGTGTGATTGCGCAATTCTTCAAGAGTTGGTTGTATTTGATAGGTATAGGCAACACTATTTAAATTAAATGTATCCGCCGCCTCGATATAAGGTCGTAAGGCATTAATCTTGTCCTCAATAGTAGAGCGATATAATATTGTAGTTGCTTTATTGGATAGGAAGTGATATGCGCAATAAATTCCTCCACCAATAACAGCAATTCCTAGAATTACGGCTAAGATTAATTTAATATAACCCTTTTTCAATTGCCTATACTCCTTGTAAAACGTATTTATAAAAAAATATCTATACTTTATATTCTATACAGTTGATATCATTATTATTATAGCATAGATTAAAGGGGCAAAAAAGATACATATAACTGATAATTATTAAATAAATAAGAAAAATAAATACAAAATTATATATAAAATATTAGAAATTTTATTTTGGTATATTAATCTGGGAGTTAAACTTATTGGCTGCTATAATAGTATACATATATAATCCGATAAGGGGTGTACTATGTCAGAATCAAATATTATGAATAATATTTTTACAACAGAGCTTATTGCTAATGGAGAAGGCCGTAATGTTTTATCTGCTATTGAAGATGGATTACGAAGCTGTGATGAGTTTCTTATTAGCGTTGCTTTTATTACAGATGATGGATTATTAGTTCTAAAACCAATTTTGAAAGAATTAGAAGTACGAGGTGTAAAGGGGCGTATTTTAACGACTGATTATCTTGGTTTTAATAACCCTAAAGTATTAGATGATTTAGGACAGTTAAAAAATATAGAACTTCGAGTATATTGCACTACTAATGGTAGTAAGCATGGCTTTCATACGAAGGGGTATATTTTTAAACAAGAACAATCATATCAAATTATTGTAGGTAGTTCTAATTTAACAATTAATGCACTTAAGAAAAATAGAGAATGGAATACTAGGGCCAAATCTAATGTAAATGATACTTATACTAAAGAAGTATTAGAGGAGTTTGAATTGTATTGGAATTCCGAGTTTACTATGGGATATTCGGATTTCCTGCCTTGGTATCGACCTAGATGGGAACGCTCTAATCGTCTTTCCCTAAAAAATATTGCTGAACAGGTGAAGTTAAAAGGCTCATTGAAGTTAGAGCCTAATTTAATGCAACAGCAGTTTATAGATAACTTTAATGAATTACGTCATCAGAATGAAAGCAGAGGCTTATTAATTTCTGCCACTGGTACTGGTAAAACCTATGCAGCAGCATTTGCAATGCGAGAGATGCGACCTAAGCGATTGTTATTTTTAGTACACCGTGAGCAAATTGCCAATCAAGCACTCAGCAGTTTTCAACGGGTCTTTGATGATCAATCTATTTCTTTTGGTATTGTTTCTGGTAATGTAAAACGTTTTGATGCGGATTTCGTATTCTCCACTATGCAAATGATGGGTAGAAATGAGATTTTACAAAAATATAATCCCGATGACTTTGACTGTATTATTATTGATGAAGTCCACAGGGCTGGCGCTGACAGTTATCAAAGAATTATTGATTATTTTAAACCAAAATTCTTATTAGGTATGACTGCTAGTCCAGAACGTACGGATGGATATGATTTATATAACTTGTTTCACCATAATATTGTTTATGAGATTCGTTTAGAACAGGCTCTAGAGGAAGATTTATTATGTCCATTCCATTACTTTGGGATAAGCGACCTCTGGATTGAAGGCAAAGAAATTAATCTTGAAGAGGATAATATTAGCTTCTCAAACCTATCGGAAGGGGAACGCGTTGATAAAATCATAGAGAAAATTCGTTATTTTGGTCATAGTGGAAGTCGCGTTAAGGGATTGGTGTTCTGCAGTAATAAAAAAGAGGCTAAGGAATTATCCGATGCATTTAATCTCAGAAAGTTTAGGACAATTTCGCTGACTGGTGATGACTCGCAAGCAAAACGTGAAGATGCTATAGCTCGTTTGACTGGTACTGGAGCTTATCAAGGCTTCGTGGATGATCAACTAGACTATATATTTACAGTAGATATTTTCAATGAAGGTGTAGATATCCCTGAAGTAAACCAAGTCATTATGTTACGTCAAACAGAAAGTCCCATCGTATTTATTCAGCAGTTAGGTCGTGGGTTGCGTAAATTTGAAGATAAGGAATATGTGGTTATCTTAGATTTTATAGGTAATTATTCTAATAGCTATATGATACCGTTGGCTTTATCTGGTGATAGGAGTTATAACAAGGATACACTACGTAAATATGTACAGTCTGGCAATCGTATTATTCCTGGGACATCAACAGTTCATTTTGATGCGATAGCTAAAAAACGTATTTTTGCTGCCATAGATACAGCTAATTTGAGTAGTGCTAAACTTATTAAGGAAGCATATCTAGATTTAAAATATAAGCTTGGACATATACCTAGAATCAAAGATTTCAAGGACTATGGATCTATTGATATTACAAAAATTTTTAATAAATATAAGTCATATCATCATTTCTTAACCCAGATAAAAGATAAAGATTATAAGATTGTTTTTACACCAATTCAGGAACAAATGTTACACTTTATCTCTCAAAAATTAGCGACGGGGATGCGCGTTAGAGATTTATTAGCATTACAACTTCTGTTAGCAGGTCAGAATAATATCATTCAATCTGTAACGGACCTTTTAAGAAGAGAATATAATGTTGAATTATCTGATATTGGAAAAACGAATCTCATTAATCTTTTAAGCAATCAGTTTTCCGTGTCATTAACTAAAAAGACTTTTAAAGATTGTATATTTATTGAGGCTGACGGTTGTGACTATTCCATATCAAATACTTTTAAAAAGACGCTAGAAGATGATGCTTTTAGAGAACATATTAAAGAGCTCATAGAATTTGGCCTAGATAGATATCATAGTAAATATAGACCATCAATCTTGGAGCCTACGCCATTTGCTCTTTATGAAAAATATAATTATGAGCAAGTATGTCAGTTGTTAGAGTGGCCTCAAAATGAAGTACCGTTAAATATAGGTGGATATAAATATCATCGTGACACCAAGACATATCCTCTATTTATAAACTATCATAAAGATGAAGGAATACAGGATAGCATAAAATATGAGGATAGATTTGAGTCTCCTACTTTGCTAAAAGCAATCTCTAAAAATAATCGGTCCTTTACATCTGACGATGTAATAACCGCGTTTGATGCAGATGAACTAGGTGTTGCAATGCACTTATTTATGCGTAAAAATAAAGATGATGAAGAGTCAAAAGAATTTTATTATTTAGGTCCCATTCACTCGACAGGGAGAGAGAATGCAGAGGAAATTATGATGGCAAGTAATACAAAGGCTGTAGAGCTTGAGTATAGATTAGATATTCCTGTGCGAGATGATATATATGACTATTTATTAAATGGATAGGTGTGGATTATATAATGACTAGAAAACATATAGAAGTTGTTGCTGCCATAATTCAGAAGGGAAATGCTATATTAGCGACTCAACGTGGGTATGGTGATTTAAAAGATGGTTGGGAATTTCCGGGCGGTAAGATTGAACCTGGTGAGGCTCATGCTGAAGCTTTAATACGCGAAATAAAAGAAGAATTAGGGGCAAATATTAATGTAGGAGAAAGATTAATTACGGTTAACTATAATGGTTATGAAAAATTTGATCTTACTATGCATTGTTATTTGTGTACGCTAACAGAAGACTCACATGTGAGATTGTTAGAACACGAAGCAGCTAAATGGCTGACAAAAGAAGATTTATATTCTGTTGATTGGTTGCCAGCAGATATAGAAGCCGTTGATGCATTATATAGCCGCTTATAATTAAGATTCATTTGTATATCCTGGCCCTCTCGTATATAATGGTATTAATAGATTTGTATTTTTCGATATAATCATATGAAAGGAGTTATTATGTCTAATTTCATCACTCCTAATGAATTATTACCTATCATGGATGAAGTGATCATTCTTGATGCAAGAGGGTTTCAAGATTATAAACGAGGCCATATCAAAGGCGCTTTTCCTGTAGATATAGATAAAGATTTGACGGGCCCTATCGGTGAGCATGGTGGTCGTCATCCGTTGCCAGATATGGAACAGTTAGCCAAAACTTTTGAAACATTTGGTATTAATGAACACTCTAAAGTCGTTGTGTATGATTCGTGGATTTTTCTGGCTGGTCGCCTCTGGTGGACATTGCGCTATATGGGTCTTAAAGATGTACGCGTTTTATCGGGTGGTATTGAACGGTGGGTGAAAGAAGGTCATTTGTTGACTAAGGATCCGACACCTTTGCCTACTGAGCCCACAACGTTTAACTATACACTGCAAACTGATATGACTATGAGTCGCAACGAGGTGTTGGAGGCTAGTAAGTCTGGTTCTCATGTTATCATTGATGCCCGTGCACCGGAACGTTATGATGGCTCTGTAGTAGACGCGATGGATGGCATGACAGGGCATATTCCTGGGGCTGTTAATCATTTTTATGAAAGCGGTTATACCTCGGAAGGACCACGTTCTGTTAAGGACTTAGAAAATGAGTTCTATAATGAAATTTATCAACAAAAACCGGTTGTTACCTATTGTGGTTCTGGTGTGACTGCATGTAATGCGCTACTTGTGATGAGTGAAGCAGGTCTTAATTCTGCGTTATACGTAGGCAGTTCCAGTGATTGGGTGACCTATGATGAATTCCCAATTCAAACGGGGGTTGAAACATTATGAGAATCTTAAACCATATATTATCGGTCGTTGCTTTTGCTTATTTATGCTATCATTTGTATACTTACGGTCCTGGCTTATTTAATGTAACAGTGATGATTATTTTCTTATTATCCGTTGTGGCAAATTACTTTAGATATCGTAAGGAAAATGAAATGAAAGCTAATGAAGCTGTGCGACAAGCACGGGCTCAGGCAAAGCATGATCGCAAACATAAACATGCTCGTGAAAGCTAGCTTTCACACATAATATTGTATATAAATACCTTATAAGGAGTATCAATGAAATTAATATCTTGGAATGTAAATGGATTGCGAGCGGCCGTAACAAAAGGCTTTATTGATTCCTTTAACGAATTAGATGCGGATATTTTTTGCTTGCAAGAAACAAAATTACAGCCACATCAAATTGAGTTAGAACTACCAGGCTATGAACAGTTTTGGAATAGTGCAGTGAAAAAAGGATATAGCGGAACTGCAGTATTTACTCGCATTAAACCGATTGCTGTAACAAATGGTATCGGCATTGAAGAACATGATCAAGAAGGTCGTGTTATTACTGCTGAATACGATAATTTTTATCTCGTTTGTTGCTATACACCGAATAGCCAACGTGAATTGGCGCGTCTTGATTACCGTATGACTTGGGAAGATGCGTTCCGTGCATACCTATTAGAATTGGATAAAAAGAAACCTGTTATTCTCTGTGGGGACCTCAATGTGGCTCACAATGAAATCGATTTGAAAAATCCTAAAACAAATCGTAAGAATGCGGGCTTCTCTGATGAAGAACGGGCTAAGATGACAGAATTGTTGGAATCTGGATTTACCGATACATTCCGTTACTTGTATCCTGATGCGGTTGATGAATATAGCTGGTGGTCCTATATGGGCAAGGCTCGCGACAGAAACGTGGGATGGAGAATTGACTACTTTATTACATCTAAACGCTTAGACGACAAAATTAAAGAAGCAAAAATCCATCAACAAATCTTTGGCAGTGATCACTGTCCAGTAGAACTCGATATTGAATTATAATATGTGATATGGTGAAAGCTTAGTTTCTTATATCTATATTAATGAACAAAGCCTCATCTTCGGATGAGGCTTTCATAAGGAGGAACAATGGCACAAAAGCAAAAAGCCGTTGTATTATTTAGTGGCGGCGTAGACAGCACGACATGTTTGGCGCTCGCCATTGAGCGATTTGGAAAAGAAAATGTAGTGCCCTTATCCATACAATACGGCCAAAAACATAGCAAAGAACTGGAAGCTGCAGCCAAAGTACTAGCATACTATGGCATAGAAGGAAAAACGATGGATGTAACAAAACTGTTTGCATTTAGCAACTCATCCTTATTAACACAGTCTACAGAGGCGGTTCCTACTGGTTCCTATAAGGAGCAACAAGACGAACATGGGGAAGGACCTGTTAGTACCTATGTACCATTTAGAAATGGCCTATTCCTATCCGCTGCGGCATCCTTAGCCTTATCCCTTGATTGTGGCTATATTTACTATGGAGCCCATGCTGATGATGCAGCTGGTAATGCCTATCCAGACTGTACAGAAATATTCTATACATCCATGGGCGATGCTATCTTTGAAGGATCCGGCAAAGAATGTTCCCTCGAAGCACCATTCATCAATAGCAACAAAGCCGACGTAGTCCGGGAAGGACTACGCTTAGGCGTGCCATACCAACTCACCTGGTCCTGCTACGAAGGTGGCGACCGCCCGTGCGGCCATTGCGGCACCTGCATCGACCGCCAAGAAGCCTTCCGCGCAAACGGCATAGAAGATCCAGCCTTATAATTAAGCGCTGTTTGGCAGGCTGATGTTAGAATAACGTAAAGAATGCAATTGAGCATATAACGTTATGCTAAAGAATTGACTACTTCTACAGAGCGACTTTAGTAGGTCAAGGCCCTTGGCCGAAGACCGTTAAGCTAGCTGGAGCGGTTGTAGAAGTAGTCAATTCTGCTCTCAGAACGATACCTAGCCGAAATTAAAGAATTATGATATGATAATCATACCGCCAAACGGCGAACAACTTCATAAGACAGTTTGAAACCATCCTGTCTCTAAACAAAACTACGGAAAACATAAGCACATTCGAGCATGGTAGTTTTGCCATGCTCTTTTTTATTGAAAAGGAGGTGAGTGCATGATTTCTACACGAAAATTGACGATTTCTGCTATGGTAGTAGCATTGTATATTGTTCTTATTTATCTAACCCAAGGAATTTCCTTCGGTGCGTACCAAATTCGTATAGCTACATCTTTATATGCACTTGCTTATGCCTTTCCGTTCTTAATCGTTCCTATGGGCATAGGTAACCTCATTTCTAATTTCCTGTTCGGTGGCCTTGGCATCCTTGATATGGTAGGTGGCTTTGGTGTTGGTGTGTTGACGACAGGCATTATTGTATTGATGCGCCGTGCAGGTCTAAGTGCATGGTGGGCAATGTTACCAATCATCTTGGTACCTGCTTTGTGCGTGCCATTATGGCTTAGCCCACTCGTAGGTGTTCCGTACTGGGCGTTGGTCATCAATTTATTGATTGGTCAAACAATTCCAGGCATCGTAGGTGCTACATTGGTAAAAGCTCTCGCATCTCGCCGTACAGTAGCCGCTTTGATGAATGCCATTAAATAACTACATAGTATATAACAGAAAAGGACTGACTTTCACAATGGAAAGCCAGTCCTTTTACTATATGAAATTGTTGGAGAATAATCTTAGCAATTGTAGCCACGAAGTGTTGCTTCGATGACAAGTCGTTCGAGAGCTACCATGTATGCAGCTAAGCGAGGCGCAACATTGTATTTTTGTTGCATTTGCCATACTGCTTCAAAGCTGTTTTGCATATTTCTAGTGAGGCGTTCATTTACCTCTTCTAGAGACCAGTAGAAGCCGGCCTTGTTTTGCACCCATTCATAGTAGGATACAACTACACCGCCACCATTGGCAAGTACGTCAGGAATAATATCGATACCTTTTTCAAAGAAGTATTTGTCCGCATCATTTGTAGTTGGTCCATTAGCACCTTCTAAAATAATCTTAGCGCGTACATTTTCCATGTTGTCCTTGTTAAGTTGATTTTCAAGGGCTGCTAAATAGAGGATGTCTACATCTTGGGCTAACAATTCTTGACTGGTAATAGTAGTCATGCCTGGCTCGGAGTAACCAACCAAGGAACGACCATGAGAATTAGCGTATTCATAAGCTTTTTCAACATTGAGACCATTTGGATTGTATAGGTTAACGGCTACGTCGCCGATAGCTACAACCTTAGCACCCGCTTCTGCAATGAGGCGAGCGCCTACGGAACCTACATTGCCGAAGCCTTGAACGGCGACAGTCATGTTCTTAATATCTAAGCCTTTTTTAGCTAAATAGCATTGCAATGCGATGAGGCAACCGCGACCGGTAGCTTCGTTACGACCTAAGGAACCGCCTACTTCAATAGGTTTACCTGTAACGATACCTGGGCTCCATTCGCCTTTTAATGTGCTATATTCGTCAACAATCCAGCTCATGATCTGTGCATTTGTATTTACATCTGGAGCAGGAACGTCTGTGTTAACGCCGATAATAGGTGCAATGCGACGTACAAAGTTACGCGTTAACCGTTCTAATTCGCGAGGGTTTAATGTTTTAGGATCAACCTTGATACCCCCTTTACCGCCGCCATAAGGGATATTAGCAATAGCATTTTTAATGGTCATCCATGCAGCTAATGCACGCACTTCGTTTTCATCAGAATCTGGGTGGAAACGAAGACCGCCTTTAGCACTGCCACGCAATGTGGAGTGTTGGCAACGATAGCCTTCATATACGCGAACTTCGCCATTATCTAGTTGGAGTGGAACAGATACCTTTAACTCCCGTTCTGGATGGCGCAATACTTCGTAATCATTTCTTGTATAGCCAAGCTTTTCGGCCGCTACATCAAGTGTGTTTAACATATTTTCATAGGGATTATAGTTTTGCATATAAAAGTCCTCCTGATAATTCAGAATCAATGGATTGTTTAAATGTCTTGCTATGTATTGTATTCGACATGGACGAATCAATACCCTACATACAATGTTAACTATATTCTATAGTTGGATATGGTTTTAAAATAGTTAGAGCTTTCACAAAAAATAGGGCCCTTATTCCGAAGAATAAAGACCCTAAGAATTAGTATATATTATTTTTCTATTGTATCTTCTACAGGTGTAGCAGGTACAGAGGAGTCTGTGGTTTGACCTTCGCCCCACCATACAACACCAAATGTATGATTAAGAACGGAACGGTTAAATACAGGCGTATCGATACCAGCTTTACGTTGTTTGATGTAATCATCAAGCGCGAGACCTGCTGTACGGCCCATGCGGACAATGGAGCTAATGTTTGTTAACACTAAGAACGCCATGAATAAATCGGCTAAGTTCCACACGAGATCAAGGGAAGCGATAGAACCGATGAATGTCATAAGGATTACACCGATACGGAATAAATGGAGATAATATTTTTTGTCTGTTAAGTGGCTGATGTTGATTTCACCATAATAGTAGTTACCGATAAGAGAACTAAAGGAGAACATTACAATGAATATGGCAACAGCTGTAGGCGCCCAGGAACCAAGCTCTTGAGCTAGGTTGTGTTGCACAAGTGCTACACCTGTAAGACCGGTCGTGCTATAGTCGCCAACCATGAGAACGATAAACGCAGATGCTGTACAGATAATGAATGTATCAAGGAATACACCGAATGCTTGAACAAGACCTTGTTCAACAGGGTGATTAACAGCGGCTGTAGCAGCTGCGTTTGGTACAGAACCTTCACCGGCTTCGTTGGAGAATAGACCACGTTTGATACCATTCATTACTGTAGCGCCCAATAGACCGCCACCAGCTGCAGATGGTTCAAATGCAGATGTAATGATTGTATAGATCACATGAGGGAATTGGCTGATATTGGAGATGACTACGAATAATGCAGTAGCGATGTAAAGAACAGCCATGATTGGAACGATGATTTCAGATGCTTTTGCAACGCGGTTGATACCACCAAAGATGATGAGACCAACAAGTACGGCTACAACAATACCCGTATAAGCTACATCAAAGTTGAAAATTTGAAGGGAGGCAGCCAATGTGTTGGCTTGTACAGAGTTGTAAATCCAACCATAGGTAATACTGATTAAAATAGCGAATAAAACTGCTAGAAATTTGTTGTTAAGACCATAGCGGATATAGTAGGCAGGACCGCCATAGAAACCGCCTTTGGCAACAGGTTCCTTGTAAATTTGTGCTAGTGTACTTTCAATAAAGCCAGTAGCAGCACCGATAAGGGCGATAACCCACATCCAGAACACGGCACCAGGACCACCGAGTACAACGGCGATAGCGATACCAGCGATGTTACCAACACCTACACGAGATGCGGTACTAACGCAGAATGCTTGGAATGAGGATACGTGGTTTTTTTCTGTTTTAGAACCAGCACCAGACGCGACAAGGCGAACCATTTCCTTAAACATGCGGATTTGAACGGCACCAGTGGTCATCGTAAAGAATAGACCAGCACCGATGAGAATAAAGATGATTAAGTAGTTCCACAGGTAGGTATTGACCGTGGAGACTGCATCATTGAGTAGAGCTTCCATAAAACTAACCTTTCTTTAATAACACTATAAAATTTGTATTTATTGTACCAAAAAATGAAATATTCTTCTATAGAATATAACAAACACGCATACATAAATACGATTTATATCTATGTATGCGTGTAGTATGTAGCCATTTAGGATTTTCTGGCATTATATATTCTCTGTACTAAAGGACTTGGCATCCTCCATGCCTTGTAATAAGGTTTGTTCAGAATGTTCCATGTGGATGCGCGCTAGTTTACGCGCTTGTACTGCGTTATGGGATGCGATGGCTTCGACCAAGAGGCGATGCTCTTCCCACGTTTTGCGCAAGCGACCTGGTTGGTTCATGGAAAAGCTGCGGAATCGGTATGTTTGTTCGCGCAAGTTGTGAACGATGTCTGCTAAGCGTTCATTGCGAGAAGCCTTGTAGAGGACCTCGTGAAATGCTACGTCTGCGGCCACTACACTATCCATATCTTTGTTTTCCATGTAATCGCCGATTTCTACGAGCATGCGCTCTAGCGTTTCTATTTCATCGCTTGTAATGCGCTCTGCTGCAAGGCCGGCGGCTAATTCTTCAAGGGCGGAACGGATTTCGAATACTTGGGTAATATCCTTTAACGAAATATTTGCCACATAGGTGCCGCGACGTGGAACCATAACGACAAATCCCTCAAGTTCGAGCTTGCGAATAGCTTCGCGGATAGGAGTTCTGCTCACACCGAGCTCTTCTGCGAGGGGGATTTCCATGAGGCGCTCGCCCGGTTTAAGGGTGCCGTTCTGAATGGCTGAGCGCAATGTTTCACTCACTACTTCGCTTAATGGTTTATAGGCATCTAGACGTATAGGTTGTAATCGTTTTGTCATTGTACCTCCTCCTGTGTGCAGGTTTTCGTAATTAGTGAAAGCCAGTTATGGCCAGATTTTTTGATTTCTTCTTGTAAGGACAATGCTTGGTTCGGCTTTTCTAATAAGACAACCATGGTAGGGCCACTACCAGTCATGATGGTTGGATATCCACGGTTCGTAAAGAATTCTTTACAAGTAATCAGTTCTTCGTAATCAGGGAATAATAATTCTTCAAATGTATTAGCGCTATTTGTGAAAGCCCCATACATATCATTTTGTTCTAAATGGTGCAATACATTAGTAATTGTATCTGATGTTGCGTTGGACTTGCCATTATAACGACCATATGCCGTTGCAGTAGATACAGAAATTTCAGGTTTTACCAATAATAGCCAATGAGGTTCAGGGGATGGGGAATAGACGAGTTCTTCGCCGCGGCCTGTACCACGAGCAGTGCCACCTTTTAATAAGAATGGTACATCGGATCCGAGTTTAGCACCTAATGTCATCAACTCATCCATGGTGAGGCGCAAATCCCAAAACTTATTGAGACCTAGTAGCATCGCTGCTGCATCTGCGCTGCCACCGCCAAGACCTGCCGCTGCGGGTACGCGTTTCATGAGGTGAATAGCGGCGCCTGCCTTACAGCCTGTATACTTTTGTACTTCGCGCAATGCTTTTAATGCTAAATTGCGTTCATCATAGGGAATGAGATCTTGAATATATTGTGGTAACTCTGGTGCAACACCGGAGAATACAACGGAGTGATGTTTGGCAAAGTAGATGGAGTCCGCTAAACGAATAGATTGGAATATACTGTCGATATTGTGATATCCGTCATCGCGTTTACCAGTAATAGCAAGGCCGATATTGATTTTACTATGACCTAATTGTTCGATACTTCTTGACATAAAATCCTCGATGCGATATATGATTTGTACAAATTTCTATACCATTCGTACATGAGATTAAAAATGATTGAAAATAAACATTAAGTAGTTTATGATGAAACTGTATATGTATGTATATATAGTGATAATGCTATATATTCAATTAATTAATTATAGAATATTTATAGTGAAATGGCAATTTAGGGAGGCCTATATGTGGTCTAAATATAAGGATGATATATATCAATGTATAATCGTTGCCATTGGCTGTGCTATTTTTGGCGCTGGCATCGACGCGTTTGTGTTACCGCACAAATTGGTGAGTACCGGAATTAGTGGTATTGGTCTTATACTCTATTACCTCACAGGACTTTCCGTCGGTACATGGAATGTGATTTTAAACATTCCTATATTTTGGGCGGCTTGGCATTGGCTGGGTAAGCGCGTTGTGGTTAATACCTTGTACGGCACCGTCATGTTGTCCTGGATGGTAGATGCCTTTGACTTCTTGCAATACAATATGGTCATTTCTGATCCATTGTTGAGTTCCATGATGGCTGGGATTACAACGGGTGTAGGCCTCGGTATGGTGTATCGCGTTGGCGGTAATACAGGTGGTCTTGATCCAATAGCATTGATTGTTCGAAAATACTATGGACTTCAAATGGGATCCATTAATAGTGTCATCAATGCTGCTATCTTAGCAGTTGCTGTGTTTGTGGTTGGCTTAGAGGCCGTAGCGGTTACACTCGTATCGTTGTATGTATATACGATTATTACAAATAAGGTCGTCATTGGATTTAATCAACGAAAGGTGGCTTTCATCATTACCTATCGAACCTATGAGGTTTGTGATGCGGTCATTAGTAAGGTTGGCCGTGGTGCGACGATTATCAATGGTATCGGTGCTTATACTAGAACGCCGAAACAGATTGTGATGGTAGCTGTTAATTTGCTACAAGTCAATAAATTAAAAGAAGTTATAGAAGAAGTGGATAATGAGGCTTTCATTCTCATCACAGATGCACAAGAGGTTATCGGCAAAGGATTCACTACGCCTGTCGTGCCGACGCCGATAGAAAATCTCGTCAAAGAATGTAAGGACAATGCTCATTATATAGAACACAAAGATTAGAATAAGGAGGCTAGCATGGCTCATGCATTAGCAGGAAAACCTGTTCAAGAACAAGATATTATAGATGTACAGACCATTGTAGATGCGTATTTTGACAATGTTCCAGATATGACAAATCCTACACAATTAGTTTCATTCGGTACATCTGGCCATCGTGGTACCTCCGTAGATGGTACATTTACAGACCTTCATGTGGCGGCTATTACACAAGCCATTTGTGATGGTCGTAAAAAATTTGGTGCTACTGGTCCTATATTCGTAGGCCAAGATACGCATGCATTATCACAGCCAGCACTTGTGACAGTTCTCGAGGTGCTAGCTGGCAATGGTGTTACAGCCATGGTAGATTGTGACATGGATTTCGTTCCAACTCCGTCTGTATCACGCGCTATTATTCGATACAATGAAGAGCATGACGATAAGGCGGATGGCATCATTATTACGCCATCTCACAACCCCCCTGATAATGGTGGCATTAAATATAATACGATTATCGGTGGTCCTGCCGATACGGTGGTGACAAAATGGATCGAGATACGTGCCAACGAGTATTTGACTGCGTATTGTGAAAGCGAAGGCTTTAAGCGTATTAGTATTGATAATATTGAATCTAGCGCACAAGTGCCATATGACTATAAAGGCTTATATGTGGAAGAATTGGGCGATGTTATTAATATGGAGGCCATTAAGGCGGCCGGTCCAAAGGTATTGGTTGACACATTAGGTGGTAGTGGTGCCAGTTATTGGAAAGCTATCAAGGAACGATATGGTCTCAATCTAACCATCATTCATGATGAGTATGACCCGACTTTTAGTTTTATGACATACGACCATGATGGCAAAGTTCGTATGGACTGTTCATCCACTCATGTGATGACTTCGGTTATTAATCGAATCAGGGACTTTGATTTAGCAGTTGGTAATGACCCTGATTATGATCGCTATGGCATCGTGGTATCCAGTGGACTTATATCAGCTAATACATTTTTTACACTAGCAGCTCGCTATTTATTTACCACGCGCGGATGGAAAAATAAGGGTGTTGGTAAGACTGTCGTATGCACTACTATGATTGATAAGTGGGCTGCTGATGCTGGAATTCCTGTGTTTGAAGTGCCTGTGGGCTTTAAATATTTTTCACAACTTTTATTTGATGGTGCCATTGGTATAGGTGGTGAAGAAAGTGCGGGAGCTTCCTTCTTGAAAAAGAATGGTACTGTGTGGACTACTGATAAAGATGGTATGATTATGGCTTTATTAAGCATGGAAATCATAGCGGTTATGGGGAAATCTGCATTAAAAATGGCTGATGGATTTGTAGAGGAGTTTGGCAATCCAAGATTTGGTCGTATTGATGCACCGTGCAAAAAAGAGCAAAAACAAATCCTAAAACAAATGAGTGCTGAATTGATTACTGCCACTACTGTTGATGGTGATCCAATTACGAATATTCGTACTACATCACTGTACAATGATATGCCAATCGATGGTGTACGCGTAGAAACTGATAAAGGGTGGTTCGTAGCTAGACCATCTGGTACAGAAGATTTATACAAGATTTATGGTGAAAGTTACAAAGGCGATTTAGGCCTTGTAGCACTACTCACTGCAGGTGAGGAAATTGTCAATGCCGCATTAAATAGCACCATAGAGACTGAATGAGGATTCTCATAAAGTTTTCACGCTCTTAATATGATATATGTGATATAATATATTAATATAGTTTATAGAATGAATTTTCATTTACATAGTTTGTAGTGAGTCAGAAAAGGTGATTGTATGAAATTAGTAGTTACCGTAGTTGGTGTCGACCGTGTAGGTATCATTGCTGGTGTCAGCAGTATTTTGGCAGACCATAAAGTAAATATCTTATCTATCAACCAAACGATTTTAGATGGTTTGTTTAATATGATTATGATGTGTGAAACCGAAACTGACGACGTAAAGGATTTAACATCTATTCAAGATGCTTTATCCGAACTCGGTAAAACATTAGGCGTAGAAATTCGTGCGCAACATGCTGATATTTTCCTTAGCATGCACCGCGTAGGATAAGGAGGCGCACATGTTATCTATCGACAATATTCTTGAAACGAATCAGATGATTCATGATAACAAGCTCGATGTGCGTACCATTACGATGGGCATTAGCTTGTTAGAATGTGCATCTAGCTCTGGTAAAGAACTCTGCGATCGCATTTATGACCGTATTACCAAAGAAGCTGAACACTTGGTTAAGACCGGTGAGGATATTGAACGTGAATTTGGTGTGCCTATCATCAATAAACGTATTTCTGTAACACCGATTTCCTTAGTGGCTGGGGGCAGTGATTTAACATCTTATGTACCAATTGCAGAAGCGCTTGATCGCGCAGCTAAAACTGTGGGTGTTAACTTTATCGGTGGCTTTTCTGCACTCGTTACGAAAGGTGCGACCAAAGCTGACCGTATTCTTATTGATTCTATTCCTGAAGCGTTAGCGACTACAGATATCGTTTGTAGTTCTGTTGGTGTTGGTTCCACTAAAACAGGTATCAACATGGATGCAGTTCGGGATATGGGCATTATCGTTAAAAAGACGGCTGACCTTACTAAAAGTAATGATGCACTTGGTTGTGCTAAGCTCGTTATTTTCTGTAATCCTGTAGAAGATAATCCATTTATGGCCGGTGCTTTCTTCGGTGTAACTGAAGGTGATAGCGCTATTTCCGTAGGTGTATCTGGCCCAGGTGTTGTAAAACATGCGCTTGAAGCAGTTCGTGGCGAACCATTTGATGTTGTGGCCGAAACCATTAAACGTACGGCGTTTAAAATTACACGTGTTGGACAATTGGTAGCACAAGAGGCATCTCGTCGACTTGGTAAACCATTTGGCATCATCGACTTGTCTTTGGCACCAACACCGGCAGTAGGTGACTCTGTAGCTCATGTACTTGAAGAAATGGGCTTATCTTCCTGTGGTTGCCATGGCACTACAGCCGCATTAGCATTGTTAAACGATGCAGTGAAAAAGGGTGGCCTTATGGCATCCTCTCACGTAGGCGGTTTAAGTGGTGCTTTCATTCCGGTTTCTGAAGATGCAGGTATGATTGATGCCGTATCTTGCGGTAGTCTATCCCTTGATAAATTAGAAGCCATGACTTGTGTATGCTCTGTAGGTCTTGATATGATTGCTATTCCTGGCGACACATCAGCAGATACAATCTCTGCTATTATCGCCGACGAATCCGCTATTGGCATGATTAATAATAAAACAACAGCTGTACGCGTTATTCCAGTTCCTGGTAAAACCGTTGGTGAAGTTGTTGAATTTGGCGGCCTTCTTGGCTATGCTCCAATTATTGAAGTAAGCCCATACAGTGCGGCTGAGTTTATTGCTCGTGGCGGTCGTATTCCAGCACCTATTCGCAGCTTAACAAACTAAGTTGAAGCCTCGAATTTATAGAATTCGAGTTGTTGGAGGTGTACTTATGAGTGAGTATGTGCCTGATTATGTGTGGGCCTTTGTGTTGGCTCTCGTCATAACCTTTGCACTAACCCCCTTGGTTAAGCGATTTGCTATTGCCGTAGGGGCCATTGATAAACCTGATGCTCGTAAAGTGCATCATGGTGCTATTCCGCGTCTTGGTGGATTGGCTATTTTCCTTGGTTTTATAGGATCTGTGCTATTTAATAATAGTATTCCTCATGACCATAAATTATTCGGGTTCGTATTGGGGACTGTAATTTTAGTACTTGTTGGTATATGGGACGATATCCGACAAATTGAGCCGAAAACGAAATTGATGGGGCAAATTATTGCTGCTGCCATTCTCGTGGCCTATGATATTCGCGTAGACTTTATCAACCTTCCTTGGGGTGGTGTCGTTTATTTGAAGTATTGGGCCATTCCGTTGACCATATTTTGGATTGTAGGATTTACAAACATTGTCAATCTTATCGATGGGCTTGATGGCTTGGCAGCAGGGATTTCCTTTATCGCTTGTATTGCCGTATGTGCGATGACATTACAATTAGGTCAAATTGATTTAGCTTGTATTGCATTAGCTCTTGCAGGTGCTACGGTAGGTTTCTTGCGGTATAATTTTAATCCCGCTAAGATATTCATGGGGGATACCGGATCGATGCTCCTTGGCTATACCTTAGCAGCTATATCTGTTATGGGTACCGTTAAAACGGCAGCTACTATTGCTTTAGTTGTACCAGCGATCGTTCTTGGTTTACCTATATTAGATACATTGTTTGCTATCGTACGCCGTAAGATTAGTGGAAGACCTATCTTTAAACCCGATAAAGGTCATGTACACCATCGTTTGTTGGCACAAGGATTATCTCAAAAACAAGCAGTATTGATGATGTATGCCGTTACAGCTATCTTTGGTGGTGTTTCGGTTATCGTTGCAGAGGTTAATGCTTGGATTGGTTGCGTACTAGTCTTAGCTATTTTCCTATGTAGTATCTATGTGGCTCGTCGCTTAGGTGTTATTACACATAGTGATGCGGCGGGACATCCCTTACCACGCCCTACAATTGAACGTAGCGATTTAGATGAGACTATTTCGTTTGATCGCAAAGAATTGGAAAAAGCATTAGAGCATTCAGATGATGACTCTAAAAAAGAGTAACCAATGTAGGGGCGCAATGCGCCCCTTTTTTTATTAGACTCTGTGGAGGATGAGTAAATGTTGAAAGTAATGACTATCTTTGGTACAAGACCAGAGGCAATCAAAATGGCTCCGCTAGTAAAAGCCTTGGAAGCGGCACCAGATATGGAGCCAATTGTAACTGTAACAGCACAACATAGGGATATGCTCGACCAAGTGTTACGTCTGTTTGACATTACGCCTGATTATGATTTGAATATCATGAGCCAAGGTCAAACGTTGTACGATGTAACAAATCGTGCATTGATGGGATTAAAATCCGTTTTAGAAGAAGCAAAACCTGATGTGGTACTCGTTCATGGTGATACGACAACAACCTTTGCAGGTGCGTTGGCATCATTTTATCAAGAAATTCCCGTAGGCCATGTAGAGGCCGGTCTTCGTACCGGTGATATTTATTCTCCATTCCCAGAGGAAATGAATCGTAAGTTGACAGGATCTTTGTCAACGTATCATTTTGCTCCTACTGCTAGTTCTGAAGCCAATTTGAAACGAGAAAATATTAATACAGACCACCTATATGTAACCGGTAATACTGTAATTGATGCATTAGATACAACTGTAAAAGATAATTACGTATTTGACGATGCTGCAATCAATGCACTTGATCCTAATAAGCGCACTGTACTTGTTACCACACATCGTCGTGAAAACTTAGGGGAACCTATGCGTCATGTATATCAAGCTATTCGTGATTTGTTGAATGATTTTGATGATATTCAAGTAGTGTTCCCTGTTCATAAGAATCCTAAAGTTCGCCAAGTCGTAGAAGAGGAATTGGGCGATGTTGCTCGCGTAACATTAATTGACCCTCTAGATTATGAGCCATTTGCAAACTTGATGGCTAAGTCCTACTTAATTCTTACAGATTCTGGTGGAATCCAAGAAGAGGCACCAGCTCTCGGTAAACCAGTTCTCGTATTGCGTGATACTACAGAACGCCCAGAGGCAGTTGATGCTGGTACAGTACGCCTTGTAGGTACCGATAAAGATGCGGTATATAAAGCTGCTTATGAGCTATTGCATGATGAAGCAGCGTATAAGACCATGTCGAATTCGGTCAACCCATATGGTGATGGCAAAGCATCTGATCGTATCTTGCAAGCTTTACGTCATGAGTTCTTAGGCGATGCTAATCGTCCTAATCGATTTGGTAAATAATATGGACAAGGATATGGTGAAAGCTCTGGCGATGGCTACATCGGCAGGGCTGACCCTTCTATTTTGTATCGGTGGATTTATCTGGATAGGATATAAACTGGATATATGGATGGATACCATGCCATTATGCATGGTTATTCTTGGATTAATCGGTGCCGTAACAGGCTTTTATATGTTATATAAACAGGTTAAATAGTGAGGTATTTATGAATCAGTATATTAAATTCATACGTCATGTGCTATGGGCCTGTTTTTTTGTTACCTTTTTAGGCCTACTTGTCCAATATATTGTGGGTTGGAATCAGTACGTGCTTGGTTGGTTGTGGGGCATGTTGACCATGATGGTTTATTTAGTACTGTTAGGGTTACATAATAAAGGGCTCGCATATGGCAATCCACATCAGGCAGTAGCTAAAGCACGACGTCAAATGATGTGGCGATTGGCTTTGATTGGCGCCTTCGTAGTTATAGGATTGCAAATACCTGGTGTACGAGCTGAAAGTTTATTGATTTCAGTTGTACTTATACAGCCTGTATTGTATATCGTATTTTGGCGATTAAGTAAGTAATAAAATGTATTGCATTGGACGATATGATTGAATAGCATGAAATAAGGATTAATTGCATTTCTATCATAAATTTTAAATGCATAAAATGCATTTTTGATATGTAAATTGCGAATTGTTTACTCTGGAAGTGTTGATTATATACCTATAAAGAGGTATGATAATACATAGATATATATTATATGGATATATATAAAATTTATATTGCTACGTGAGAAAGGGGTTGAGTCTGTGGAACTGCATACGGGTCACCATCAAGTAGTACAGTGGCTAGGTTTATCGTTTAACATCGATACCTTAATTGCTACGTGGATTACGATGGCGATCGTCATCATCATTTCCGTGCTTGCTACGCGAAATCGAGCATTAGTGCCTTCGGGTGTTCAAAATGTAATGGAAACTATATTGGAAGCATTAGAAGGTCAATTATCGCCAACGCTTGGGAAACACTGGCCGATGGTGAGTTCATTGTTATTCACATTCTTCTTATTTATCTTTGTTGGTAATGAGCTTGGAACGTTGCCAACGCTACATGCTGTTACTTCGCCTACGGCGGATATTAATACAACAGCAGCACTTGCATTGTGCAGTAGCTTTATAGTGTGGGGAATGGGGATTAAAGTTAAGGGCTTATCTTATTTTAATCATTTCTTACAGCCTTATAAGGCTATGCTAGTTCTAAATATATTTGAAGAAATAGCAAAACCTATTACATTAGCTTTCCGTCTATTTGGTAATATTGTAGCTGGCGAAATTTTATTGGAAATCCTTTATAAATTGCCTTGGTTCGTACCTATACCATGGATTTGGATGGCTTTTAGTTTATTTATTGGTATCATTCAAGCTTTTATTTTTACAGTTCTAACAGCCAACTATTTAGGCATGGCATTAAGTGAAGAACATTAATTTTAATGGAGGATTTATTATGGAAGTTCAAGGTTTATTCGCATTAGCTGCGGCAATCGCAGTAGGTTGTGGTGCTATCGCGGCAGGTATTGGTGACGGCATGGTGGCTAGTAAAGTTATTGAAGGTATTACACGCCAACCTGAATTGCGCGGTCAATTAATGTCCACAATGTTCGTAGCTATCGGCTTAATCGAAGCTATGCCTATCATCGGCGTAGTAGTTGCTTTCATTTTATTGTTCAGATAATAGCGAGGAGGAACGACCTTGGTAGATTTAACGCTAGGGACAATTCTTGCTCAAATGCTAAACTTTTTTATATTAGTTTGGATTTTGGCCCGTTTTGCATATAAACCATTGGTTTCTATGATGCAAGAGCGTAAAGAACGCATTGCTAAGGATTTAGCAGATGCTCAAGCTGCTCGTAATGAAGCGGAGCAATTCAAAGCTGATTATGCTGCGCAAATAGCGAATGCACGCCAAGAAGCTCAAGAAATCGTTGAAAAGGCAGTGCAACAAGCAGAAGCGACTACGCGTGAACAATTGGCAGCAGCTCGTGAACAAATTGAACGTGAAAAAGAACGAGCTCGTCAAGATATCGTAAACGAACGTGATCGTGCTATGAATAATTTGCGTAACGAAGTTATTTCCTTATCTGTTGCAATGGCGACTAAGGTTGTAGCAAAAGATATGGACAGCGAAACTAATACAAAATTAATTGAAGACGCTATTGCGAAACTTGATAGTAAAACGATAGGGTTGTGATATTATGAGCACAGAAATTGTAGCAGATAAATACAGTTCAGCTATGTTAGAGCTAGCTCAAGAACAAGGTAATTTAGTAACTACAGAAGAAAATCTTTTATATGTGGCCTCTGTTCTTAATGAACAACCAGAATTGGTAGGGTTTATTAATAATCCTATTGTGGAAGCAGATGCAAAGATTTCTCTACTTGGAAAGGTCTTTGGCACTGCTGTAGAAAAGACAGTACTTCATTTCATGTATGTCATGGTTAAACGTGGCAGATATCGTTATTTGCAAGATACAATTAGAGCTTTCATAAAAAAATCTCGCGAAGCACGAGGTATTTTAGAAGCTGTTGTAACTGTAGCAGAACCATTAACTGATACATTACATGATGATGTACAAGCTAAATTACAAGCGATGACAGGCAAGGATGTCATTATATCGGTGCGTCAAGACCCTAGAATCATGGGTGGTATTATCATTCAAATCGGTGATAAACGCATTGATGGATCGATTGCACGTCGCTTAGACGAATTGAAAAAAACGTTAGTACGAACTGACTCTATTAGATTGGGGTGAATGGGTATATATGAAAATGAAGCCTGAAGAAATCACTGCTATAATCAAACAGCAGATTCAGGACTATGATGTTGACCTCAATGTCGATGACGTGGGTACTGTTCTCGACGTAGGGGATGGCATCGCCCATATTTATGGTCTTGAAAGAGCCATGGCCGGTGAGTTGTTAGAATTGCCACACGGTGTATATGGCTTGGTTTTGAACTTAGAATTAGATAATGTTGGTGCCGTACTATTAGGTGACGACTTCTTGATTAAAGAAGGCGATGAAGTACGCCGTACTGGTAAAATTATGGACGTACCAGTAGGGGACGCTCTTATTGGTCGCGTAGTTAATCCATTGGGGCAACCTATCGATGGCAAGGGTGCTATTCAAGCGACAGAACGTCGCCCCGTAGAACATCCAGCACCTGGTATTGCGGATCGCCAATCTGTAAACGAACCTTTGCAAACGGGCTTGAAAGCTATCGATGCGATGGTACCAATTGGTCGTGGTCAACGTGAGCTTATCATTGGTGACCGTGGCACAGGTAAAACTGCAATTGCTCTTGATACAATCATTAACCAAAAGGGTAAAGATGTAATTTGTATCTATGTAGCGATTGGTCAAAAAGAATCTACCGTAGCTCGTGTGGTACAAAAATTAGAAGAAACAGGCGCGTTGGATTATACAATTGTCGTTTCTGCGAGTGCTTCCACAGGCGCTCCACTTCAATACATTGCTCCATATGCAGGTGTTGCAATGGGTGAATACTTCATGTACAAAGGCAAACATGTACTCTGCGTATATGATGATTTAACAAAACAAGCGGCTGCATACCGCGCTATGTCTCTATTATTACGCCGTCCACCAGGGCGTGAAGCGTATCCAGGGGACGTATTCTACTTACATAGCCGCCTATTGGAACGTGCTGCTAAACTTTCACCAGAACTTGGTGGCGGTTCTATTACAGCGTTGCCAATCATTGAGACGCAAGCTGGTGACGTATCTGCTTATATCCCAACAAACGTAATTTCCATTACTGATGGTCAAATTTTCTTGGGTACAGATATGTTCTATTCCGGTATCCGACCTGCTGTTGACGTAGGTTTGTCCGTATCTCGTGTAGGTGGTAGTGCGCAAACTAAAGCGATGAAACAAGTAGCCGGTCAATTGCGTTTGGACCTCGCACAATATCGTGAATTGGCAGCATTTGCTCAGTTTGGTTCTGATCTTGATGCAGCTACAAAAGCACAATTAGACCGTGGTGAACGATTGACTGAAATGTTGAAACAAGGTCAATATGAGCCAATGAGTGTAGCTGAAATGGTTATTAACCTATATGCTGGTACTAAGGGCTATTTATCTAGCATTCAAGTAGCTGATGTGTTGGCATTTGAAGCGGAATTATTGCGTTTTATTCGTGCAAATTATCCTGAAATTATCAGCAACATTGAAAGCACAAATAAACTTGATGAAGCAACAGAAAACTTGTTAAAGCAAGCTATTCCAGAATGTGTAGAAGCCTTTGGTGCTACTCATACATTAGTTTCCCGTAAGGAGGCGTAATGTATGGCTAGTGCACAAGATTTGCGAAAGCGTATAAAGAGTGTTACTAATACACAACAAATAACAAAAGCGATGAAGATGGTAGCTTCTGCTCGTCTTCGTAGGGCTCAAGCGAAAGCTGATGCAACGCGGCCATACGCAGAAAAAATAGGGCAAATCTTGCGTCATATCTCCACTAGTGATTTACGAGATTATGTAAGTCCTCTACTTGAAAGTAGACCTGTAAAACGAACTTGTTATATCGTTATCGGTGCTGATAAGGGCCTTGCAGGGGCTTATTCGTCTAACGTATTAAAATTGGCAATAGAACAAATTGGTCAAAAAACACCAAATGAATATTGCCTCATAACAGCTGGGCGAAAACCAAAGGATAGTTTAACATCTCGTCACTATCATATCGATCAATCGTACAGTGGTTTTTCCGATAAACCGAGTTACGAACATGCGCGACATATTATGGATCATGCACTTTCATTATATGAACGTCATGAAGTTGACGAAGTTATCATGATTTATACGCGCTTTGTAAATTCTATGACGCAAATTGCACAGGCAGAGCGCATTCTACCGTTAGAGCAACCAGATGATGAAGTAAAGGGCGAAGAGTATGAATTTATGCCTGACCCTGCAGCTGTTCTGGATGCATTATTGCCAAAATATTTAGAAATTACCGTATATAATGGATTATTACAAGCGGCGGCAAGTGAGTTAGGCGCTCGTATGACAGCTATGACATCTGCCACAGATAATGCTGGGGACCTCATCAGTTCCTTAGGACTTGAATATAATAAATTACGTCAATCCAGTATTACGAATGAAATTTCTGAAATTGTTGGCGGTGCCAATGCCTTGCAATAGATAAGGAGAGACCTCTTAATGAGTAATAATATTGGGAAAGTGGTGCAGGTCATCGGCCCAGTTGTAGATGTGCGTTTTGAAGTTGGTCACTTACCAGCTATCTATAACGCTATCCACATCTACCATGACCATAAAGCGCACGATAGACAAAAAATTGTAGTAGAAGTTATGCAACACTTAGGGGACGATATGGTTCGCTGCGTTGCCATGAGTTCTACTGATGGTATGACCCGTGGTATGGAAGCAGAAGACACTGGTGCTGCAATCTCCATACCAGTTGGCGAAGGTGTATTGGGTCGTATCTTTAATGTGTTGGGTGAAACCGTAGACCATGATCCAGCACCTGTAGTAGCGGATGAAATGTGGCCTATCCATCGTCCAGCACCTAAATTTGATGATCTTTCACCAGATACACAAATCCTTGAAACGGGTATTAAAGTCGTAGACTTGATTGCACCATACGTAAAGGGTGGTAAAATCGGTTTGTTCGGCGGTGCCGGTGTAGGTAAAACTGTATTGATTATGGAATTGATTCACAATGTTGCAACAGAACATGGTGGCTATTCCGTATTCTCTGGGGTAGGTGAACGTACCCGTGAAGGTAATGATCTTTGGAACGAAATGAAGGAATCCGGCGTTATTAATAAAACAGCCTTGGTATATGGACAAATGAATGAGCCACCTGGGGCTCGTATGCGCGTTGGTTTGACAGGTCTTACAATGGCTGAATATTTCCGTGATGTGAAGAAACAAGACGTGCTCTTGTTTATTGATAACATCTTCCGTTTTATTCAAGCTGGTTCCGAAGTATCTGCCCTATTAGGTCGTATGCCATCTGCCGTAGGTTATCAACCTACGTTGGCAAATGATGTAGGTGCATTGCAAGAACGTATTACATCTACAAAAGAAGGTTCCATTACGTCTGTACAAGCCGTATATGTACCTGCCGATGACTTGACTGACCCAGCACCAGCAGCTACATTTGCTCACCTGGATGCAACAACAGTATTGTCTCGTTCCATCGCGGAACTTGGTATTTATCCTGCCGTGGATCCACTTGATTCTACAAGTCGTATTTTGGACCCTCATGTACTTGGGGATGAACATTATAACGTGGCTCGTGGTGTTCAGGAAGTGTTACAAAAATATCGCGACTTACAAGATATCATCGCAATTCTAGGTATGGAAGAATTATCAGATGAAGATAAGTTAACTGTATCTCGAGCTCGTAAAATTCAACGTTTCTTGAGTCAACCATTCTTCGTAGCAGAAGTATTTACAGGTTCTCCTGGTAAATATGTACCATTACAAGAAACATTGCGTGGCTTTAAAGAAATCCTTGATGGTAAACATGATGATTTACCAGAAGGTGCATTCTATATGGTTGGTACCATTGATGAAGCCGTTGCAAAAGCAAAGGAAATGCAAGAGAAGGGGGAATAATCCATGGCGGAACCTATGACCCTAACGATAATAACACCTGATGCGATTGTATATGATGGTAAGGCTGATTTTTTCGTAGGACATGCTATCGATGGCGAATTTGGCGTGCTACCTAATCATGCACCTATGATTATTGCCCTCGATATCGCCCCTCTACGTGTCGATAATCCTGATGGACAACAGCATACATTTGCTGTATTCGGCGGCTTTGTTGAAATTGAACACAATAAGGTGAGCATTGTAACACCTAATTGTGAAAGCCCAGAAGCCATCGATATCGATCGCGCGAAACGAGCAAAAGAACGTGCTGAAGGCCGTTTGTCCAACCCTACACCTGACATAGATGTAGAGCGTGCTGAACTCGCCTTAGCTCGGGCATTACTTCGTTTAAAGGTAACACAACGCATGTAGTTTTTATACATTGATATAGCCTTTTCAAATAAGGAGTACTTTTGTAGTACTCCTTATTTGCTTGTATACGCAAAAAAGGTGTCACCCATGTGGGAGACACCTTTTTTGGTTGCGTTATTTTGAATTATAATACACTAACACCTTTTAGCGAGTAAGCCGTATTTTTTGGTTGTTCCACTTGAAATTCGTAGTCTGGAACAACTGGCATTTCTGCATTGATACCAGGAGCTTGATAACGATCTCGATCTGTTGGAACACGTTTATATGGTAATTGTTCAAGCAAGTCTTTTATAACTTTATTCCATACGGATTTATGTGTTGGCATAGTCAAGGTATCGTCGATTTGGTTAAAACCACTACGGATGGTGTGAACGACACCTTCATTAGTATCATAGAAATAAATCATAGCAGATACTTTAGCTTGAATATGAATGTCGTCGCTATCATCATGATAGTATTGGCTGAGATAGGACGTTGGTAGTTGTACATATATGTCTTGCATTGGAACAGGCATAATGACAATTTCAGAATGTTGTGATGCTGCCACTTCAGCTAAATCGACTGCTGTGATTTGTGCTAATGGTGTGCTGGTGCTTACTACGGTTGTATCATAGTAAGGATAGCGCAAAACATTTGCTACTGAATCGGATAAATATTTACCAAAGGCAGCTGTATTTTCGTTGCGCAATGTTGTTGGCATTACAAGGGTTACCTTACGAGAAGGAAAATTATCTAAATGGCCATCGTAGTTAGCCTTTCCCACCGAAGTTGGTGTATTTGACGTAGTCGATGTAATTTGAATCGGCGACGTTTTGATAGTGCCAGGGTCGGGGATGATCTTTACTGGCGCAATAGGAATAGAACGGGCTTTTGTAGTTTGAGCATCTACATTTGCTGCATTAGCTATTGTGAAAGTTGAAACAAATGCTAAGGCGAGGCAAAAACTGATGCGCATGGTTGCTTCTCTTAAGTTCATATTTGACTCTCCTTGATATAAATATAATCAAAACTATATCTAACAGTATACCATAGTTGCAATAAAAAAGAAGCAAGCATCAGCTTGCTTCTTACTGTGGTGGACGATGACAGGATCGAACTGCCGACATCCTGCTTGTAAGGCAGGCGCTCTCCCAGCTGAGCTAATCGTCCATGTGGTGACCCGTCCGGGAATCGAACCCGGGATACCGCCGTGAAAGGGCGGTGTCTTAACCGCTTGACCAACGGGCCAATATTGGCTCCCCGAGTAGGACTCGAACCTACGACCGATCGGTTAACAGCCGATTGCTC
>CAUTOY010000006.1:0-35442 GCA_963539855.1 uncultured Veillonella sp.
GACATGTTAACCGCTACACCACGGGGCCGTATCCAAAGTACTTGCTTAGTATATCTGTTATCAGAGTTTTTGTCAACACTATATGTGTAAATTCTTGATGAAGTTTTTTTCATCTCCTAAAATAGTACTCTCCCTATGTCCAGGTTCTACTAATAATACATCATCTAGCTCCAGTATTTTACATAAGCTTTTACGTAAGTCTTCAGCATTGCCATTATAATTATCACTATTGCCCACATTTTGTTTAAAAATAGTGTCACCTGTAAATAGGTGGCCTTCTATTTCAAAACATACTGAGCCCGCACTATGACCTGGTGTATGATATACCCGTATATGAAAGGGTCCAATAGTTAGTATACCTTCTTGCAAAGGAATACATGGGGTGAACATCTTTTTCTTGTATACACTTGGTCGACGACGAATCAATTGCAATAATTCATGATCTCCATCATGTAAGTATGCAGGGATATTATAATATTCACATATCTCATCAAGAGCCGACACATGGTCACAATGACCATGTGTTAATAAAACCGCAATTGGTTTCGAATCTCCTACCATCTCAATTATATGTTTACAGTGAAATCCAGGGTCAATTATAAGAGATTGATTGTCTTTTTTTAATACATAACAATTTGCCCTATACAAGCCTAGTGGACGTTTTATTATTTCCATTATACAATCCCTCCCCCATAACTAATGCGATATACAATATAAAGTTCTATATAATTCTATATCGTTTTGTAGTATCTTTTTTTATAAAATACCCTTCCCAGAATTGCGGATGAAGCATAACTAGAATCGTAAATAATTCCAAACGACCTAATAGCATATCCACAATAGCCACACCCTTTGCACCTAATGGTAATAAGGCAAAGGAATCAGTTGGTCCATAACCGCCAAAGGCTAAACCTACATTACTTTGGAATGCAGTTACTATTTGTAGTGCATCACCTGTAGATAAGCCAAAACATGTCATAAGAAAAACGGAGATAACATAAATCATTAAATATAGAAATATAAATGTTTGCGTCATACGCACCCATTTATCTGGTAATGGCTTTCCATTGATTCGTACAACTTGGACCATATCAGGATGTATGGCTTTTCTCAAATAAATGATACTACTCTTAATTAAAATAATGAGACGAATAATCTTAACGCCACCAGTCGTAGATCCACTACAACCTCCAAAAAAACTAGATATAAATAACATCATTTGAGCCGCAGCAGGCCATAGATCGTAATCAGATACGGCAAAGCCACTGCCTGTTTGTATGGATACTAAGGTAAAGGCCGAATCTTGAAAGGCTTGTCCTATATCCATAGAATTAGATTGAAAATATAAGGATATAAAAGTGATAAGAATACCAATAACTAATACAAGCCAATACATACGCGTCTCAAAATCAGAGAATAATTGGGAGAAGCCCTTTTGAATTACATTATAATATACGGCAAAGTTGCCACCTGCAATGACCATAAACAGAATAAATACAACACATATATATGTATTTTGACTATATAAAAAAGTTCCTGCAGTAGTTGGCGTCAATCCGCCAGTAGAAATAATAGAAAAAGAGTAATTCAATGCATCAAAAGGATCAATACCACCTAAGTAGAGCATTATAAAACAAATGATTGTAAATATTACGTACAATGTCCATAATTTCGATGCTATAGATTGAATCCGTGGTAATACTACACCTGGTTTTGGTACAGATGCCTCAGCATTGAAAAAATGCGCAGCATCAGCACCCAGGTTACGTAAGAATGATAGAATCAACACAATGATTCCCATACCGCCAATCCAATGCATTAATCCACGCCATAGTACAAAAGACTTTGGTATGCTATCAACATCAGGAATAACCGTAGCACCAGTAGCGGTAATACCTGACATAGATTCAAACAGCGCATCCATCGGGTTAACTAATACACCAGATATAATAAATGGAATGGCCCCCAATAACACTGTTAATATCCATGTTGAACTAACAACTAAGAAGCCATCTCTCAAGCTAAAGGTCTTACTCTTAGTTCCACCAAGTACTAATAGACCACCAAGTAGTATGGATAATATAGAGGTAATACAAAAGGACCAATATGCAGTTTCAAATAGAATACTATAGATAAATGGTATAACAAGAAAAGCTCCAAAAATATAGACTAATTTGCCTACCAAAGACATGACAATCTGTATACGCATATACCCTCTACGTTAAATAATTCAATAATTTAGTAACAGATTCAGGCAATGAGAATAGTACAATATGATCCCCCACTAACAACTCTGTATTACCACGTGGAACAATCGCTTCATCACCGCGGAGTATAACACCAACTAAGGCTTTACCAGGTAGACGAATATCTTTAAGTTGTTTACCGGCTACTGGAGATTGTTCTGTAATAAGAATCTCTATAGATTCAGCCTTGCCACCTTCAAAAGTAGATATGGAAACAACGCCTTCTCCACTTCGAACAAATCGTAGTATTTGTCCTGCAGTCATTAGACGTGGTGAAAAAACAATATCTATACCGACTTGTTCCATGAGCATAATATATTCAGGACGTCCTACACGAACAACGGTTTTAGGTATGCCCATATGTTTCCCTACTAAAGCAACTAAAAGATTTAATTTATCATCATCTGTTAAAACAATAATAACATCGTTATCGGCTACTTCTTCGGCTTCTAGTAAATCAAAATCCGTACCATCCCCATTGATGACAATGGCTTTATCCACTTGTGCAGCCAAGGCTTCACAACGCTCAATATCTTTCTCAATAACCTTAACAGTAAATCCTGCTTTTTCCAATAAGATAGCTAGATTACGACCTAATAAACCAGCACCTACAATAACAGCCCGTTTATGAAAGGTTGCATGATTAGAAAACCATTCTTGTTCTACTTCATTAATACCATCTTTTAAGCCTAAAAAGAAAACACTGTCATTAGGTAATAGTATACTTTCACCATGAGGTATAATCATTTCACCTAATCGTAAAATGCCAACCAATAACACACCTTCTGGAAAAGTTAGCTCTTTTAAAGGTTTATTTACGAGCGGAAATGTACTATTAATTTTAAATTCCATTAAACGAACAGCGCCTTGACCAAATTCTTCTACATCCAAAGCGGATGGTGTTTCAATAATGTGAAGTAATTCTTGCGCCGTAACCATCTCTGGATTAATAAATAAATCGACACCTAATCGTTCTTTCATATGATCGTCCATATGATCAACGATATTAGTATCTCGCACACGTGCTACAGTAGATGGGACACCTGCTATTTTAGCTACTGCACAGGATAACATATTAACTTCATCAGAATCAGTTACTGCAATAAACATACCTACATCTGATAGGTCGATTTCATTCAATAACTGAATATCGCTACCATTACCGCATACTAGACTAACATCCAATGTATTTTCTAGATTATGGATACGTTCCTGAGAACGGTCTATAAGATATACATCATGATCGTCTTGTACCAGTCTTTCGCATAAGGAATAACCGACCTTACCAGCACCTACTACAATAATTTTCATAGCTTAGTCCTCTTGTTGATTCGGAGTCCATTGTTTACCATTCTCCGTCAACAATGTCCACCCATCTTCTTGTACTACAAGTCGGGATTTCATTAAATGACCTATAGCTCGTTTAAATGCAGCCTTGCTGATATTAAATTTATCCTTAATCAACATAGCAGATGATTCATCACTATACGGCATTTTACCGCCTCGTTGTAATAGGTATTCCATAATAATCTGGCCATCAGAGATTAACGCTTTTTCTTTAATTGGACGCATAGAAACATTAATACGACCATCTTCACGTTTAAACGTAACACGGGCCTCTACCATTTCCCCGACATTCAGTTTTCGTGTCATTTCTGAACGATGTAAAAAAGCAATCCATCGCTCAGGTGTAATAAAGAAGGCCCCATCACTAGTCAAATTGTAAATAGCACCACTTACTTGTTGTCCTACAACAGCATCGGTAGCAGCTTTAGAGGCACGTCTCATCTCATCATCAACGTCCATAGAAACGGCCATACGACCAGATTTATCGGTATATAGTTTTACCCATACCTTTTCCCCTACTTGAGGTCTACCACGCATTTCAGCGTGAGGCATAAAAATTCCCCGCTCAGTACCGACCTCAACGAAACACCCAAAATTGGTTACATTAATAACCTCAACATAACCAATTTGACCGACCTTCATAGCAGGCAATCGCATGGAGGCAGTCAAACGTCCCTTAGGGTCCCGATATAGAAATACCTCTACATCATCACCTATGGCAACTGGTGAAGTTTGTTGATCCTTATGGAGCAAAATATCATCATTTGTATTTCCCGTTTGACCATCAAGGAAAGCGCCATGATCACTAGAACGTAGAACACGCAGTGTAGCAATGGTATTTTCCAATAATTCGCTAGCCATATATTATTCTCCTTCAAAAGGAACACGTCCAGCATCGTTCCACAAGGCTTCTAGTCCATAAAATTCACGAATTTCATCGTTACCAAATACGTGACAAATAATATCGCCGAAGTCCAATAATACCCATTCACCTTCACGATACCCTTCACGATGGAGGACTGTCATACCTTGCTCTGCTGCTATATCCTCAATTTCATCTGCAATACTTTGTGATTGTTTAATATTATTGGCACTTACAATCATAAAATAATCACCTAACATAGAAACACCTTCCAAATCCAGTATTTCAATATCATGACCTTTCTTATCATAAGCTGCTTGGGCAAGCGCTAAAACATGTTGTTTAATTTCTTCCTTTTGTTTCATTATATCTCCTATTATTCTTTCTTCTCTGGTTCTGAACCTGGTTCTGATGGTTTTACACGTGTATTTTGTTCTGATTCTACAGCAACAGATGTTTTTTTTGCTTCAGGGGTAGAAACAAATTGACTTAAATCTTCTGGTGCCAATGTCCCCATCGTAATTCCCACTAAACGCTGAGCTTCAGTTGGATTGACATGCCAATACACGACATCATTAATTTTTTCTTTTTCACCAGGCAAAATATAAAAATGAATATGGTCTTTATCCATTTGACCGATAGAACGCATTAATTTAATCGCATCCCACGTGGATATATTACTTTCATAATGGCTCCATAAACGCCATATATGCCAAGCTTTTGTAATAAACCAAGTATCTTGTTCTCGATCAACCCATAATTTCAAAAATCTTTCTTGTCGTTGAACGCGTCCAAAATTATCATTATTTTCGTCTGTGTAGCGTAAATATGCTAAGGCAGTATCACTATCTAAATTTTGATATCCTCTGCGTAAATCTATATCTTTACTACCTGTTTCAGCATCAACATGTTCCATATTCTTTTCTACGTAAAACTGTTGACTACCTAAAACATCACTTGTTTTTTTGAAAGCTGCCTCATCAACGACAACATAGTAAGGTATACTGATATGGAATATATCCTCTACAACGGCTTTCGTTAATTCAATATTACCTTCTGCATATATTTGATTTAACATAGAGGCAGATTTTTGATCTCTACTTTCAATTTTACTATTGCTAGGAATACCAATTATATCCATCGTATTGGTATTCATATTAATGGACATGAGGAATACTGCATCAGCTTGACTCGGATTGTTTTTATCTCGACCTACAATTAATACATAAACAGGTTTGTCCAATGCTTTCTGTTCTACATTAACCGTATCAGTATGCTTAGGTTCACTAGATTCTTCAATCTCACTTGCAGTATCAGTTTGTGTTACTCGATGATATACATAGCTGATTCCACTATACATCCCCCAACCGATGCCACAAATAACCATAAGTGCTAACACGAATGCGATGATTAGACGACCCCATTGGATCTTATTTTTTTTCATTTGACGTTCTCGACGTCTTCTACGGCGGCGAGCTCGCGCCTTTTCAAGTTCATCCATTGTAGGCACCTCCTTTTTTCATATGATGTATAAGATCATTACGACTAATAATAGTAAGAGGATAAATAGTATCACCACTATCAATTAAATGTCGAATTGTCATATCAAATCCACATAATACTCCAGCGTCAAGAGACTGTTCTGCAGCTGCACGAATATCATTAACGCCAGGAAAATTACGGTTAGGCTCAATATAATCAGCTAAAAAAATGACTTTATCCAACTTTGACATTCCTACTTTTCCGGTTGTATGAACACGTATGGCCTCCAACACTTCTCGGTTAGTAATACCGTATTGAGTATTTGCTAATACCATACCTGCTAGCCCATGCAATAAGGCACCATTATGTAACATATCTACATCACAGGACAAATCTGCAACTACATCTTGCATTTCTAATAAAGGTAATTCTTTAGCACTATCATGTAATAAAGCGGCCAATCTAGCATCTTCTACATTAGCTCCATATTTTTTTGCTAAATAAACAGCTGACTCTACAACACCTAAAGTGTGTATAAAACGCTTTTTACTTAATTTATTAGATAAGTCCGTTTCAATTTGATGTATATCCACCTTTAATTATTCCTTCCGATAAATATCATATTTTTCAATATATTGAACTACACATTTGGGTAACATATATCTGACCGTCAAACCATGTCGCAGTCTGTCTCGTAAATAAGTTGCAGATAACTTCATTTCTGGTACATTCATTAAATGGATTCTATCCTTAGCTTGAGATCCTAATAAATCTAAAGTTGTATCAACAACCTGAGACCCATCAGGCCTCATAGCACCAATAAAATGACAGTGCTCTAATAATTCATTAATAAATTTCCAATTAGGTAAATCTCGTATTGTATCTGTACCAGCAATAAAGTAAAAAGAAACGGAATCTCCATATATTTTTTTGAAATGATGAATTGTATCAATTGTATAGGAAGGTCCTTCTCGACGCATTTCCACATCGGATATTTCAAAATACGGATTATCCGCTACCGCCGCAGCCGTCATGGCATAACGATGCTTAGCAGCAATAACATCATTATGTTTATGTGGAGGTATTCTTGCAGGAACAAATATAACCTTTTCTAAACAAAAGTTTTCTCTTGCCACCTCTGCAATCATTAGGTGACCTAAGTGGATAGGGTTAAAAGTTCCGCCTATAATACCAATCCGCCGTTTCTCTACCATATATAAGTCACACCTTTTATGAATATAATACAAATCAAGATAAACAATGCCAATGCTTTTACATACGATACCCACTCATAACGACCTTTAGGACTCTGAACATAACGATAATAGGCTCGTATCAAATAATATAAACGCATCACGAACGAATTTGTCCTGTACCAAATACAAAATATTTATAGGATGTTAATGCTTGTAATCCCATTGGTCCACGAGCATGAAGTTTTTGTGTACTAATGCCAATTTCAGCACCAAATCCAAATTCAAAACCATCTGTAAAACGTGTAGACGCATTATGATATACAGTAGAACAATCGATAAGATTCATAAAATGCTGAGCTGTTTTCATATTATCTGTTACAATCGCTTCAGAATGATGTGTCGTATATTGATTAATATGTGAAATGGCCTCATCCACGGACGATACAATAGCTACATTTAAATCAAAATCATTATATTCCGTACTAAATGAGTGCTCATCAACAACAACCCCATTAACAATCTGTAATACATCTGGTGTACCGTGAATCGTTACATGATGAGGTTCTAATTTATGTTCTAGTGCCAACAGAAACTCATGAGCAATAGATTTATGAACCAATAGAGTCTCCATAGAATTACATACAGAAGGACGTTGTACCTTTGCATTCACAGCAATATTGACAGCCATGTCAATGTTAGCTTCAGCATCAACATAGGTATGACAGACACCGCTTCCCGTTTCTATAACTGGTATCATACTGTCACGTACAACCCGTTGTATTAGCCCTGCACCACCCCGTGGAATCACTACATCTATATATCGTCGTTGTTGTAGCAATACACTTACAGCTTCACGATCTAATACTTCTACTAACTGGATCGCTGCTCTTGGTAAATCATAGGTTTCTAATACATCTTGCATAATAGTAACGATGACGCGATTTGTACGGAATGCTTCCTTACCACCGCGCAGAATAGTGGCATTAGCGGTTTTAAAGCATAAGGCTCCAGCATCAACAGTTACATTAGGACGCGATTCAAAAATGATACCTATAACACCAAATGGTACGGCACGCTTTTCAATGTGAAGCCCGTTAGGCCTATTAATAGTTTCTAGTATGGTCCCTACCGGTGAAGATAATAGACTAACTTGACGAACACCTTCTGCCATTTGATTAATACGCTCTTTAGATAGTAGTAGTCTATCTAACATCGTATCAGGTACCACGCCTCGAGCCGAATCCATATCCATGTGATTGGCTGTTAAAATTTGTTCACTGTGTTGAACTAACGCATCGGCCATAGCACATAATACCTCATTGATGCGTTGCTCTGGTAATTGCTGTAAAATAATAGATGCTGCTCGTGCAGATTCACCCATTTCTTTAAATATACTTTCATATGAATTCATACTGCACCTCATTAATGAATAATTACTAGATTATTTCTGTGAATAACCTCATCATATGTTGTATCAATTTCTAATACACGAGCTATATCTTGCGTATTGTGACCTCTAATCTTAAGTAAATCAGTAGAACTATAATTCACTAGTCCTCTGGCAATTTCTTTTCCCTTAGAAATGATTGATACCGTATCGCCAGGTTCAAAAGAGCCATCCACTTCAATAATACCCGCTGGTAATACACTAGCTCCGTGATTTAATACGGCTTTCGTACATCCTTCATCTATAGTAATGCTTCCACTTAAGCGCTTCCCATAAGCTACCCAATGATGCTTTTGAGATACACCTTGATCATTAGCGACAAATAATGTACCTATATTCTCACCTTTACATACTTTACGTAAAGAATTATCTGATTCACCACTGGCAATAATCATATGTATACCCGAATTAGTAGCCATATGGGCAGCCTTAATTTTTGTATACATTCCACCAGTACCCATACTTGAACCTGCACCGCCAGCGATTTCATAAGTCTCATCTGTAATCACAGAAACTTCATGGATTAAAGTAGCTGTAGAATCTGTGGCTGGATTAGCCGTATATAAACCATCAATATCAGATAAAATAATAAGCACATCAGCCTCTACGATTCCTGCTACAGTAGCCGACAATGTATCATTATCTCCTATTTTGTATTCTTCAATAGCTACTACATCATTTTCATTAATGATTGGAATGACATGTAATTGTAATAACGCATGTAATGTATTTCGTAGGTTCAAATAGCTATGACGAGAAGTGCTATCCTCCTTCGTCAATAATATTTGAGCAACCGTTCTACCGTACTCTCGAAACATGCGTTCATACATATGAATAAGTACACCTTGTCCTACCGCTGCTGATGCTTGACGTAACACAAGATCTCTTGGTTTTTCTTTAAATCCTAACGGCGCAAGGCCTGCACCCGTAGCCCCCGAGGAAACAAGAATAACCTCTTTCCCTTGGTTGGCAAGATCCGATAATTGACGGACCAAATGTTCTATCCGTTCTAAATTTAAATGACCATTTGGGTAACATAATGTACTGCTACCCACTTTTACAACAATGCGTTTAGCATTCTTAATGGCATCTCTCATACAATCATCTCCTATAAGGGAAAAAGGTTATAACTATTATTTCGGTAATATAATTTTTGGTTCTTTTTTAGCTTTATAAAGAACACCATTAAATCCAATAACTTGAACTAACTCAGCGCCAAGCATATCTGCTAATTCTTGGAATATCGCTTTATCTTCTGGACTATTATTAAGCAATTTAACCTTGATTAATTCACGTGCCATCAGTGCTGCTCGTGCACTATCAATCACGCTATCCTCAAGACCATTTTTACCAATTTGCACAACAGCTGGCATAGTTGCAGCTAATGAGCGTAAATACCGTTTCTGTTTTCCTGTCATTATAACTCCTAGTCTCTGAATGTGAATCGTTGTTCACCAATAACAACTTCATCGCCTTCTTGGCATCCTTTCTCACGTAATTTATTATCCAATTCCATGAAGCGCCAGATACGTTGGAATCGACGTAAGGATTGATCATCGTCAAGATTGGTCATTGCCACAAGTCGTTCGATACGTTTGCCCGTAATATAGAAAGCAGCATCATCGCCACGTGTAATAACAAACTCCGTATCTGGTTTTGCTTCATACATAACGGTATCATCAGTAGCTTCAACCTCTGGCTCATAATTTTCTACATAATAATACGCTCGTTCCATTAGCTCAGGTAAACCTTCACCACTCAATGCATTGATTAAGAAAACTTCATAGCCCTTATCTTCAAAATAAGATTTTGTATTTGGAATTGTTTCATCATCAAAGACAAGATCTATTTTATTAAGTGCTACGATTTGTTTCTTATTAGCTAATTTCTCTGAGTATTTACGCAACTCGTCATTAATGGCATCAAAATCTTCTTTAGGGTCACGACCTTCCATGCCAGATACATCTAGAACGTGAATTAGAATATTCGTACGTTCTACATGACGTAAGAAATTATGACCAAGGCCTACACCTTCACTAGCCCCTTCAATAAGACCAGGAATATCAGCCAATACAAAGCTGCGATCACCAGGGAGCGTTACAACCCCCAATACAGGAGTTAATGTTGTAAAATGATAAGCCGCCACTTCTGGTTGTGCTTTAGATACTTTGCGAAGAATACTTGATTTACCAACACTTGGATAGCCAAGCAAACCAACATCAGCCAATACCTTTAACTCTAGTTGTAACCAGCGTTCTTCCCCTGGTTCCCCTTTTTCAGCAAAGGTAGGTGCACGATTAGAGCTAGATAAGAATCTCGCATTACCGCGTCCACCGCGACCGCCTTTAGCAATGATAAAGGTATCACCATCGTGAACTAAGTCACAGAACACCTTACCTGATTCTTCGTCCTTAACCACGGTGCCTAATGGAACAGGAATAATTAAATCTTCTGCACCGCGACCATGTTTATTGGCGCTTTCACCATTACCACCTTTTGGCGCTTTAAATTGGCGTTTATAACGAAAATCTACAAGAGTATTAATATTTTTATCGGCTTTTAAAATGACATCTGCCCCTTGACCACCATCGCCACCGCTTGGTCCGCCATTAGGAACATATTTCTCTCGACGGAAACTAGACATACCGTCTCCGCCATCACCCGCTTTTACAAATACACGAGCGCGATCTATAAACATAATTACATCCTTTTCTGCAAAACTATTTTAATAGTTCTATTGCCTTTTGAATTTGAATATCTGACAAATCACTAGATGGTGTAGTGCCCTTTGGTAATTCTAGAACTACATCTGGTTGAATACCAGTTCCATCAATAACACGATCATTAGGAGTATGGTATTTAGCTATAGTCACTTTAATACCTTCATCCTCTAGATTTGGATATACACTTTGAACAGTGCCTTTACCATAACTATTAGTGCCAACAATGGTACCTAATTTTCTATCTTGAATAGCGCCAGCAATGATTTCAGATGCACTAGCAGAACCTTTATTAATGAGAACTACCATAGGTAATGCAGGATTTTTTCCATCAGATACATAAGTTTTGGTCTTTCCATCACGTGTCGTGAAAGATACTAATGTACCTTCTGGCATAATAATACTAGCAATATCTTGCGCACTATTAAGTAATCCACCAGGGTTATCGCGCAAGTCTAAAACTAATGAAGTCATTCCTTCGGATAGAAGCTGCTCATATTGAGTTTTGAAATCACCTGCTGTATGCTCAGCAAACTGACTAATGCGAATATATCCAATGTGGTCGGATAGCATCTTACTTTTTACTGTAGGTAATACAATTTCTTCTCTAGTAACGTTAAACGTTAATAATTGATTATCCCGTTCAACAACAATCGTTACATTGCTTCCTGCTTCACCACGAATTTTTGATGCTGCATCTTCAATCGTCATAGAATTAGTATCTACGCCATCGATGGATACGATATGATCACCGCTTCTAATGCCTACTTTATAAGCCGGCATATCATCAATCACGGATACTGCTTCTAACCCCTTTGAACCATGACCAAGAACCATGCCCACACCTGCATAAGTTCCAGAGGTATGCTCTTTCATAGATTCAAGGTCATCCTTGTCTAAATAGACACTATGAGGGTCTCCTAAGGAGGCCACTAAACCTTTCAACATACCATCAAACAATGTGGCTTTACTTACAGGTGTCATAAATTTCTGAGTCGCTATGTAATAGGTTACAACAAATTGAGGTAAACCCATAGGTGATCCAGAAATATACCAAAATACGAGCCACAACATAATGATGGACGCAAATATATATTTAATTAATGCTAAACCAATTCTTTTAAAATTATTATTCATTCTATAAATAACCCATAGGATCTACTGGATCCCCATTTACACGAACTTCAAAGTGAACATGAGGTCCTGTACTATTGCCCGTACTGCCAGCATAGGAAATAACTTGGCCCTTCGCAACAGATTGACCTTCATCTACAGCGAGCTCAGAATTATGACCATATAGTGTAGAAAGTCCATTGCCATGATCAATCACGACAGCATAACCATAGCCACCCATCCATCCAGACCAAACTACGACGCCACCATCAGCAGCATGAACAGGTGTACCTTCATCAACGCCAATATCAATACCAGAGTGATAAATTGTAGTCCCCCAAATTGGATGAACACGATAGCCATAAGGGGAAGTAATTTCTCCACTAACAGGCCATCCAAGTTGTCCTGTACCTTGTACCCAATTATCTGATGCACCTTGCCCACCAGAGGATTGAGCCGCGGCGGCAGCCGCTGCAGCAGCTGCTGCAGCACGTGCAGCTTGTCGTTCTTTCAACATAGCACTTACTTGCGCTGAAGAAGCATTAAGTTCTTCAATTGCTTGCATTGCAGTTGCTCTATCATTTTGCGCTTTTTGAAGAACCACATTGCGTTCTGCTTTTTTCTGTTCAATTTCAGCCTGTTTAGCAAGTGCAGCTTTTTCTAATTCAACCAACTTAGCACGATCTGCTTCGAGTTTTTGTTTATGGGCTTCAATTTCAGCACGCTCTTTTTTAATTTCATTAATCAAGGTAATATCAGAATCGATAATTCGTTTTAAAACCTCTAATCGATTAGCGAAATCGCTAAAATCTTTAGACCCAATAACTACATCAAGATAACTAAGTCGTCCATTGATATAAATATCACGAACTCGTTTATAAAAAACAGATTCTCGACCTTCTAATCGTTTTTGAGCTTCCGCCAATTGACGTTCATTAATTGTAATATCATTTTCTACAGCTACACGCTGCTCTTTAATCGTACCTAACTCAGCAGTCGCTTGGCGAAGTTGTTCTTCAATTTGCCGCAACTGTTCAGAAACGCTACCAATTACAGTTTCCGCATCTGCTTTTGCAGCATTTTGCTGGTTAACTTGTTGTTGAATAGAGTCTAATTGATTTGTTAAATCTTCATCTTCAGCCATAATATAGGCTGGTGTCCCGCATAATACCACTCCTGAAAGAAGGGCTGCTACGAGACGAGTTTTAAATGTATACTGCCTCATAATCCCTCTACTATACTTTCATATATTGTTTCAATGAAATGGTACTACCAATAATGCCTACAACAATCCCACCACCAATTAAGCATGCTACTAATTGATAGAAGAATGGGAACATAGGAACTAATGGGAAAAATGCAAGTGAATCGGATACTTCCATAGTAATAAAATGATAGAACTCACCCACGCATAATACGGCAATAATGGACCCAATAAAGCCTAACATCATGCCTTCAATAACAAATGGCCAACGAATAAAGCCATTTGTTGCGCCTACATATTTCATAATCGCAATTTCTTTGCGACGAGCAAATACAGTTAAACGAATCGTGTTAGAAATAATAAACAATGTAGCTGCTGCTAAGAAACCGATGAGTACGATACCACCAATTCTGATAATTTGTGTAACTCGGAACAATTCCTCAATGATGTCTTGACCATAATGTGTGCTTTCTACACCTTGGAATGTAGTTACTAATTTAGCTGTAGATTTAACATCTTCAGGATTTTCAAAGGTAAGAACATAAGAGTTTGGCAATGGGTTTACACCACCTAAGGCATTCACTAATTGTTGTTGATCCCCCAAACGCTCCTTAAATTCTTTCATAGCTTGTTCTTTATTAACAAATTCTAAGTGTTTTAGATTTGGAATTGCTTTCACTTGCTTACCAACAGCCATAATTTGTTCTGTAGTCAGACCATCTTTCAAATACACACTTAACTGCACTTGGTTTTCTAAGCTCGATGCCATGTTATTAAGATTGATAACACCACAGAGAAATACACCAAGCATAAATAAAGATAATGCTACAGTGGAAATAGACGCTAATGTCATAAGGCCATTGCGCTTCATGGACTTTAAGGCTTCCTTAAAGAAATATTTCATTGTTCTAGGCTTCATTAAATTCTGCACCCCTCATATTATCACTAAGAACACGACCATCTTTTAATTCGATAACTCGCTTATTTAAATATGTAACAATATCCATATTATGGGTAACCATAATTACAGTAGTGCCAAAATTATTGATATGTTTGAACAAATCTACAATGCCTTTACTCGTATTAGGATCAAGATTGCCTGTTGGTTCATCTGCAATTAATACAGATGGACGATTGACGATTGCCCGTGCAATCGCTACACGTTGCTGTTCACCACCAGATAAATCTTCTGGTAAATCATTCGCCTTATCAGATAAACCAACTAATGCAAGAACGTGAGCCACCTTCTCTTTAATTACCTTAGGTTTCTCCTCGATAACCTCTAAAGCAAAAGCGATATTTTCAGCTACGCTTTTATTAGGTAATAGTCGGAAATCTTGAAATACTACGCCTAATTTACGACGCAATTTTGGTATTTTACTACGTTTCAACTTTGTAACATCAAATTCATCAACTATGACAGATCCAGAATCTGGTGTAACTTCATGAGTCAATAATTTAAATAACGTAGATTTACCCGCCCCACTATGACCACAAATCAATACAAACTCACCATCATTAATGGTGATGCACACATTATCAAGTGCGGTAGATCCGTTTTCATATACTTTACTAACATTCTTAAATTCTATCATTGGTTCCCCTTTTATTTACGTGTCACCACTTTTTTAACTGCTTTTACAATATCTTCAGCTGTTAAACCATATTTCGCCATCAATTCTTTTGGTGTACCACTCTCCCCAAATGTGTCTTGAACACCAACGAATTCCATAGGAACAGGTCTATGTGCAACAACAACTTCTGATACAGCAGAACCTAAGCCTCCTAAAATATTATGTTCTTCAGCAGTCACAATAGCACCTGTTTCTTCAGCGGCTTTAATAATAGCATCAGCATCGATAGGTTTAATGGATGCCATATTAATAACGCGAGCAGAAATTTGTTCACCTTCTAGTTGTTTAGCTGCTTCAACTGCAGGTCCTACTAAGGCACCACAAGCGATAATTGTCACATCAGAACCATCTTTTAATTGATTGGATTTACCAGGTGTGAAAGTATATCCTTCTGCTGTAACATCATCAACACCAGCACGACCGAGACGTACATAAACAGGACCATTATAATTAGCTGCCCATTTAATGACAGATTCTGTTTCTTTTTCATCTGCTGGCACAATAACAGTCATATTTGGTAAAACACGCATACATGCGATATCTTCTAAACTTTGATGAGTTGCACCATCTTCACCTACAGTAATACCTGCATGTGTAGCACATACTTTTACATTAAGTTTTGGATAGCATACAGCATTACGGATTTGTTCAAATGCACGACCAGTTGCAAACATAGCAAAAGAAGATACAAATGGAATCTTACCTGCTGCAGCTAAGCCGGCACCTACAGAGATTAGATTTTGTTCAGCAATACCTACATTAAAGAACCGTTCTGGACACTCTTTTTTAAATGTATCAGTCTTAGTAGATTTTGATAAATCAGCATCAAGAACAATAATATTAGAATTTTCTTTACCAATTTTTGCTAGCGCATTACCGTACGCTTCACGTGTTGCTTTACCCATTATTGTACCCCCATGATTTCATTTACGAATGCCACACCTTGTTCTTCACTAGGCGCCTTACCATGCCAACCGGCTTGACCTTCCATTTCTGTAACACCTTTACCTTTTATAGTATGCATTACAATACATGTAGGGCCATCTGTGAAAGCTTTCGCATCTTCAATAGCTTGATGTAATTCATCAATATCGTGACCATTTACTTCAATAACATTCCATTTGAAAGCTTTAAATTTATCCGGAATTGGCAATGGGGACATAACTTTTTCAATATCACCATCAATTTGTAGACCATTATAATCTACAAAGGCAGTCAAATTATTTAATTTATAGTGACCTGCAAACATAGCAGCTTCCCATACTTGACCTTCTTCAAGTTCACCATCACCGAGAATGGAATATACACGATAATCGGCATTATCGATTTTACCGGCTAATGCCATACCACAAGCTGCAGAAATCCCTTGGCCTAAAGAACCTGTAGACATATCTACACCAGGTGTATGTTTCATATCTGGATGACCTTGTAGGAAATGATTAATTTTCCGCAAATTGATTAATTCGGATTTAGGAAAATATCCCTTTTCAGCTAGTGTTGCATATAATGCTGGCGCTGCATGGCCTTTTGATAAAACAAAACGATCGCGATCTTGCTTTTTAGGATTACTTGGGTCTACATTCATTTCTACAAAATACAAAAGAGACATTACATCCGCAATAGATAAAGAGCCACCTGGATGTCCAGATTTAGCCGCTGTAACGGACTGTACGATGCTTACGCGAATCGCTTTTGCTTTCTCTTGTACTAATTGTTTTTGTTCTTGACTCAATGTAGCCATAATGACCTCACTTTCTGGATAATCTCCAATTTATATTTAATACTCTTTTAAAAGTGAAATAGCAAATTCTGCATTGCGTTTCGATACTTTACGCAATGTTTGAATGCGATTGAATGAATGTTGATAGGATTCTGTAGATTGCAAAAGTTCTACACATCGATTATATAAAACATTAGAATCTAATGCTGTCATAGTACCAATCGGTTCTTGTTCAATCATATGTAAAAAACTTGTAATTTTAGGGTCATAGGAAATACCAATAACTGGTTTTCCCATTAAGGAGCTAAATACAAGTGCATGTAAACGTATGCCAATCATTAGATCTACATTGCCGGATAAGGATAGTTGCTCTTCTGTGGTAAAAGGTCCTTCTAACACGATGGGTTTCACCTTCATTAATGAAGCTATAATCTTTGCTTCCTTCGTATCATCAGGGTGAGACATAGGTATAAATACTATTTCAGCCTCCTGCTCCATACTTAACCGGCTCAATACATCTGCTAAGCTCTGCCTATACGCTGTGTCATCCTTCCAACTACGCACAGCAATACCGATGCGTTTCCTACCACTTTCAATAGGAGCACAATTATATTTGGTTAAAATATTGATACCGATACTAGGATCGGCCTTATGCATAGCTAATACAGCATCCGCCGTAACCTCAACATCGTATATCCCTAGAGCATTCAACTCATCTTTCGAAATGGAATCACGAACTGTAATTCCATCTACATATTTCAACATAAATTTAACAGCTTGTTTTGTAGATTTACGATATAAAGGGCCAATACCTTGAGAGTAGAGCATAACAGGTTTTCCTAGTAATTTTGCAAGCCCCATAATACTTAGATAATAATAGGTATTTCGAATACTTGTAGCATCTTGTAATAAACTACCTCCACCGCTAATCACTAAATCAGCATTACGTATGGCATTCAAAATACCAAAGGCAGCAAATGTTCCAACAGCCTTAATATTATGTTTTCTACTAGTCTCTTGAGGATTGCCGGAGATAACCGTAATCTGTGCATCGTCTTCTACATCACGAATAGCGTCGATAATGGCACAAAGCATAGCTTCATCACCAGCATTACCAAAGCCATAGTAACCGGAAATAACGATATTACTCATGACTGTCCTCCCGATGCATAGCCCATTGCGAGATATAAATAAGGAAACGAACTGCAAGAATAAGAACAATACCTATAGCACAACCAAGCAACAAACCATCATACCCACGCATAATAGACATGAAGACAGGGGTTCTAATATGACAGAAAGTTTCAACCATAGATGCTACACCGATAACGCCAGCTATAGTTAATACAAAATGAATAACCATAGGCCATTTACGTAGGAAAGCAAATGTTGCGAGCATCAACAATGGGTGACCAATCATAAATTCCTTTTCTCTTGGTCTAGCATATAGTGTATTCTCTAGGAATCTACGCAATACGAGTTCAATTGTTGGAACAGGCACACCTGCCGTATGACCACTACGGCCTACAAATACCCAAGCTGCAGCACCTATAGCAGCCAATACAAAGAACACATACATTTTTACATCTGTAGTTAGAAATTCTTTAATGAATTGTTTGGCTTCTGTTCCAGAATTAATCATGCGACCTTTCCATAATGGAAATCGTTGTAGATATGCGATCATAACAAGGATGATTGGTAATACGAAAGTAAGTTTTACACCTCTAAAAATTTCAAATTCCATAAAGAATTTTGTACTACCTAATAATGCCGCAATATACATACCACCAATAGCGGCAAACAATGTTGCTATTACGAGATAGAGTAATGCGAGTAGCGTAGATTTCCAGGCGCCAATAGGGCGTGTACCATCTGATCTGCGCCATTCTTCCATAAGAATTAACAAGGCGCCAACAGGTGCCATAATAGCTGCAGATAAAGCCCAAATTTGAAGTAATAATGTACCGCTAGTTACAATAAATCCAACAATGGATAGTAATGATAGTGCAAAAAATAGGACTAATTGTTTATGTTGTGAAATAGCTATAAACATTTGTCCCACATACACAAATAACGCAATACTACCAATCATTGTTAGAACAACTAATAAAGGATTTGGTGTATAGGCAGGATAAATATCTGCTGGCCCAAATTCATAGCCCTTAGCACTCAATTTATCTGTTGCACTATGTACATAGTTAATCGTTGTTTGTAAAACAGTTTCATTATTTTGCCCTACTTCATACATAGGGAATAAATTAAATCGAACGTTGCGCTCAATATCGCTAATATAGAATCGTTGAGCTGCTTCTTCTGGAGTAATCTTCTTTAACTCATCTTTAGAAATTGTGTAAACACGACCTACACTGTAATTCTTCTTAGCCGCCATATCTAAAAATCCTAACTGAGGCTCATATTGCAACTGATTAACCGCTTCAATACCAACCAATGGAATATGAAGATTATTCATAGCCTCTAAGGTTTCATCAATATGATCTGGCGCACCTAATACCTCTTTACCAGCAAATATGATACCTGTTACATGAGGAACCCCATCTAGACGATTAAATACATATTTAATATCATCAGATGTAACATTGCGATAATTAGTAGGTCGAACAATTACATTGAATCCGCGATTGGCTACTTCCATGGCTTGAAGCTTAGAGATACCTAAGTTCATCTTCGCATAGCTATCTGAAGTAGCACCTTGTAATTCTAGGACAGGGCCTATACTAGTATTAAGTTCTTTAACCTTTTCCTTACTAATACGATGATATAGGTCTTCGCGAATTTCTTTATAATAACCTTCTTTTCCAGGAATAAGTGCAACATAAGTTGCGCCTGGTTTAATAGAACCACCATAGATATGAACATTGTACATATCTTGTGATGAAAGTAATTTGATTTCACCAGCGTCATTTGCCTTTTCTAATGTTCTATCATAAATGGCAAACGCTGTTATTCCCGCCTCTTTCAGTGCATCAAAAGCATCTTTTTGACTACGTTTTTCAAAAGCATTAGCTCGAAGTACAGCATCATAATCTAATATATTCTCAATATGATTTTGTGCCTTTTCAATTGTATTACGCTCCATTACTAAATAGAGTGCTGAAATCAGTCCTACTATGATACATAGTATAAGAACTAATGAGTGCTTAGTTTTCTTAACAGTATGCACGATATTTCCTTTCTAATTGAGTACAGGTTTAATCTTAATATGAATTTCTCCATTTTCAACGTTAACAGACTCGGCTTTAACTGGAACTGGAAAATTATTAAAATCATAGATAGAAATAGGTTGTAATTGTTGTGATGTAATACCTGCAATAGTCAATCCACTAACTGTAAATCGACTAGGTGCAAATGATAAAACATTATCTTTCAACTGCAAGACGCCTTCTAAACTAGCTGTTCCTTTCAAAGATCCCATAATATTAATAGTCCCAGTTAATGCTATACGGCCATTATTAATTACTACATTAGCATCCTGCAGACCTTCTGTATTTTGAATAAGGAATTTCTTTAAATCATCCTCTAATACTATACCTTCTACATAGGATGGACCAAGACTTAGGACCTCAACCTCATGGGATGCAATGAGAGAAATAGGATTGATAACAATATTATTTGCCTCATAATGAAGGCTAGAAAAATTCAACTTTCCTAATTGAACATTTTCCAATGTTCCTGACGCGTGATCTACTTGTCCGTAAACCAGTTTAAATGCTGGTATAGATTCAATAACAACAGTTTGACTGGAAGGCTTAAGTGATTGATTTAACTCATCTTCTACAATAGATTCCATATATTTTGGAACTACAAACTGAGCACCCACCACACATACAATGATAAGCAAGACGATGAGTATTAAAAATTTTTTCATTATAGCACCTATACTGTTAAATTAGCTTCTTTCTTTAAATAGCCTTCTATGAATTGGTCTATATTACCATCCATAACAGCCTGTACATTACCAGTTTCAACCGATGTACGATGATCCTTTACCATATTATAAGGATGGAATACATAGGATCTAATTTGGCTTCCCCATTCAATAGCTTGATATGTCCCACCAATTTGTTCTTTTAATTCAGCCTGCTTTTCAAGTTCTAATTCAAACAATTTTGCACGTAACAAACGAAGAGCTTGTTCTCTATTCTGCATTTGAGAGCGCTGAGATTGACATTGAACTACAATTCCTGTTGGTTTGTGCGTCATACGAACAGCTGAATCCGTTTTATTAATATGCTGCCCACCGGCACCACTTGCACGATATGTATCAACTTGGACATCTTTCATATCGATATTGATTTCCACAGTATCATCAATTTCTGGCATTACATCAACAGCTGCAAATGAGGTATGACGACGTGCAGCAGCATCAAATGGAGATATGCGAACGAGACGGTGAACACCTTTTTCAGATTTTAAATAGCCAAAGGCATTTTCGCCTTTAATAAGGAATGTTGCACTTTTGATTCCCGCTTCATCGCCAGGTTGTTCATCCATAAGTTCCACGGAAAACCCAGTCTTTTCAGCCCAACGCAAATACATTCGAATCAGCATAGAACACCAATCTTGTGCTTCTGTACCACCTGCACCAGCATGGAATGTAAGAATAGCGTTATTCTTATCATATTCTCCACCAAGTAAAAGTAATACCTCTTGTTTTTCAACAGCTTCTTGAATGCCATTTACAAATTGTTTGATTTCCCCCTCCATAGAGGTATCTTCTTCCTCTATGGCCATATCCAACATGACACTAGCATCTTCGATATCGGATACTAACTGCTTATAACCTTCTACAGAATTTTTTAATTGTGTGGCCTCTTGAGAAATCTCACGAGCCTTATCAGGATTATCCCAAAATGTAGGATCACTCATCTGTACATCAAGTGTGAAGATTCTTTCTTCTTTCTGAGCTATGTTAAAGTGAATCCCTCATTCCATAAATTCGCTCTTCTAAACCAGAGATAATTGGTTTTAAATCCTCTAACAATTTATGTTCACCACCTTTATAGAATTACTACATGTACATAGTAATGATTTACTGTATTTTTAAAATGAAAAATGGCCGTTGCCCAGAAGGTGTTTTCCCATTGAGCAACGTGCCATTCACAAATGTTAATCTATGTTTTGTGGCTCCAACACATCTTCATGATGGGGTTGTGCACCTTCTAAGTGATCAACTGGTTGTTCAATTTCTTGAATCAATTGTGCACGAATTTTGTACAATGCCATGATTGTTTCATCTTGAATAGATTCAATCATGTGCTGGAACATATCATAAGCCTCAAATTTGTATTCAACCAAAGGATTTTTTTGGCCATATGCACGAAGGCCGATGCCTTCACGAAGCATATCCATATTATCCAAATGTTCCATCCATTTACTATCGACAACACGTAACATAATTGCTTTTTCAAGTTGGCTAAACATTGCTTCACCTAAAAGATCAACACGATCTTGATATTCGCTATGTGCGATTTCATGTAAACGTTCATCCAATTCTTGACGTGTATATTCTTCCATTTCTTCTGTAGACATAAGTTCAGAAGTCAAGAAGTATTGACTCAAGTGTTTATGTAAACCTTCGTAATCCCATTCTTCAGGATACAATTTTTCATCAGCATATGTATCAACAGCTTCAGTTACAAGCTTGTCAATCATTTCATTAATGGTATCTCTTAAAGATTCATTTCGCAATATACGACGGCGTTGCTCATACAACACTTCACGTTGTTGATTCATAACATCGTCATATTCCAAGATATATTTACGAATGTTGTAGTTATGATCTTCTACTTTCTTTTGAGCACGTTCGATAGATTTTGTAATTAAGGAATGTTCAATTGGTTCATCTTCTTCCATTCCTAGTTTATCCATGATGCCAGAAATATTATCAGCACCAAAGATACGCATCAAGTCATCCTCCAAAGATAGGAAGAATTGTGAAGAACCGGGATCACCTTGACGACCGGCACGACCACGTAATTGGTTATCAATACGACGGCTTTCATGACGTTCAGTACCTAAAATAGCTAAACCACCAAGTTCAGGCACACCTTCACCTAATGTAATATCAGTACCACGACCAGCCATATTTGTGGCAATTGTAACCATACCCATTTGACCGGCATTGGCAACAATTTCCGCTTCTTGTTCATGATGTTTAGCGTTCAATACCTTATGTGGCACACCAGCGCGCAATAACATATCTGAAAGTTCTTCAGATTGAGTGATGGATGTAGTACCAATCAAAATAGGTTGGCCAGTTTGATGACGTTCTACAGCATTGCGTACAACAGCACGATATTTTGCCGCTTTAGATTTAAAGATAAGGTCAGGTAAATCCACTCGAATCAAAGGACGATTTGGAGGGATAGGAATTACTTCCAAGCCATAAATATCATTAAATTCCTTTTCTTCCGTCTTAGCAGTACCAGTCATACCAGACAATTTCTCATACATACGGAAATAGTTTTGGAATGTAATAGATGCTAATGTTTGACTTTCACGTTCAACCTTAAGACCTTCTTTTGCTTCAATAGCTTGGTGCAAACCATCAGAATAACGACGGCCAAACATCAAACGACCTGTAAACTCATCGACAATAACAACTTCACCATCTTTTACTACATAGTCTGTATCGCGATGCATCATAGCATAAGCGCGTAAAGAGGCACCTAGTAAATGGTTGAGTTCAATGTTATCAGCATCATATAAATTTTCGATACCTAACATTTTTTCAACTTTTGTAATACCAGAATCTGTCGGTGCAATTGTCTTTTGTTTTTCATCGATTGTATAATCTTCATCTTTTACAAGATGTGGTACAACTTGGGCCAATTTATAATAGTTGTCAGTAGAGCGACTACCAGGACCAGAAATGATGAGCGGAGTTCTCGCTTCATCGATCAAAATTGAGTCAACTTCATCGACAATGGCATAGTTCAATGGCCGTTGTACCATTTGAGATACATCAGACACCATGTTATCACGAAGATAATCAAAACCAAATTCATTGTTAGTACCATATGTTACATCTGCAGCATATGCTTCTTTACGTTGATTATAATCGAGATTTGCAACAATCAAACCCGTAGAAAGGCCTAGAAAATTATACAAACGACCCATTTGCTCACTATCACGTGTAGCCAAGTAATCGTTGACAGTAACAACATGAACACCTTTACCGGATAAAGCATTAAGATATACAGCTAAGGTAGCAACTAAAGTCTTACCTTCACCAGTACGCATTTCAGCAATATTACCTCTATGCAAGCAAATACCACCTAGCATTTGCACATCAAAATGACGCATACCAAGTACACGTTTAGATGCTTCACGACATACGGCAAAAGCTTCTGGTAAAATATCGTCTAACGTTTCCCCCTTTTGCAAGCGACGTTTAAACTCATCAGTTTTAGCAACGAGATTAGCATCACTTAATTTTACATAATTAGGTTCTAGTTCATTAATATGATCTACGATTTTGCGCATTTTTTTAACTTCTTTTGCGCTATTATTTCCTATAAGACTTTGTAAAAAGCCGAACAAACAAATCACTCCTCTTCGGGATATCTTACATTATTATATCTAATTTATTATAACGAAAAAGCCTTGAATAGTCAAAGAATTCAAGGCTTTTCTATAGATATACAACTAGAAATATAAAATGGATACCATTTCTGGTATCCATTCTATATTTTACTCGATTAAATCAGCGTAAGAAAGGTAAGTAATTGTATAATAGATTATATTATTTTAATTCTGGTTCAATCAAACCATAGAAACCATCATGTCTGCGGTATACAACATTCATTGTTTCTGTTTCTGCATTAAAGAACATGAAGAAATCATGGCCAATCAAGTTCATTTGCAAGATAGCTTCTTCTACATCCATCGGACGAACAGCAAAATGTTTACGTTTTACTACTTCAATTTTTTCTTCTTCTACAGGTGTATCAAGAGGTGCTACATCTGGATGGAAAGCTTCTTGACGTTTAAAGCGTTTTGCCAAACGAGTTTTATGTTTATGAATTTGGCGAACGATTTTATCTACTACTAAATCGATTGCTGCATACATATCATCATTTGTTTCTACGCCACGAAGTACAATTTTATCAACGAAACATGTAATTTCTATGGTTGCTTTATCACGCACTACAGATAACACTGCTTGTGCATCTAACTCATCATCAAAGTAACGGGTCAACTTACCCAATCTTTTTTCTACATACTCACGAAGAGCCGCTGTTACTTCAATGTTTTTACCTCTGATTGTTACTTTCATATGTCAACACCCTTTCTAAAAATCAACGACCAGCTTTTAGAATGTTCTTATTATTCTATTTCTGGTGTCTTAATTAATATTTCTACATCTACATATAAAACTCCTCTTTTTATGGTAATTTTTTTATATTTTTTGTAGAAATATGTATTGCACGCTATTTAATGTGCAAAAAATCCCAACAAATAAGGTGTTGGGATTCTTTTAAATATAATTTTTATGTAATATTTGGTATGTGTTTACGCTTTTACAACATTTGCTGCTTGTGGACCACGATTGCCATCAACAATGTCAAATGTTACATTTTGACCTTCAGATAAGGATTTAAAACCTTCATCTTGAATGGCAGAGAAATGAACGAATACATCGCTACCATCTTCTCTTTCAATAAATCCATAACCTTTTTCTGCGCTAAACCATTTAACTTTACCTAACATGGGTAATAACCTCCTAAAAAATATATATTGTCTTGCTGTCTTGCTCTATATCTGTATAATAACATAGCATGTATAAAATATCAAATTTCAACACTTGTATTTCATTTAAATTATTATGCATATTCAACGCTAAGAAATAAATGATTTTTATTCTTATTCCCTTTAAATTGTTGGTTTTATTCTATATATTCTATAGTATTCTCACTCATATTTATTTCATTATAATTAAAATATATGAGTATTATAAATATTTTTTGCACTATACAAATGCATAAACTCTATATTCATCACAAATATTTATCTCTAACATCTATTTATACGAATTAATAAATTTAGAGAAATCACTTAATTATAGTGATTGCTAAAGTAAATATATGTAATTTATCAAAATTTATTATAAGATAATGTGCAACAAAACAGCACTCATGATTACAAACTAAGTAATTATGAGTGCTGTTCCTAACAATCTATAAAATTTTAGACAAAAATAATTTAGTTCTATCGCTAGAAGGTGCATCAAATACTTGTGCTGGTGTGCCATCTTCTAGGATTTGACCACCATCAACAAATAACACTCTATCCGCAACCTCTTTAGCAAAGCCCATTTCATGGGTAACGATGACCATCGTCATACCTTCATCAGCCAAAGATTTCATTACATCCAATACTTCGCGTACCATCTCTGGATCAAGAGCCGATGTAGGTTCATCAAATAACATTACCTTAGGTTTCATAGCTAATGCACGTGCAATAGCAACACGTTGCTTTTGACCACCAGATAGTGAGTCCGGATACATTTGAGCCTTATCAGCTAATCCGACACGTTCCAATAGCTTCATAGCAATATCTTGTGCTTCTTTCTTATCCGTTTTTCTTACATTTACTGGCGCTAATGTCAAATTATCCAATACTGTCATATGTGGGAATAGATTAAAGTTTTGGAATACCATGCCCACTTCCGTGCGTACAGCATTCAGCTTATTCTTATCGGATAAATCCATACCATCCACAATTACATGACCACTGGTAGGTTCCTCTAGATAATTCATCGTCCGCAAAACTGTACTTTTACCAGATCCTGAAGGACCGATGATTACAACAACTTCACCTTTATCAATTTGTAGATTGATGCCCTTTAATACTTCATTTTTACCAAACGATTTTCGCACATCTTTTAATTCTATCATTTTACGTTATATTTCCTTTCAAGGTAAGCAACCAATCGAGAAATCGGTATTGTCATACATAGATAGATAATGGCAACCGTTCCCCAAATTTCAGTAGCCGCATAGGTTTTAGCGATAATTAATTGACCACGACGCATCAATTCTTCAAAACCAATAACAGAAACTAGAGAAGAATCTTTTAACATAGCAATAAATTCATTACCCAATGGAGGTATTGATGCTTTAAAAGCTTGCGGAATAATGATAAAGCGCATAGTTTGCCACCAAGACAAACCTAGTGAACGACCGGCTTCCATTTGACCTTTATTTACAGATTGAATACCAGCACGGAATATTTCGGATACATAAGCACCAGAGTTGATACTACATGCTGCACAGGCTGCTATATAAGGATCGATTCGAGTGCCAATGATTTGAGGTAATGCAAAATAGATCATAAAGATTTGTACCAACATAGGTGTACCACGAATCACATCTACATAGCATTTAGCAATCAATCGAACGATTACGAAATTTGACATTCTAGCCAAGGAAACAATTAAACCGATAACGAAACCACAACTTACAGCAACAGCTGTAATTTTTATGGTCATTAAAGCCCCATATAATAATAATGGTAGATTACTCGTTATGACATTCCAGTCCATTTACAACTCCCTAATTATTTAAAATCCAACACAACAGGCATATCTGCAGGTGCATCTATATTGAACCATTTTTTATATAATGTATTAAATTCACCATCTGCTTTCATATCAGCAATAGCTTTATTAATCTCCTCTTGTAAAGCTTTATTATCTTTATTCAAAGCCAAACCTAAGTACTCTTTTGTATTTGGATATGGCAAGATTTGAATATGCTCATCAGGATGTTTTGTGCTGTAATATTGAGCAACTGGTAAATCAATAACAGTAGCATCAACACCACCATTTTGTAACTCTAACAACGCTTCATTACTATGATCGAATTCTTTTACAGAAGTCCCCTCAATTTTATGTGCTAAATCGGAACCAGTTGTCCCCATTTGAGCAGCAATCTTTTTATTCTTCAAATCATCTAAGGAATGAATGCTATTAGAATCTTTATATACAATAGCTAATGCATTTTCATAGTATGGAGATGAGAATAATACCTTTTCACTACGCGCCTTTGTGATTGTCATACCAGAAGCTGCTACATCGATATCATGTGTATTTAATGCTGGAATCAACGCGTCAAAAGCAACGTTTTTAAGTTCTACATCTTTATTAATACGTTTGCCAATTGCACGAATCAAGTCGATATCAAACCCTGCATAATCTTGAGTCTTATCATCCTTAAATTCGAATGGTACAAATGTAGCATTTGTGCCAACAATTAACTTATTATTAGATGTTGTTGTAGAAGAAGATCCACAACCACCTACTAAAGATGCAGCCATAACGACCATTAAACTACCGAGAACTAATTTTTTTACTTTTTTATTAAACATCTTCTTAACCTCATATATAACTAAGTTTATTTATATAGTATATATACATGGAATAATTATGTCAACAATAATGTATATAACATTTTCAAAATTCCATGTTTTAATGATTTTTCTATTAATTTTTATACACAATATGTATTAATATACACTCGTTGTATACAAAATATAGCTTAACAAACACAATATCTACTATTTTCATTTATACAACTGTATAAATGAAAAAAGCACATGAGAAAAGCCTCATGTGCCCGTTATACGGCTGACCTGGTCTTTGCCCCCACACTCGCCTGCTGGAAGGTTCGCTCATAAGCCCATGGCTCCCCACTACTACTCCTCTCGGTTTCCCGGCAGGACTTACATCTAAGCCGCACCATGCTCACAGCCCTTTGGACTGCTTATGTGGATCGTTTTGCCTGCGACTGGCCTCGACTTACAACCACAGACCCGTATTTCAATATTATAGATTATAAATTATATCTATGTCTATATCTTTATTATTTGCGGAATAATACAAACATATGTATTTGTCAATATCACTGTTGTGAGAATAAAAAATGCAAGTCTTAATTTCAATGTATAGAAAATAGGAATAGGAATATAAAATAATTCTTCATTTTTCTATTATAATTCTTAAAACACAATTTTTACATCCCATTCTTAATGCATTCCTTTTTTGTCAACACTTTTTATTATGCTAAATATGAATACCTATTCAAAAACCAAACATTATACCGATACACAAAGCATAAAAATTGTTGTATAATACGAATACTGTTAAAGAAGAACGGACTATAAGTTGTACGATGTAAAGTCCTTGGGGTTGGAACTTTACATATTTGTATAGTAGAGGGGTTTATTATGTTTATGTTATCATTGATGCAGCCATCCGGGCTGTATGAACTGGAGAAAGATAGTTTAGAGGCCATTAGTGCTCAACTATTACAAATGATACAAATGAAAAGCTATCACTTGTATACACACTCTGTACAAGTGTCCAACTATGCAGTTAGTATTGCTGCAAAAATGGGATTGCCATTAAATGAAATTGAACAAATCCGTCATGCTGCACTATTACATGATGTAGGTCTTTTAATGATTCCTAATGCGATGATTCAAAAAGCACCATATTTAAACAAGCAAGAAATGTCAAAATATAAACAACATGCTGCTAGTGGAGCTAATATGATTGAAAACTATCCATGTTGTCAACAAATCTTATCATATATTCGTTACCATCATGAAAAATGGGACGGCTCAGGATATCCAAAGCATTTACGTGGCGCCAATATTCCACTTGGGGCACGTATTATTGCTGTTGCAGATTACTACGATTCCACAGTTAATCCATCCACTGAATTTTGGGCAAAAACAAAAGCTAAAGCAAAAGAAGAATTGTTTAGTGCATCTGGTTCCCTCTTTGATCCAGATGTTGTAAAAGCATTTATTGATGTATTAGGTTAAACAACATAATTTAGGCTGTAATAGAACTAAAATCTATTACAGTCTTTTATTTTTAAAAACTACCACTTGCTAATGTCAATGCTTCAATATATTGAGGATGATACATTCTTAATATTCGTGCAGCGGACTCTAAGGTAGCTCCTGTTGTAAATATATCATCAACCAATAAAATCCGCTTATCATATAGCAACGAGGAATCGCAAGTTTCCTTCCACATAAATGCCTTATCGATTGTACTATGCCGCTCACTACCAGATAACCTCCACATTTCTTTATGAGTATCCATTTTATATAAACAGTCAAACCATTGATAACAGACCTCTTTTTCAGTATTATATTCCATACCCCCATTTACACTGTTATCTCTTCTTCTACCATTAATATGATTAGAATTTGAAAATGACAACACCCAATCATAAAAAAATAGATCTACCTGATTATATCCTCTAACCTTCTTTTTTTCTGCACTTGATGGTATAGGAATCACATAATGCGGCCTATAATCGTGCATCCTCAAGTTGTACGATGCTAAAAAAGGAGCAGCCCCTTTGGACTGCTCCTTTTTTTCGTTAAATTTAACGTCATATATCATGGATTTGATACCACCTCGATAGTCAGCTAGAATCCAAGCAGAATCTAGCGAAGACAATAATTTAGATGGCACTTGTCTTACATGTAGAACTTCTTCGAAACAAGCATCACACCAATCCCCTTGTTGTTGTACATGAGTACCACAATTTGGGCAAACAGGAGGAAATAAAAAATCAAATAGATTCATTATCCATCACATCTTCCTTGTAAACGTTCTTTAAACAATGTATATCGTTCTTCACCGTTAACTGTTTTAACTGCTCGTTCTACAGAGCTCTTTGTACCAATCATAATAACCTTGCGCTTAGCTCTCGTAACGGCAGTATAGAGTAAGTTCCGTTGCAACATTCCACCATACATTGGCACGAATGGAATAATAACAACACCATATTCACTACCTTGACTCTTATGAACTGTTATCGCATAGGCCGGCATAATCATATGCGCTTCATCAATAGATAGGCGAACCTCTTTATGAATAAAACGAATGCAGATATCAGATTTGGTAATAGCATAAATAACGCCAATTTCACCATTAAAAACTTCTAATTCATAATTATTAAGAACTTGAATTACCTTATCACCAACGCGGAATGTAATTCCATTAACACGCACTTCCCCTTTATAACTTTCTGGAGGATTTACAGATTGCTGCACATATTGAGATATACTTGTACTGCCAGCCTTACCTCTACGCATAGGCGAAATGATTTGAATATCAAGTTCATCATCGACGAATTCTTTTTCTCGTTTATACACATCAACAATGGCTTTCATCATATCACCAAGAGAGTTAATAGAAATGAAAGTGAATTCATCACTAGTCGTATCAAGATTTGGCATTTCACCACGGTTAATAGCATACGCACTATCGACAATACTATTACCAGAGCTTTGACGATAAATGTGCTGTAACCGCGTATAAGGAACCATATCACTATCAAGTAAATCTTTCAATACAAATCCAGCACCTATAGGCGGCAGCTGATCCACATCGCCTACGATAATGACATGAGCCTCACGAGGAACTGCTGACATTAGAGAGTAAAATAATCGCACATTGAGCATGGATGCTTCATCGATAATAATAACATCTATATCAAGAGGATCATCTTCATTTTTAGTAAAATCATAAGAATCACTGCCAGCTACAGGCATGAGCAAGCGATGTATAGTTGTAGCTTCAAACTCAGTGGCCTCTGTTAAGCGTTTTGCTGCGCGTCCCGTTGGAGCACAAAGAATAATACGTCCTAACCCACCTAATTGAAAACCCTTTACCAAGGCCTTAATAATCGTAGTTTTACCAGTGCCAGGCCCACCTGTAATTAATGAAAACTTTTCAAAAAAAGATAATTCAATAGCTTCCTTTTGTTCTGGGCCAAAGGTTATATGATTATCTGCTTCAAATCGCTCAATAAAACTAGGTATATCCAACGATATAGGATCTGCTTCAATTAAGAAATCACGCGTATAATGAACGCCTTCTACCTCAGATACATACATCTCAGGTGGATATACATAGAGTATATCATCATAATAGGTACTATACACGATAGCTTGAGAAATTAATGAGTCAATATGATTAGCAATTAAATCTGCATCTACTTGCAATAAATCATAGGTGCGCCCTATCAATTCATCGACAGGTAAACACGTATGACCTTGGTTATCTAAATTTCCTAAAATCCAGTTTACACCAGCTTCTAATCGTCGTTCATCATCTGGGTCAATACCTAAATTCATAGCTAATGTATCAGCCGTATTGAATAACATATCTGGGGCGATGCGCAATAAATTATAAGGATTATCCTGTATAACATCTATAGAGGATGCACCATAATAGGTATATACAGTTCGAGACCATTTAGAAGAAATCTGATGAGACTCAAAGAAATGGTTCAAATCAGATAATATACCTTCACCAAGTAAGGTATTATATAATTCCTCTTTAACACCTTTGCGTAAACCGGGCACATCTTTAATTTCTTCTGGCCGTTCTTCACGCAATACATCTAATAACCGAAGGCCGAAATAATCACAGATTTTCTCTACAGATTTTTCTCCTAACCCTTTTATGCCTAAGTTCATCAAATATATTCTAGCAGCACCCATATTATCGGGTTTCAATTTTTCTATACTAGATGCATCAAACTGAATACCATATTTTTGATGTTCCACATAACGGCCTTTAATCTCAATATCTTCCCCTTCTTTTGGGGCTTCAAAGCGACCAGTACAAGTCATGTATTCCTCATTATAATCTTTCACAAGAAATACACAATACGTGTTCTGTGTGTTTTGATATATAATTCGGTATACAAATCCTCGTAATACTTCCATTATTTCTCCGTATTAGGTAATGCTTCGATAATTTCTTGAACAGCGTCAGTAATGCTACCTTCATTGCCAATCTTAATATGAGCTACACTTTCATATAAAGGATATCGTTCCTCGTAAACATTGAAAATATATTCAATACTCTCTTTCACAAGTGGACGAATTTCTAAATCCAAGTCATCGAGAATATGGTTGACATCGCGATTAACAAAGACGACTAAACCATTATTTCTCATGAGATTTACAATTTTTTCAGACGTCACCGTGCCACCACCAGTAGCGATGACAGATGGCTTATTATGAATCAGTTCTTTAATTGTTTCGTATTCGTACTTACTAAATGCATCTTTTCCATCATAGATAAAGATATTTTGTACGGTTTTCCCCACTTTATCTTGAATCGTTTGATCCAAATCATAGAAATCTCGTCCTAATTCTTTAGCTAACATTTTGCCAACCGTAGTTTTGCCGGCGCCAGGCATACCAATTAGGAAAATATGCTTATGCATGTGTTCTTTTAAGAACTCATTGCTAATAGAAATGACATCCTTCATATAGGATTCAATATATGTCAACATACGGGAATCTTCACATTCAGTTTTAAGACTAGAAATAATCTCACGATCCCGTTCTTCATCAATCAGTGGTAAATGATGTTCATCCTTATATTTACCAATTGATTTAATGATAGATAAACGTTGTTCAAATAAGTTTACTAACTGTGCATCAATAGTATCTATTTGTTTGCGTGCGTCTTTAATATCCATAGCTCCCCCTTATGGGTTATTACGTAAAATTCGAATTGCTGTTTCCTCATCGACCTTCATTTGGTCAATCAATTCCTGCAAATTATTAAATTTAACTTCACCGCGAATATATGATATAAATTGAACAGTTACTTCCTTACCATATACATCTTGGTCAAAATCAAATACATGTACTTCACATCGATGATATTGATTTTTGAAAGTTGGATTATCCCCTATATTTCCAACACCATCATACCAGATGCCATCTATACAAACCCGATTTGCATATACTCCATCAGGTGGAATTGCCATTTCATTAGGCAATAAAAAGTTAATTGTTGGAAATCCTAATGTACGACCTCGTTGATCACCTTTTATGACGATACCTCTAAACTGGTATGGACGTCCGAGCCAAGCCGCCGCTTGTTCCATATGCCCTTCTTCTATAGCCTTACGTATATTCGTGCTACAAATAGGTCCTTCCTCAGTAGATAATAGTGGTTCTACTATGATGTGAATACCTTTATCTGTCAATTTATCTCGCATTAACTGTGGATTGCCAGCACCTTTAGCACCAAATGTAAAATTAGTCCCAATTGCAATGCCTACCACATCAATATTATGACAAAGAGCATCTAAAAAAGCATCAGGAGACATATTGAATATGTCTAAATTCATAGGAAGTCGTAAAATATAATCTACCTTTAGAGATTCAAGAATCTCATCCATAATATCAGCAGATAATACACGTTTAGGAACATCTCCAGGGCGTAATATCGTCATAGGATGAGCACTAAATGTAACCAGCACCGTAACGGCATCATGCGCTTTGGCCTCTGCTATAGCATTGCCAATAACCCGTTGATGACCACGGTGTACACCATCAAATGTGCCTAATGCGTATACAATTTTACGATTAATTTGACGTAATTCATCAAACGAGTGTAAATGTTTCATACTTAACCTTCAATAAAAATATTTTTATCCACCTTAAGTGAATTCTTTGTTCTTTTGAGAATGCCTACAAAACCATTAGGCCCATAAGCTCTATACTTTTCAGATGGAATCGTATGAGAAAAGGCCTCTACGATTGGTAATTCTTTACCTTGTACCATCATCTTTAATTGTACACTATCTACATCCACTTTTGAAAGATGAGATACCGCAATATCTGTAGGCAATAACAGCTTTTCACCATGAACAGCCAATTCCTCTGCCAAATATACAGATTGAATATCAAACGGTCCTACACGGGTCCTTGCTAAGGACGTCATAGTACCGGGTATGCCTAATTGAATACATATATCACGTAACAACGAACGAATATAGGTACCACCAGAACAGGTGACACGAATTGTAAAATATGGAAAACCATAAGCTACCAATTCAATATTAGAAATCGTAATGGTTCTCATCGGTAACTCTACGGGTATCCCCTTACGTGCATATTCATAAGCCCGTATGCCATTAATTTTTATAGCCGAGTACTTGGATGGACGTTGCTCTTGTGTGCCAACAAATCTAGATAGCACTAATGATAATTCATCCCACGTTGGCGGTATCAATTGTTCATCAATTGCAGAGTGATCAACTAGTAATGTAATGCCACTAGTGAGATTCATATCATCGTCAGGCAACACCGGCTGTCCCGTACTATCTTCAGTATCTGTAAAGGTACCAAATTTACATTCTGCTACATAAGTCTTATCAAATCCATCTGTATATTCAATAAGACGTGTTGCCTTACCCAAAAAGATAGGTAATACACCATAGGCCATAGGGTCCAATGTGCCACTATGACCTATGCGTTTTTCTTTTAAAATGCGACGACATATACCAACGGCATCATGACTGGTAATTCCAGGAGGTTTTAAAAATGGCAGCACTCCATCCATTATTTAATAACCTCCAATAGACGAGACTTAGCCTCGTCGATAGAACC
>CAUTOY010000007.1:0-31868 GCA_963539855.1 uncultured Veillonella sp.
TACTTTGTAATGGCTCAGACAATTTCTTTTGTTCGGCTAATATATCTAATTCTATACCCGTAATGATGGCATTTTGTGTTTCTCGTTTTTCAAGTACGGCCTGTACACTCTCTATGCACTCGTCCATCGTTAAATCAGGAATATACGGTTGTTGAATCATCATCACAATATCCGCAATGTCCTGAACGGTAACACCTCGTACCTTTAATAAATTATACGTACACGCCTTTAATTCCTCCTGAGATATCATAGTTGCTCCTCAAAATTATACAACCTACATAACACATTACACTTTGATTATACCACGAAAAAATCCCTACCAATGCATAATTAGTAGGGATTTATTCATATTTAGATTTTCTTAACCATTTCAGATTTCAAGGCCATAGCACCAAAGCCATCAATTTTACAATCAATGTCGTGGCCATCACTCGCATCGGAAATAAGACGAATGTTTTTAACACGCGTACCTTGTTTCAATACGCCAGCGCCTTTTACTTTGAGGTCTTTAACTACAACAACAGTATCGCCATCAGCTAGTTCGTTGCCATTAGCATCACGAATAATGCCGGCTTCAGCTGCAGCCGCAGCATCAGCAGCTGTCCATTCATGACCACACATAGGACAGATGTACATATGACCATCTTCGTATGTATATTCGTCGCCACATTTAGGGCAGTTAGGTAAATTTGCCATTTAGATCTCCTTTTTTCACTACATAATGAAAGTATTATACCATATAAATAGGTTGTGCTCTAATCTAGTTTAGTGCTTGTGCATCCTAAAGTTGTACGAAATTCATCTGTATTTTTCAATATTCAAAATCCGCTATATACTAATAACGAAAGAGCCATTAACGTGAGTTAGGTTCATCTCCGTCTTTTGAGGGAGGTGACATTATGACTGTATACGAAGCATTATCATTAATGATTTTATTCGCTACCCTCGTAGTGTTAATTCTTAAGAAATAATCAATATATTGATTATAAAATAAGATAAACCTAACGTTTGAAACTAAGTACTGCAATACTTAGACACGTTAGGTTTATCAAATTCAACATTCTTTGATGAGCCTAACGCCTAGAACACGTTAACTGGCTCTTTTGTACTTATAGTATAGTCTGAATTCTAGAGGCTGTCAATTTACTACCCAAGACGTTTACGTAAAATTGCATAAAGAATCATACTAATAATTACACTCATAACAGCTTGAATGGTATTAGTTAAAATACCGGCAATGGCTACGCCTGGGTCAAATACAAAGTATTCAGCGATGAAGTAGCCAGCTACGATGATAACACCACCTACGATAGTTGCTGCCAAAGCAGAGGTATTCGTCTTATAGTTATAGACAGTACCAACAAGATAGCCTTCAATGCCTTTCACCACAAAAGTGATTGGTACAAAGACTGCGTAACCGAGAAACAAATCAGCTAACGCTGGTCCGATAGCACCGATATAGGCACCATATTTTCGACCTAATAATAAAGCGGATGTCATGATGACGACATCTCCAACATTGAAATAGCCGCGTATGCCAGGTACTGGAATTTTCGTATACATTGTAAGCAATGTAGCGAGGGCAATCAATACGGCTGTGAGTACTAACGCGGATGTAGTACTGCGGGTTTGAACGTGTTGCATAGCGTCCTCCTTATAAAAAATAGACATGTGATTATATCCATCACATGCCTATACTATATACCCTTATGGTAACATCTGCAAATAAAAGGAGTTAACTATAGAAAATACTATTAACAGTACTCTTCAAAACGTTCCTCCACATTGTAGAGAACCTCGCAATCACAGCCGCCCCCATTATCGACAATCCATTCAAGGATACTTTCTACGTCTACACCTTTAGTTTCTAAAAAAGCTCGCGTCAGAGATAAACTGTGATCACAACCATCTTGTTCCTCCAGATGCTCATCTAGATAATCAAAGAGATTCCAGAACACCTCTTCATCCATAGGCAAGCTATCTTGAAAACTCTGTTTTTCTTTAGCTTTAAAGTTTTTCAACAATTCCTTTTTACGCGCTTTATCCATTGTAACCACCTGTTCAATAAATCTTTTTAACAAATCGTAACTACTGCATGGTCCTTCGCTTCTAGCACTTTTTTATAGAATACTTTCATCTGCTCGAAATCATGGAGAAGCTCATCTATGATTTCCTCCTCTTCTTCATCATAGTCCCAAATATTTGGGTATAGCTCGGCTTCTTTGCAGGCTTTCATATCGAAAGATTCGAGTGCTTGTTCCATATCGAATTGCTCTAAAGCCGCTACGATATCAGCTATTTTGGAATGTTCCGTATAAGCCATATAGTCTGATAACTCCTCTATAGGCGTTACCCCTAGGACAGCTTGGCTAAGTGGATTATCGTCTATTCTATGATCAGCCCCCACACCAGTAAGCACGAAGTGAAGGACATCCCACATCTTATCGATGTCGAGCAATAACTCGTCCTCATCACTCCACTCTTCAAGGGTTTCAAAAATATCTTCCTCTGATGAGCCTAAACCTTTGAGCTCTTTTAAATTTTTATCACTTATACAATTATAATTTGCAATGAGTCCCATAATCTAAAACCTCCATAGATACTTATTGCTCTATCTCTGTCAGCAATGTTAGCAATGTAGCCTCATATTTGTTATTTTTGTCTAACAATGGCTTACATAATAGAAGCACTTGTAAAGAATAGTAATAGAAACTAAAGAATAGGTCATCCGGAAATACCTCTTCTTCCTCATATCTGAGTATATCTTCGTCTTCATCGTACTCTTCAGACCAAAGATATTCTTCGTTAAGCATATCCTCAAAATTCGATAATGGATCTGCATGCTCCAGCACAAGACCATCTCTAATGCACTCAGCAGTAATCGTGAATAACTCAGCTAATTCTTCTACTAAATATCTTGCCACCTCATTATGACCTTGTTCTTCAACGGCTTTTTTAAAAATACGTAATAGAAAAATCAACGCAAAGGGCGTAGCATGCCATAAAGTCGATTGATGCTCAATGTTCTGGGCCAGCTCTTCACCTGCCGCATCAACTGCATCAATATTATCCATATCCCACAACACTTTAAGATGAGCAGGAAAATCTGTGGCACGACCATAACTTGTGGTCAACCGATGCCACGGTATATCACTGACTTTCACTGTTTCTATATATGTTTGAGTTACTCCATCCATTCTATTTACACCTTTACAGTTACGCCTTTACAGTTACACCTTTATGTGCAAATCTGTATTGGTACCTTCATATAGTAACGCATTTATCCTATGATTATTTCTGAATAACGTCTTTCACCAATTCATAAGTATCTATGAGCCGAAGTCTACCTATTCTCGGCTCATCTGTAATTTCTTCGTAAATATCTTCCAATGTGCTTGCCGGAGCTAGTTTCCACAGCTTGTACGGATATAGAGCAACAGTTCCGATGATTTCCAAATCATCTAATAATAAGCCCAAATCCTTATGCGTAAACCAGCAATCTGTATCGATACCGAAATTTATATTGTCTTTTCGACAGGAAATTTGACTAGTAAAAAAATCGTCCATACTAGGTTTGTCCGCTTGTAAAAGTCTTGTACAGGCCAAATGATTTTTACGCCATCAATAGCCATATACTTCTCCTTTTAAGCAATACGTCTAGAAAAACAGCGGTTGTGATTCTGTAACACTTCCATCATCTTCATGGAAATAACAAGTATATAAAGGAGCTCGATGTGCAGCGTCATAGAATGTTTGTAAGATAGGCGTTAACTTGGTATCTATAGGCATTTCAAAAGCATTCATCAGTGGTTCCCACAATTCCATTGGAGAATAGGAGGTAATATCAGACTGCTTATTCTGGCCATATTCTTCAAGTATTGCCGCATTAGTATATTTACTAGAGTCACAATAGTCATGCCAGCAGATGCTAAACATGATTAGATAAAATAAATCTTCCATGCTTTCAGCTAGACGACCTGCTTCGCCTTCACTGCTCCAATAACCAATAGAGCCATCCTCCAACAGATGATATTCGCCACCAGCACCATCTACAGCAAAGGCCTTACCAGCCAAGGAGAATGTGCAGCGCCCTTCAGTAGTATCTCGTTCTTCCAACCCGTCTAATAGACGAAAATCAAACAGCATATCAAATTCTTCGGCTAGTTTGACATCATTTCGTAATATTGCTAAGTAGTCCATATTGATAACCTCCATCGAATCATCCTGCAATATCCGCATTAACTGGGTTTCCCTCCGCATCAATATTGGCTATGATGCAATGCCCCCAGAAAATATCATCGTCGTCATAATAAACCTCTATGGAGCCATCGTTGCGAAACACCAATTCACCCATAGTAATACGCTTAGCAAATATTTCTGCCGTAATCGGATCTTGGTCATCATTATCGAGCCAATCATTGGCGAGGTCTAATAGGGTTTCACTAATATATGAGCTAATTCGTTGTTCAAAGTCTTTGAAATTATCAATTTTGTTGAAAGACGCTAATGCTACGGTACAGCTTTCATCAGAGCCTTCGTCTACATCAAGGGTGAACGCATAATCATCAATTCTCGCTGTGTAATATTGATACTCTCGATTTAACAGAAAGTCTCCCTTGTCGGTGTGAAGGTATTTAGGGGTTTTCAAATAAGCCGACAACGCCTCTAATTCGCTATGTTTAGCGTGCTCCTCTAACACCTCGAGCACATAATAGCGATTATTCCAAGAGGGACGCATATAGCCCAAGTCCTCTATAGGTTTTGCTTTCTTAACTAACAATTTATAGACACCGTGTGGCTCAAAGGAATAGCCCCATCTATCATCAAGGCCCTCAATAATCCACGTCAAAATGCCTTCGCTACGGTCAAGCACACCAGTTCGAGTATCTAGGATAGCATCGGTAGACACCAATGGTCTATGGTACTTCTCTAAATAAGGACTAGCCCCATTGGCATCACTACGCGGTAATGCATAGATTTCAAATACTTCAGATTCAAACTCTGCTTCATATTCTGGTAGACGTACAATACTCATATGACTCTCTCCTATTCATCACATTTATGCCGTGCAAACGGTCTACAGTTAAGATTTTCTACTACATCACAAACGTTCAGCTACATCGATTCGATGTAATAGCTCTTTTGCTAGTTCTTGGGCTGTTTCGAATTCTTCATTTGAAAGCACCATAAGCACCAAACTATCTGTACCGATGTCCATACCTACTAACTTATAATTTTTCCAAGTGGAATTAAGATGTGCACACCAGTCCCCAATACATTGACTATCATCGAATGCAGCCGTATCAATAAATATATCTCCAGTTAAATTTTCACCAGTAGATAGATCTTTATTATGGATTAACTTCTGCACATTATGAAGAAAATCCTCTAATTCAATTTTCAAAGATAGCTCTACAGCACGACCAGTAGATAACAATTTCTCATAGAGATTCCACCAGCTATCTTCTAGATTTTCCATGGAGTTTAACTTTGCTTTGGACATGAGTGATTTAGCTTGTTTAGCATCACCTAGCAACAACGTTGCTAACTCTGTAAATGTAGATCGCATCTGATCGATATCTAGATACGCTACTTCTACACACAAACTACAATCAGGTACTCTGCGTTTTTTTACAAAAGCCCGCATCATCTTCACTGCGTCAGGATAACTTATATCAGCCATACGATAGGTCTTGCCATCTATATCTAAGAATAAATCTACTGCATCCTGCGTTTTACCTACACGTGCTTTCATGGCAGTACAACCATCAATGGCATGAGGTGGATATAGCTCCACGTACATAAAATACCCATCACGCATAGCCTGTAGAGTATTATCTATGCCGACTATGTTAAAACCATTCCGATTATAATCGGGGCACTTCATGCGCCACTCCTCGTAATTATCGAATAATTTTTCTTGAATCCAATTGGAAAAACTCATAAGGGTGTACCTTTATATAACTACATTTTACAAATACACTATTTTACCTAATTATAGCATTTTTATAAATTAAAGAGCATAGTCTGTATACCTTTTAACTAATAAATATAGACACAAAAATAGGGATGTGAATGATCACATCCCTAATAACCAATCTAATACATTACATTGCTGAATTCCATTATAATTATGAGGTTTATAGAGCTCATCCATAGTGAGTAAAAATTTAGGATACTGATCGTTAACTGCTGCTAATGGTGCTAGCTCTCTGTCTCTCGTAGTTGGATCCAATACACTTTCTGATACTTGGTAATACTCTAATATTCCACCAGGCTTTTGAGCAACGAAATCTATTTCCCCCTTTGTTAATTGACCAACATATACTGTATATCCTCGGCGCCGCAACTCAAGGTATACAACATTTTCTAATATATGCCCCCTATCACGGTTAATATCAGGTAGTAAAAGTTGCTTAAAAGCCATATCCACTACATAATACTTAGGACGTAATCTTAATAATTCTTTGCCACGCACATCAAATCGCTCTGTATTATATAACAATAAACTATCTTCTAATCCTCTAAGATAACGTTCTACCGTTTTGTTATCTACCTTTCGACCTGCGCTTGTTAATGAATTCGCAATCTTTGTGGGATTAATCAAACTGCCAATATTAGCAAAAATATATCTCACAATACTTTCAAGTAATTTAATATCTGCAATTTTTAATCGATCAACAATATCTTTTAAAACAACGGTATTAAATAAACCTTGTAAATAATCCTGCCGTCCTTGCCAGTTTTCCGACATATGTAAAAGCCCTGGGAATGAGCCTTCACTTACATATTTTTCATATAAGACCATTCGTGAAAGCCCACTTTCACTATAGGCATCGACGTATTCCTTATACGACAAGGGAAGCATCTCAATTTGTACATAGCGACCTGTAAGAAGAGTAGCCATATCAGAGGACATAAAATAAGCATTAGAACCTGTAATATATATATCAACATTATCTTGTACAAAGAAGTTATCTACTACACGCTCAAACGATGGTACATGCTGAATTTCATCAAGGAATAGATACATTTTTTTACTTGGAATTATCCGTTCATTAATGTATTCATATAAAGCCCGATAATCTCTTAGATTATCATACTCCATCAACTCAAAATTAATATCAATAATTTGTTCGGCTGTTACATTATCGGCTAATAACTCATCTTGAAACAGCTTAAACAACGTAGATTTACCACAACGCCGTATACCAGAAACAACCTTAATAATAGGTCTATCTTTATGTCTTCGAAGAAAATCTAAATAATATGGTCGCGATACTAATGACATGCCCATGCCTCCTCTCTAAATGGGTTTTAAAACCTAATTCTATATCTATTATACCATTTTAAGGTTTTAAAACCTAATTTTTATATTTTATGCCATGATTTAGGTTTTAAAGCCTAAATTCAATTATATCGCTATGGCACAATTTTTTTAAAATAATAAAAATAGGACTGCAACTAGAATGCGGTGAAACCGCATTCTGTTACAGCCCCTTTTCATAGCTCGACTCAATAGATTTTACATCCATAATTAAGTTTGATTTTCACTAATACAGTGTCTTTTCCAATATTTCCAGTGTTTATTAAAATGTGCTTCATAATTATTATCTATAAACAACCGTTTCATTCTATCAATAAGATCATCTTTTGACATTCCAACAATATCAACATCAAACTCTATCGTCCCATGAGAATTTACATTAAACAAGCGTTTTGAATCTCTACTATTCTTATAAAAATTATCTACACCATTAAATATTATAAACGTCTCTACTATTCTTCTAATCGGATTTAACATCATTCTAGGCTTATCGATACTATATAGCAAAGCAAGTTCATACCATAGCCCATCATAGGTATTAAGAAAATCATCACTTTTTCTATTAATTTGATAAACATCTACAATATCTTCAACTTTTATCAACTTATAGAAGTTACTCTTCTCATATGGATTTACTTCTAAATTACGTGAATTAATAATATCATGAATTAACCCTTGATAAAAAAATAAGTTATGGGTTAAAAGAACAAAAATATCAGTACTATCCTCACGATTATATCGTTTCATTATTTTATTTAATTCTTCCAAAATAAAATACTGTACAGTATCATCATTTGAATTCATAGGATCATCAAAAACTATTATCTTACTTTGTTGACGGTTCTCCTCGGTTTCTAAGGCTTCAATAAAATACAAGAAAGCTATAAGGTTTTTCTCTCCCGTCGATAGCTGATCAATAGGTCTTATATCACCACTTCGATTTATAACCTCATAGTATTCTATATCATCATTACATTGTAATACTAATGAAAAATTAGTAATATCTTTTAGTTTTTCATTAATATTAATTACCAATCGTTCAGTACTTTGTGTTTGAGATATTAACTTAGATATTTCATTGTCTATAGTAGACACATCTCCTTCGATTTTAATTATATCCCTTTTAATAGCATTAATGTCATCTTGTAATACTTCACGCTCATAAATAGCTTCTGTAAGTTTAGCTGTTATCTGTAGGTATTTATTATCGCTTAAATTTATAGCTATATGATGCAATCTTAACTTTCGCTTAGCCTCGTTTTGCGCTTCTTGTAAATTTTCTTGTAAAGAATTAAACGCTTCAATATCTGTATTAATCTTTTTAATTAATGTGTCAAATACTATTGCTTTTTCTATATAAATGGGTTCCACTACTTGAAATGGATTTTTCTTTTCTAAAGCATCTTGAAGTACTCGAAACCCATCTAAGGCTTTTGACACCTCTTCTTTTAACAATAGAGTATTATTTTGAATTTTATCCTTTAATGAAGCATCTACATTATTAAAATCTAAGTCAATTGCTCTAAGTTTCATTATATATTTTTTTACTTGTTCTTTTAAACAATCAAGACTTGTTGTAATTGCTTTTACTTCATCGGCATCAAAATAATTCCTTATAGCCGTATATCGTACTTCACTTAATATATTTCCACAAAATTTACATTTTTCACCAGGTTTATGTAAATCTAATCCCCTTTTAAGATATTCACGCTCTTCATTCGACTCTACTACAATAGCACATTTTTCTTCTACACATAAATTAAGTAATTTATTTATATCCTTAATATAATCATGAGGTGACACAAAATTATCAGACGAAATTAAATCTATTCTATTACTCTCCTGTGCATTTATTATATTAATCAAATTTTTAACTTCTGTTTCTGGTATAGCTGTAGCTTGACTACTTTCTGTTATGACAGAGTTTTTATTATACGCTCGAGGATTCTCCACTAATTTTTTATCATACAGATTTGTAATCTCACGAGCTATAGCTGTAAAGAATCCTTCTTTATTCTGATTCAATTCTCTTATAGACTTATCTATTAATTGTTTTTGAAAACCTTTACTCTCATTAACATTTGCATCTATAGTTTTTTCCAAATCACCTATTTGCTTTTTAAGCTCCATTTTCACATTATTCTTTTCTGAAATTTGAGCTTCAATTTTCTTATTATTCTCTCCAAGAATAATCGCATTCAAGATATCATTTTCACCAATAATTGACTCAAACCCCTGAAATGCGACTACTTTTATATTATCGCTATTATATTCATCTAAAAGCAATTTAGTTAAGCTAGATTTTCCAGAACCATTTTTCCCATAAACGAAATTCAATTTTTTATCTAATAAAATTTTTTCTGTTCTAAAAAGTTTATTAGTGGATAAATCAACTTCCATATATTAACGACTCCCTTCCCCACCTTACAAATTATCACAATGCGCTAAAATATTATTACCAGCTATTTCCAATATAAGTATTTATCTCCCCCTTAAAACTACCTCTGCCGTAATTAGACTAGCCCATACGACCATCTACTATAGTAATATAGTCTAGGATACTTTTTTAATAAGGGTAAGCACCATTTACATCACAATACAGCTATCGATGGCATTAGATCAGTATAGTTTCATATACATGAAAGTAACTTCTTGTGCATGTCTTCTAATGCATTATCTATACCTAACATTTTCATTATAATTGGGACTCTTCATACGCCACTTTTCGTAAATATTAAACAGTTTTTCTTGAATCCAATTATAAAAACTCATACAGAATTTACACTATATACGCAGATTTTTACATGTAATATTTATCTAAATTATATCATTATTTATTTTCTAATAGCATAAATTCACTATGTGTAAAAAACATATATTTAGTATAAAAATAGAGATGCGCATATACCGCGCATCTCTATTTTATAGAAATTTATTGTTAGTCATAAATTTTATGCTACTTAGTCTAACCATCTATATAATTAAATATTTAATTCTCTCAATTCAGTACCATTCTTATCTTTCCAAGCCTGTGGACCACTAACTGAATAACCCAAAACAAATACAGCAGCTGCTGACGAACTAGAGAAGAGAATATCTTCCTGAGTTATAAAATTCTCAACTTTATCAGAAGCTATCATCTTGTCTCTAAAATCAGCAGCCTTTTCCTTAAGAGATGGCACATTAGTCTTTTCATTTATAACTGCTCCTCTTCGCACTACAAAACCTTCTGAAGTTACTACACCAATAGCTTTTGCACTACCTCTTTCAATATATAGTTCTTTAGCTTCAGATTCAGGTGTAGACACTATCATAGGCTCCAAAACTTTATACCCCATAGCATTAATAAGCGTTTTAATATTATCAAAAAACTCTTCCATCGCAGCCTTAGAGGATTCTTTAATTATTGTATTTCCATAAGTATTTTTCGTTTCAACTATATATCGATTAGCATTTTTGGCAGCCTGTACTAAAAGGTTTTCTAAGTACCGAATTAATGCTTTATCTAAATTGGTCCCAGTAAACATAACAGCTGTATTCCAATAATATTTTTCTTTTCCATTAGAATGATCTTGAATATGTTGTAATAAACGGACTTTAAGGTTTTCAGTCTCTCCAATATAAACTGAATCTTTATCACCCTCTACATTCTTACAAAAAAGAAAGTATATTCCTGGTACTTTAATGTCATCACGTTCACACGATGCAACTTCAATTCTAGGAATCTTGAAGGCCTTTCCATTCCAATTTGATAACTCCGCCACCATTAAACTATCTGCTGTACCATTCACCAAAAATAACTCTATCACTTTACCATATGACATATTATTCCCATTCCCTTACAAAACAATTATTTTATATCTGATTATATATCTATATTATCATAAAATTAATACTGCAATTAAAATACAAAACTATATCAAATTATAAGCACACTCACATAGCAAGTAGATTTGTGCTTGTCAAATATGCCATTAAGCAGTCTAAATGCAATGAAAAGAGCCAAGATTTTAATCTTGACTCCTAAAATTATATAATTTTAACTCTATAGGTATTTCAATATCGATTCCACCACTCAAAATAAACTCTCGAAGTAGCTCATCGGCTTTAATCAGTACTTTTGGCAATATAATGGTTTTACCTTCAATAACTTCAAAATATTTTCTGGCTTTTGCTGTATCAATAGTTTTTTTCAAATCATCATAGCGACCAAATTCGTTAAGGTTATTCTCGTTCAAATTTAAATCCATTAAATTCAACAACAATTTTTCATCTAAACCAAGGTGCCAGCAAAGCTCTTTTATTTGCTGTTTTTTTTGATTAAAACCATACTCATTAATATAATCTCTTAATGTTTTACCTGGCACAATTTCAACATCACCTCTTTGAATATCATGCAAGAAAATATTAGCATACTTCTGTTCATCTTGTGACAATGTAGCAAAGGTTCTATGTAATTCATTCATTGCACACTCTATATCTTCAGGACTTGACCCTTCAGTTCTTAATAATTTAATATATTTATCAAATCTAGAGTTCATATAGTCCGAGTCAATAAGTCCAGTGTCAATCTCTGTAATATATCCGACTAGATCGTAAGGTACATTATCATCTACGAGACCGTCACCTTTTTCTATCAACTCTTTATACCGAAGAACTAAAATCAGATAGGTCTTTTCGTCTAATAGAACTTGAACTATTTCATCAGTTGCTTTATCTACGTATGTTAATGTATCCCATTTAAACCCTTGAATTTTAGCCGCCTCTAAATAGCTATTAAGTTCATTAAAATCTTTGGCAAATTTTTTACGTGCTTCTATATCTGCTGGTAATTTTTCAAAATTTACGATACCTGCACTTACAAATATATCAGATATTGATTCAAAAAGTCTGTTAACTCGTCTTAAGTTCTCTACAAGATGACAAACAAATAATCCAAATTCTTTATCACCTGAATACAGCTTAACTGCAGCATTGATTGCCTGCTCCATCGTATGAGGTCTGCGATAATATCGAATTGTACCAAAAGGCTTTTCTGGCCCAAAAAGCCTATTAGTTCTTGAAAATGCTTGAATAATATTTTCATAACGTAATGTTTTATCCATATATAGAGTATTAACCCACTTAGAGTCAAACCCCGTAAGCATTTGATCAACTACAATAAGTAGGTCAATTTGTTTATCAGGCTCATTTTCAATTCTTTTAAAAGGTGTTTTATGCGCTAATCGAGCTGCAATTTCCTTTTTCATTTTATAGAAGGTAGGAATTGTAAATGTTTGACCATATCTTGAATTATAGTCATTAATAACTTCTTCTAAACCATCTTCTTTGAACTGACTATCCCCATTATTATCAATATTCGGATCAAATAAAGCTGTAACTTTTAAGCTTGGCATCATTTCTTTAAATAAACGATAGTAAACTATAGCTTCAGATATACTATTTGTAGCAAATATAGCATGAAATTTACCATTACGACTTAAAGTCAGCCAATTTTCCTCAATATCCTTAACAACATTTTTAACATATTCCGCAGTTGTATATTGAGAGTTAGGAATATAGTCCTCAATACCTTTTATATATTTACCGCTCTTATTATAAGAGCCAACCATTCCTACTTTACTTGGGTCCATATATTTGTAATATACTTTACTTTTTCTAGGATCAGAAATCGCTTCTTGCTCTGTTTTTGCTCTTGCCTTGTCTAATGCAACACACTTTCGTAAATCCCTATCTTTGAAAATTAGTACCTTATAAGGATCAAATCCCAAAACATTTTTATCACGAATGCCATCTGCAATACTATATCTATGCAGTTCATCTCCGAACACTGTAGCTGTAGTATTCTTCATTTTCTGATTCTCTTCATGAATAGGCGTTCCAGTAAACCCAAAAAATATTGCTGTTTGGAAGGTATCTTTAATCGTAATTAGCATATCCCCAAAGGTTGATCGATGTGCTTCATCAATAATAAATACTATACGTTTATTATTGATCATTTCAATATCATGAGCACTAAAACTTGCATCTTCTAATTTGATATTACTCATCTTCTGAATCGAAGTAACAATTAATGTATCAGAAGGATTAGTGCTTTTTAACTTAGTAATAAGAACATTGGTATTCTCTGTAGCTTGAACAGACTCACGCTCATCCGCAAATCCCCTATATTCTTTGAGAGACTGTGTTCCTAACTCGATTCTATCCACCAGAAAAACAACTTTATCTGCATCCTTTGAACTTGCAATCAGTTGAGCTGCTTTAAAGCTCGTCATCGTTTTACCAGATCCTGTGGTATGCCATATATAACCACCAAGTTGGTTATTTCCTTCCCATTTTGCCTTTGCAACTTTATCAGAAATCGCACTTGCTGCATAATATTGATAACTTCTCATTACCTTTAGCACGCCATCTGAAGTATCTGCTACAGTATAAAACCCTATTAACTGATGCGCCATTGGAATTGAAAGAAGTGTTGATGCTACTTTACTCCATTCATTAATAGGCTCATTATTGAAATCTGCCCAGTGAAAATAAAAGTCAGGATTAAATTTACCTTCTGGTCCAGGATTAGCAAAGTACACTGTTTCATTAGGCTCCATAGCAACAAAAATTTGTACTAAAGAGAAAATACCAGTAAATGCTCCTTCACGTGAATATTTTTCAATTTGATGATACGCTTGACTGACAGGAATGCCACTCTTTTTTAATTCAATATGAATAACTGGCATACCATTGATTAAAAGCAACAAGTCACCACGACGGTTATTTAATATATCAGATCCCGTCCGAAACTTAGGTTGTTGAACGATTTGATATCTACTTTGTCCCGCAGCAATTTCTTTTCGATCATATATCTTCAAACTTACTTCTTTACCAAAATGTACTTTATCATCTGGATTATCCCTTATGATAGTTACGCTTTTACCATTAATAAAGCCATTAAGTTTAACTGGAGTCTTTAGTGATATAATCTCCTCTAAAATTTGTTGCATCTCACTATTTGTAAGAGGATAATCATTAAGTCTATCAATATCCCGGTTATTCTCAAAAAGAATATTCGCCCAATTTTGCAATAAATCTTCTTCTGAATAGTTTTTTAAAACATTCTTTTCCCAACCTTTTTCAGATAGTATTTTTATTAGGGCCGACTCAAAATCAGCCTCTTTATTAAAAATCACCGGTTCCTCCTCCTTACATGATATATATCCTTAAACAAACATTTTCTGTAGATAACCTTTTTTGATATTTTTAAGCATTTCCAACTTACGCTGATAAAGGGTAATAATAGAATTAACATTATTAAGTAACATACTAATTTTATTTTGTTCTTCTATAGATGGAATATCTATAATCAAATCCTTAATATCATTTGAATTAATTGATTCAAATGTAGATCCAGAACTAATGCCTACCCAATGACGATTATATTGTAATTTTTGTAAAAACTGATATATGAAATCGTTACCCTTAATACCTGCAACCCCACGTCCAAGTACAACCTTATAATCGGTTTTAGCTACATCCCCTACAGGTGCACGAACTGTTAATATTATTCCATCTTTATCAATAGTTTTTGTAATTTCTTTAGTCCATAATCTAGGTATTACTTTTCCATCTTTTAAATCAGCATTTCCTTGAACCAAAATATTATCATTCGGATTATCTGTATAATTTTTAGAGGATGGAGATTGCCCCATTATCACATCTGTAATATCAGACAACTTACGCTGTTCCCAAGCATCAGTAAACCCTTTAAATCTAAGTTCTGGAAATTGACTTCCATTTTTAGGGAATAATTTTTGTAATAACGCTTTTTTAGTTAATTTAAGTTTTTCAAGCTTACGCTGATGAAGGGTAATTAACTTATTAAAAGTTTCAATTAAATCAGCTATTTGATTTTGCTCTTTTACTGTTGGTATTTTAATACTATATTTTTTAAAATCTACAGTAGTAAAACTAGCCTGATTTACCGCAGGTTTGGTTATAGAAGCAATATAATTTTTATACGAATTCAAAAAAGTTAAGGAATAAATAAAATAAGGATTATATTCATCATTAACTTTGCAACGCAATATATTTGTAGTATATATAGTCTCTCTTTCTGGCCTTCTAGTTACATATGCTGCGGTACCCATTTTTGCTTCACTATTAATAAAATTAATTAAAATATCACCTTGTTCAATTAAATAGTTATTAGTATTAGCACCTTGAGGATCATTTTTATACCAATATTTTATATCATCAACCAAATTTAATTGACCATCATTAATATTATTTGCACGAACTACTGGCAGTCCAATGTCATCATTACTTAACATTCGTGACAAACCACTTTTTACCTCAGCAAATATATCTGAAAACTCACGCTGTTCCCAAGTATCAGTGTATCCAGAAAAGCGAATATCTGGCCTTTTATTATTTTTTGCCATTTTATTCACCTCCAAGAAGCTTTTTTAGCTCGGCTAAGCCAAGCATATCAAATTCATTACCTTCTAGTTCATCAATCATAGAGGAAAGTCTAGCCTCTGTCTTATTCAGCTCATTATCAACTTCAAGTAGATTAGTCTCATATTTTTTTAGAAGTTCATCTATTTGAGATACAAGTAACAATATAACCTTATCAGGAATACCATTGAGTTTATTAATGAGAGGATTAATCCACTTTTCTTTTAAAAGTTGTCTAACTTCTTCATCGGATAAACATTCTATCGTAGATTTTGTCTTTAGATGTAGTTGTTCTGCCTGCTCTTTTATAGTTTTCTTTAAAGCTTTCTCTTCATTAATAAGATTTCTTACCTCTTTTACAATAAACTCTAACGAGCCTTCCCCAAAAGAAATATCTGCTTTGATATCAGCTATACGCTTTTTAACATCTGTCTTTCCATATGTCCCGCTTTTATTTGGAACCATTCGATTCCAATCTATCTCTGGATGACTCTCAATAAAATCTTTTTTCTCTTTAGCTTTGGAGATCTCAAGATAAGCTTCAAGAGTACTCGTTTCAGAAGTAGAAATTTCTTCCATCATACTTTTAAAAGTATCATTAATTTCCTTTTCCACAAATACTGTATTATCATCATTCAATAATTTTTGTTTATCATCTTCAGATAATAAATCTATTAATTCACTATACTCGGAACTAATTTGCTCTAATCTATTTTCTGCTAATCTTAAATTACTTATATCATCACTTAAAAAAGACTCTTGCACCAATTCAAATGGAAGAATATGTCCTTTCCAGCCTTCTTGAAGCTCTTCATCCTTACCATCTTTTTTCTTTATTACCAAATTAGGATCTACAACTTTAGTAGCATTAAAGCCTTCAGTTTGAATAACCTCTATATCACTAGAAATATCTATCCATTCATCAGCAAATAACTGATAAGCTTCATACTTATCTACAAGAGGAATATCTGATAGTCTATTAAAAATATCCTCGGTAACAATATCTTTTGTTTTAACTATATTTTGAGACTCTACCTTCTCTATCAACCAATCATATAAAAATGCTTCAAAATTTAAGAAGTTTCTCTCAAAATCTTCGTCAAATGCACGCACATCGGAAGACTCTCTAATCACTTTATTTATATTATCAACTGCAATTTTACAATATGCAGAGGATGTATTTTTAAATAAGCTAGTCCTTAGTGTTGGAAATGCCTTCCAATATTCATTTAATTCATCAACTTCAGAAATAGGTAGCTCTCCAAACATAGATGCAAATATATCCCATATTTCAACATTGTCTGAAGAATCAATATATCTTGGGATATTTAAATTGTAATCATTTTGCCTAATTTCATCACGGGTAACTACACGAGAGAATTTATCTACATTTTTTCTACTAATAACCGTATCTACAATTTTCTTAATGTCAGATGAACGAAGTTTATTATTTTTCCCATCTTTAATGAAGCCTTTAGAAGCATCAATAAAGAGCACATCAGTATTCTCCCGTTTTTGCTTTAAAACCATGATAATTGTAGGTATACTAGTTCCGTAAAAAATATTTGCTGGTAAACCAATAATTGCGTCAATTTTATTCTTTTCAATTAAATTCTGACGAATCATACCTTCTTCATTACCACGGAATAAAACTCCATGAGGAAGGACAATATTCATAATACCATCAGGTCTAATATGATAAAGATCATGAAGTAAAAAAGCATAATCAGCTTTTCCTTTTGGTGCTAGGCCATAATCGGCATAACGAGGGTCAGTCTCTTTTTCGCTAGGCTCCCATGGTTGAGAATATGGTGGATTAGATATAACTGCATCAACATAAAGTGGCTGATATGTTCCCAATGGATCGTTTTCATCAAAGTATGGCCAATCCTCTTCTAAAGTATCACCATTTCTAGTAACAATATTATCTGCTTCAATTCCACGCATAACAAGATTCATACGAGTAAGATTATAAGTATTGCGTTTTAACTCTTGCGCATAATATTTTACTTTATTTTCTCCAGTTACATACTTTGATACACTTTGTCCGATATTAATCATTAGGGACCCAGAACCACTTGTCGGATCATATATTTCAATTTTATCTCTATCTTTAAGATGTTCTGCTACAATTTCAGACATTAAAAGTGACACTTCATGTGGTGTATAAAACTCGCCAGCCTTTTTCCCTGCATTTGCTGCAAACTTTTCAATTAGATATTCATAAATAAAACCAAGAACATCATAATCTTGTTTTCCATCCATAGGAATATCTTTAATAAGATGTATCAAATCACTAATAGATTTTGAACGTGATGCATCAGTATCACCTAATTTACTTAGTCCAGTTTGTAATGTCTCAAAGATTCCTTCAAATACGCTCTTATGACTAGGATTTATATTACGACTAAAGGCATTTAAAGCATCAATAACATTTTGAACACTAAAATCTCTGCCTTTATTTATCCATGTAGAAAATAAATTTTCATAAGAAATAAAATAACCTATATTTTTCTTTACATTAGTAGCTACTTCATGATCGGATTCATTAACCTCAGGAAGATATTCATCAGTCCAACCTGTAGCCCTTAAATATTTAACTTCTTTCTCTGAAAGGAACTTATAAAACATAAAGCCTAAAATATAGTCTTTATATTCATTGGCTTCTATTTTGGAGCGCATCTTATTAGCAGATTCCCAAATTTTTGCAGCTAACTGTTGTTTGTTCATATAACCTCTCCACACCCCAAATCATGATTTAACCTTTACAAAAATAGTAAACGTATATAACTAATAAATATCAACATACCAAAATAGGCATAAGGCAAAAAGCCTTATGCCTATTTCATCTTCTATGGTGCGCCTAACCGGAATCGAACCAGTGACACGCAGTTTAGGAAACTGCTGCTCTATCCTACTGAGCTATAGACGCATGTATACTTTATTATATCGTTTTTAATAAAGTATACGCAAGATAATCATTATTGTTGCAAGTATTGATTATTAAGTTGTTTTTCTTCTGCCGTCGAGAAATCTTGATAGCCTTTAGCTAAAGCACTAATCCAAGAACCATATGCAGGGTTTGGGAATACCACAAAGGATATATTTCTTGGTAATCGCATCATTAGGATCTGCCTGTACCATATTCTCCATAGTCTTACTAAATTTCTCTAAAACAACTCAAAGTATAGATGTAATTAGTAATGGCAGAGAACTATGGTATAGAAGAACTCAAAAAGGCCGTATCACATTTCTATTATAAAATATGATACAGCCTTTCTAATTAAACTGTATAAACACAAGGTTCACCATACCCTGATAATAATTTATCATGCGTTATAAAAATCATGTCTGATGCTTTAGCTTGACTAATTAATAATCTATCAAAAGGATCATGATGTGCTTTCGCACCTAATAATAGGCTTAATGTGTGAAGAATCATAATATGTGAAAATCAATATCCAGACATTTAAAGTCCGCCTCTACACATAATTCATGCAATAACTCTGCTCCATAAGGCATCTGCACTGGATTTTTTATATGTTTTATTTCCACTTCCCACATACTAGCTATACTAAAATAGATTGTATTTTGATAATCAGCTATAAGGTTTCTTGCAAATGTCGACAACTTTTCACTATCGAGAAAAGTCCAAATCAGTATATGAGTATCTAGTAATAAATTCATATTACATCTTCAAACATATCTTGTACGTCTTTATCTAATTGGTCAAAATTTGGAGGATCTATTATCCTCCCTTTTCCTATTCCCAATCTCTTTACGGGTGTACTATTACCTTCTGACAAAGTTAATTTTGCAACTGTATTATCATCACGAACTATATAAACAACACGTTCTTCTCCATTTTTAAGTTTCTGTATAAGAGTATTTAACTCATGTTGAGCTTCATTCAAACTAACTTGGCACATTTCTCCACCTCCAATCTTTGGTAAACTTAGTACATTTGTAAGATTATTATACTATATCCTCAATCATTCGTTAATCGTATTATTGCTCCTGTATTATGTAATGCTCTAGAGTAATCAAGCATTTGTGCCGATTGGGAAATCACCTGCTTTATCGTCCATATAGACAACGACATTGTATTTATTAGCAATGGCAAAGAACTATGCTATAATACGACTGTTGATAGTATTAGAGATTTCTTATTAAAAGAGGTATATATAATGAAACTATGTAAACGATCGATTATCACCGGTTCATTATTAGCTGTATTGGCTATATCATCCGTTTACGGTGCCACTCCTGTGCAACCTGTAGATCAAACAAAGGACAACGCTGTCATTATGGATTACTCTGCAATTCCAGAGCTGAAATCATCTGTAGAGAACGCAGCTCCAGCTATAGTACAGGCTTCAGTCAATGCGTCTAAGGGAAATCCCGCTAAAGACAAACCTATCTACTCAACGGTAATTATGTCTGGTAACCGTGTTGTAGGTGTAAAAACTTATAAATCAAAAAAAGAACAAGAAAAGGCCATGTTAAAAGAACGCAAACGTCTAGACAAGGTCACTGCAGAACGTCAAGCTAAACGGAAAAACGAAACTCGCGAGGATATGTTAAAGGGGTTAACACCAATACCATTCTATCCACCTGTTAGTGAAACACGTGAATTGCAAAGCGAAATGTTCTCTAGACCATTTGGGAGACAACTCGATTTGCGTTTAGTTGAGGCCTATACACAAGATTATGATAAAGCAAAACCAGGCGATATTTATGTCTATGCAGATTATGTAGACTACACATCTAAACAGCTATTAGGTGAAAAAGATGGTACTACTGCTATTTCAGCTATGATTTTACGTACAATCATGAGAAAAGACGAAAATAAAGCTTTCAGCATCGATGTAAATGCGTACTTCATAAATCCAACAACACATACCATTTCCATAAGCCGTTCAGAGGATAGAAAGGGCATCGATATCAAGAAAGACGAAAGATCTGAGGCCGTATTTAAACTACCTTCACACCAACTACAAGCTGGCGATCCGCAGTATGAAATTGCTAAGCTTATGTTCCAGGACTTAACTAATAAGAAATTTGATTAGTAGTATAAATACACTCACCACGACAAAAGCCCCTCCTTGCTATGTAGCGCATAGTAAGGAGGGGCTTCGTCTTAGTTTAAGGAAGTTCTTTTAATCGTTTGTGTTATTCAGATAACATATCTTGGTTATGTAAATAGTATTTATAATACTATTTTACATCGCTGAAATCAATGTTCATACCCAATGCTTTTGCAACGCCTTCACCATAAGCTGGATCGCATTGGTAGCAATGTTTTGCATGGCGTTCTTTAATGAAATCAGGTACGCCATCCATAGCTGCTGCTGTGTTTTCGAACAAGATTTGTTGTTGTTCAGGGCTCATGAGGCGGAACAACTTACCTGGTTGTGTGTAGAAGTCAGAGTCGTCTTCATAGAAGTCGTATTGGTATGCTGCACCAGATACGTCTAGGCCAGGATTTTTGAATTGAGGTTGTTCAGCCCATTCGCCGAAGCTATTAGGTGCATAGCCAATAGTGGAGCCATGGTTACCATCTACACGGCCTTGGCCATCACGATGGTAGCTGTTTACAGGGCATTTAGGGGCATTAACAGGAATTTGATGGTAGTTAGCACCTAGACGATAACGTTGTGCATCGGCATAGGAGAACAAACGACCTTGCAACATTCTGTCAGGAGAGAAAGAAATACCTGGAACGATAGTAGAAGGTGCAAACGCAGATTGTTCTACATCTTGGAAGTAGTTTTCTGGGTTGCGGTTAAGCTCCATTACACCTACTTCAATCAATGGGAATTCATCGTGGTACCATACTTTTGTTAAGTCAAATGGATTGTATGGCATGTTGTTAGCTTGTTCTTCTGTCATCACTTGGATGCATAATTTCCATTTAGGGAAATCACCGCGTTCGATAGCATCAAAGAGATCACGTTGATGGCTTTCACGGTCATTAGCTACAAGTTCAGCCGCCTCAGCATTGGAGAGGTTTTCAATCGGTTGTTGGCAAACCCAGTGGAATTTAACCCATACCCGTTCATCGTTTTCATTGATAAGACTATATGTATGGCTACCGAAACCATGCATTGTGCGGTAGGATTTAGGAATACCACGGTCACTCATTACGATTGTTACTTGGTGAATGGCCTCTGGCAAGCTAGACCAGAAGTCCCAGTTTGCTGTCGCATCGCGAAGGTTTGTTTTCGGATTGCGTTTTACAGCGCGGTTCAAATCAGGGAATTGCAATGGATCGCGGATGAAGAATACAGGTGTGTTGTTACCTGCGAGGTCCCAGTTACCTTCTTCTGTATAGAATTTTACAGCAAAACCACGAATATCGCGCTCTGCATCAGCGGCACCACGTTCGCCTGCAACTGTGGAGAAACGTACAAATACAGGTGTTTCCTTGCCTACTTCAGAGAAAAGTTTTGCTTTTGTATATTTAGTAATATCATTTGTTACTTTGAAAGTACCGAATGCACCAGACCCTTTTGCGTGCATGCGGCGTTCAGGGATTACTTCACGTGCAAAATGGCCTAATTTCTCCATCAACCAAACGTCTTGCATCAATACAGGACCGCGTTTACCTGCTGTTGCAGAATTGCGATTTTCCGGTACAGGAGCACCAAAGGCTGTTGTTAGTTTCTTTACATCACTCATATTATTGTCTCCTACTTAGAAAAAAATAATAATTGTCTTTACATAATTTAATACTTCATATCATCTTAATGAAAATAATGATTATTAGAAGATAATTCTAGCGGATAATCATTATCCATTAATTTGTTTTTAGTTTATCATATCTTTTTAAACAAAACAATACTAATTCTGTATAAATCGTGAAGACAAATAAAAAAAACGTACAAATAATGGTGTTTGTTTACCTACTTCAGAGAAAAGTTTTGCTTTCGTATATTTAGTAATATCATTAGTTACTGTGAAAGTACCGAATGCACCGGAACCTTTAGCATGCATGCGATGTTCATGAAGGTCCGCTTCTATAACACTAATACAAAGAGATTAGCTTATCTAGTATTCTTAAATATCCCCGCATTCTGCAAGACCTTTTCTTTTACCTCATTCAAAGGATCTATTGTCGTGAACAGTTCAGGTTTCCAATCTACAGGTGTTAACGTATCATTAAATGTATCAACAATTTTTCCATTAAACATATTATTAATAGTTGTAAGTTGTTTTCCTCCAAATACTTTCACAAATGATGTATAGTCTTTACCTACTATGTCCGCTACATTGCTTTCAGCATAGATTTGAGAGTTTTTGCCGACGCCTAGGGAGTAAGCATACACATATTCACCATTGGTAGTATCTGACACAAAATAATTGTTGTACATATGAACCTGTCCATATCGTACTCTAGGTACGCGTTGCACTACATTATGGAAATAGTTATGATGCAAGGTGACATGTAATTTTCCTTCATCTGCTACGTTTGAATCACTGTTGCCTATCAACATGGTTTTATTGTGATTTTCAAATGTTGAATAGGATATAGTTATATAGTCCGCTTGATTGGTAATATCCAGTAATCCATCCCTATGCTCGTATTTACGGCCAAAGTATGTTTCTACCGTTTCAGGAGCATCTTGGAACGAGCAATGATCAATCCAAATGTGCGTACCACCTTTTATGGAAAGACTATCATACTGAGAATTCCAATTGCCCTCTGGACCATCCTTAGGGTCCCAAGCAGGAAAATAGTCATAAGGCGATTCAAATTGTACATTTCGTATGATGATATTATCCGCATCGAGGACCAAATCTACACCCTTCAATTTTGCATTATCCATGCCAATGATACTTGTATTAGCCGGTACATGAATGGTAATAGACTGACTTTGATTCTTTTGTGACGCCTTGCGCTTTTCTTCCTGCTCATCTTTCAAACTCTTAGACGCTGTGCTATGTGGCTTATGAGTTTCTAAATATTGTTGAAAGTCATAACCATCGGCCATGTAATCTTTCATCGTCAGCGATTTGCCAGTATCATCGGTGTCAAAATCTATGGTGCCATAAACCAGCACAATCTTAGAGTCCGTATTTTTTCTATTCTTAAGAGCAGCTACAAATTCTTTTTTATTCGTCACTTTAAATACATTCTGCTCTGTAGCATTAGCGCCACCAGTAGTGCCATTACCTACGGAGGCAAATCCGTCCTGTTTTGGTAACACTTCACGCATAAAGGTAGGATGTTCAGCAGAACTGTGTAAAAAGTTCACCATTATAGCAATGATTAATGCTATAAGAAATCCAATGGGTATCATTATCTTTTTCATACATTTCATTCCTTACTGTCTAGTACGTTGCAGCATATTATAGTAGTATTCTCACAAAAACGATAGCCACAATAAAAGAACCCCTTCATAGCACCAACATGGCTACAAAGGAGTTTCATTTTAATTACGCTGGACGGCTCCAGTCGACTTGTACGTCGATGGCTTCCCACATGCGTGTTAAAGCTAATTTAAAGTTATCCAAAGATTCTAAAGGTTTTACATTCAATCGTTCATACGTATCAAGACCTGTAGCATGCTCGATAGCATGGTCTTCATTTAAGTATGCACGTACCTTGTCAATCCATTCTTGTTCTGGTAAATCTATCGTTACGATTTTTGTATCTGTATCGTAAGATAAAACCCCGTTGCTATTTACGCCATAATGAATGGCTACACGAAATATACTCATATTTATACCTCTCTTGCAGATAGTTTCTTGCGTATACACAGTTCTACACATATATTGTATCATGAATGTTTCTATTCATGAAAGATTTTTATTGTCATCGTCTAAATCAATTTCAGCCTTTAATTCCGACCGTTTTCTTCGTTCTCCACCATCTCCATGAGCACGACGCCAAAGGGCTCCACTCATGATAGCTCCTTCGCCAAATTTAGATGCCAACGAGTCTAGCACGATTGAAAGTTTCTCATCTTTCTCGCCCGTTTCGATGGAGAATAAATCATCTTGTACAATGCCTTCTGTTGAAAGTCCGCTAACGGTAACGCCTAAGAGGCGAATTGGTTTAACTGGCACTTCGAGAGTAGATGTATCAAACTTAGGCCTAGGTGTAGCCCCCATCACCTCACGCTCTTCTTGCTTGGTAGAGAGTGTATCACGCATCAGCTTATTCCATAACAATACAGAAGTGTCATAAATAATACGTTCTTGATCCGTAGATGAATCAAGGCGTTTTTGACGGGATACGGTTTTAAAGTCATTGTATCGAACCTTAATCGATACGGTATGTCCCATCAGACCATATTTGCGCAATCGTTTTGCTACGCGATTAGCAAAATAATGAAGTTCCAAATCGATAACAGCGGGGTCCTCTACATCACTTTCATAGGTTTCCTCATTACCTATCGATTGTATTTGCCGATCGGTTTCTACAGGCCGTTCATCAATGCCTCGTGCTAATTCCCAAATACGACGTGCCTGATTGCCCACATAGGGAACTAACGGTTTCTCATCCGGCAAGTCCTGCACATCCTTAATCAAGGCAAAGCCACCATCTTTAAGGCGACGTTCCGTACTGGGACCTACACCCCATATACGTTTGATTGGCAAATTTGCGAGGCTTTCACATTCCTTACCATAAGGAATAACCACAAGACCATCAGGCTTATCTAAGTCGGACGCCAGTTTAGCAAGGAATTTATTCGGCGCCAGGCCCGCCGAAATAATGAGCCCCGTTTCCTCAAACACGCGGTCCTTAATGGCTCGTCCCAACGCCTTTGGGCCTGTGAATTTATGGGTAATACCCGTAACATCTAAAAAGGCCTCATCCAATGACAATGGCTCAATAAGGGGCGTAAATTCTTCCATCACCTTATGAATGATATGAGAAATTTCTTTGTATCGAGCCATATTGGGATACACAAAAATACCTTGTGGACATAGCTTTTTAGCCCGTGAAATAGGCATTGCAGAATGGACCCCAAATTTTCGAGCCTCATAAGATGCGGTAGCTACAACGCCACGCGAAGAAAGACCACCCACGATAACAGGGTGGCCTTTGTATTCAGGATGATCCAGTTGCTCTACGGATGCAAAGAATGCATCCATATCAACATGCATAATCCAGCGTCTCATGATTACGCGTCTTTTTCGTGTTCATCAAGACGGCAATATTTGATTTGTGCACAAATACATTCGTCTTTTGTTTTGTACAATTGCGGAATGATTTCCAAAATATCACCAAATGTTTCTTCATTGATGGAATAACGAGTCCAAAGGCCATTACGTTGAGAATTTACAACACCTGCATCAATTAAGATTTTCATATGGTAGCTTAATGTGGATTGAGACAAATTAAAGCTTGCCAAAATATCTGCTGCACACAACTCATTACAGGATAACATATCTATGATATGCAATCTTGTTTCATCACTGAGTGCTTTAAAAATCGTTGCCAAACGTTCATAAGAAACTTCAACCATAAGAAAACTCCTCAATATACATCAAAAATTATCAATTTACTTTTATACTATTATATACTATTTTAATAAGTAAATCTATTTTTTTCTTTTTATTCTCATTAAAATATTTTAATTGACTAATTAAAATGTTTTATGAGGCATTTTATACGCATAAAAGCGGAGGTTCTCAGATGAGAATCTCCGCTTTTGATTTTTATAATACTATGCTAGTACTAATACCGCTTAAAATCTATTTTAAATAAATAGATTAAAATACGTTAACAAGGTCAATCGTTTGGTTACGATTAGGGCCAACAGATACGATACCCAAAGGCACGCCTGTTACTTCTGCAATACGTTCTACGTATTTACGAGCATTTTCTGGCAATTCATCATAAGAACGAATACCGGAAATATCTGTTTCCCAACCTGGCAATGTTTCATATACAGGTTCACATGCTTCAAGATCTTTCAAGCTAGCAGGGAAGCCTTCAACGTTTTTGCCATTCAATTTGTAACCTACACAGATTTTTAATTCTTTGAAAGTATCAAGAATATCCAAACGTGTAATAGCTAAATAATCAAGGCTGCTAAGACCTGCTGCGTATTTTACAACCATAAGATCCAACCAACCTGTACGGCGAGGACGACCTGTTACAGTACCGAATTCATGACCTAGTTCGCGAAGATTATCACCAGTTTCATTTAAAAGTTCTGTAGGGAATGGACCTGCACCAACGCGTGTAGCGTAAGCTTTCACAACGCCGAAAATATTTTTTAAATAGTTAGGACCTACACCGGCACCTGTGGAAGCACCACCAGCGATTGGATGGGAGGATGTTACGAATGGGTATGTACCATGATCAAGGTCAAGCATAGTTGCTTGTGCCCCTTCGAACAATACCTTTTTATCCTCTTTAATCGCTTTCAACACCGCATTATTTGTATCTGTTACATACGGTTTCAAAGCCTCTGCATATTTGATGTAATCCGCTAAGATTTCATCATAGTTAACAGGTTCAGCATCGTATACCTTTGTAAGCATTTTATTTTTAAACTCAACATTGTACGCCAATTTTTGTTTGAACGTTTCCATGTCGTACAAATCGCAAATGCGGATACCGATACGATTTACTTTATCAGCGTAGCAAGGACCGATACCATTTTTAGTTGTACCGATTTTAGCATCCCCTTTGGATGCTTCTTCGGCCATATCAAGAGCAATATGGTAAGGCATGATGACATGAGCACGGTCAGAAATGTGAAGGGATTTAGCAGATTTACCTTGTTTTTCAAGACCTTCGATTTCTTGTAATAAAACCTTAGGATCAATAACAACGCCTGTACCAACGATATTTTGTTTATTATCGTACAAAATACCACTTGGCAATAAACGAAGTGCAAATGCTTTGTCATCCACCACAACAGTGTGACCTGCATTGTTACCGCCTTGGCTGCGCACTACAACGTCTGCACGTTCTGCAATCCAGTCAACGATTTTACCTTTACCTTCGTCACCCCATTGAGTGCCGATAACCATACTTGTTGCCATATCTATGTCCTCCAATTGTGAAAGTCAAATTAATCCATAGTTATTATACAACATTATGGCAAAGCGCGAAAAGGTTAAATACAAATTACACAAATTCAATATTTAACTTCTTATCACAAGATATGTAATCTTTTATTGCGGTTCTTTCAACCAAAAGCTCATTAATAACCCGATTGCACCAACAGGTATCAAGGTCATTAATGCTGTTTGCACGTCATAAATATCTGCTAAATGTCCAATATATGGTGCTACGAGGCCCCCTAATGTAATGCCAAGTCCCAATGTAATGCCTGATGCAAAACCTGCATTTTTAGCAAGGTATTTTTGACCTAACACGGTAATAGGACCATATTGCGAGAACACACCGAAGGCCATTGGTATCATGGCGCCAAAGAATCCCCATGCATTTGGCACGAAGATAAACACTAATATGGATGGTAAAAATATAATATTACCTAAACGCACCGTTTTTAGAAAGCCTAGCTTATCCGATAGGGCACCGCCCATATAGGTGAGGACAGCCCCCATCGCAAAGTACATGGTAAGTGCCAAGCTCGATGCACTGGCTTCGCCATTGATAACCGTAATATACAAAATCGGAATAAAAATCGATAATACGGAGAACAAAATTGATCGAGATGCGATGACGAAAAATAGCTTCGTAAAACTCACCCAATCATTTATGCCTGTATCTGTACCTTTACTTTGGTTTTTGCATTCACGCGCATCTTCGGCCTCAGTAGTATTACCTGTGAAAGCATATAGATATAGAAACACACCGAGCGCGGCAATAGCCGTAAACACCCAGAGAAATTGACCGCCAAAGACATAAACGCCACCAGCAATAAGCGGCCCTAAGGCAAACCCAGCGCTGCCACCAACCGCAAATCGCCCCATGGCATTGCCAATCTCATGCGATTGTGTACGATTCACAAGAAGAGCCGCCTCTGGATGAAATAGAGCAGCCCCCACCCCAGATATAAGAGCCAAGGCCAAAATCATTTCATAACTCGTCGCTAGTGCAATAGCACTAATCGCTACAAGCGTCACCGTAAAACCAACAGGAATAAACCACGGCACACGCCACCGATCAGCCACATACCCAAGCACAGGCTGTGCAATAGAGGCCACAATGGTATTACAAAAAATAATCGCAGCCGATTGATAATAATTGAGATTAAAATTAGCAATAAAAAACGGTATCAGTGCTGCTAACGAACCTTGACCGAAATCGTTAATGCAATGAAAGATAGGAGGTGCGTATTTTCTTATGGTGTTTTTCATGTATCCTCCAGTTCTAGGACGTGAGGGGTGCAAAAATACTCCACCGGCCGGGTCTGACTTCGCCCTTCGGGCTTCGCAGGGCCAAAGTCGTATTTTTGCGCCCCTCACGTCCTTCTCTACGTATGATAGTTATGAAGCACCATATGAAAATACGGCACGCTCATTAGATAAAATAAATACTCCACCGGCCAGGTCTGCTTCGCCCTTTGGGCTTCGCAGGGCCAAAGTCGGTTTTTTTACTTATCCTGTCCCCTTTCTAACTAACGATAAATGTGAAGCACCATATGAAAATACGGCACTCTCATTAGATAAATAAAGTACTATAGGCTCGCTTTCGGCATAGAAGTACTGAGAGAAAAAGGACGAACCCCCTTCTCAAAACGACTTTGCCTATTTCTCCTCTGGCTCGTTTCGGTAAATAACTTATAAGCGAAAAGGACGGATACCTTCCTCAAAACGACTTCGGGTCCCGCTTTAGCGCGATAGCGTGTCGGCCCTTTTCCTATTCCCATAGGCTCGCTTTTGGCATATAGGTACCATGAGAAAAAGGACGGACACCCTTCTCAAAACGACTTTGCCCCTGTCCCCAAAGGGGACAGACCTGGGCGGTGGAGGCTTTGAGGAGGGTGTTCGTCCTTTATCAAAGGTATTATAGGCCGAAACGAGCCATTATTGTATCTACGTGTTTCAATAGTTTATATGGATCGAAGCATGCATCGATTTCTTCGTCGGTCATGTATTTTTTGATGTTTTCATCAGATTTTAGACCTGTAGCAAAGTCTTTGCCTTCGAGCCAGCGTTCCATAGCATGTTTTTGTACCCAACGGTATGCTTCGTCACGTACAGCACCTTTGTCTACAAGGTGTGTCAAAATTGTTTGGCTGAATACAAGACCACCTGTAAGGTTAAGGTTTTTAAGCATTGTTTCAGGATATACCAACAATTTATCAATTGTACGAATTGTTAGGTGAAGCATATAGTTCAATGCGATGGTTGCATCTGGTAAGATAACGCGTTCTACAGAGCTATGGGAGATGTCGCGTTCATGCCACAAAGCTTGATCTTCGTACGCAGATTGTGCATAACCGCGCAACAAACGAGCCATACCACAAATTCTTTCACAAGTGATAGGATTACGTTTATGAGGCATAGCAGAGGAACCTTTTTGTTTAGGGCTAAAGTATTCTTCAGCTTCGCGCACTTCGGTACGTTGCAAATGACGGATTTCCAAAGCGATTTTATCCAATGTACCGCCTACAACAGCGATAGTGGACAATAGTTCAGCGTGACGATCACGTTGTACGACTTGAGTCGCGATTTTAACAGGTTCAAGGCCTAGTTTTTCACATACGTATTGTTCTACGAATGGGTCGATGTTGGAGTATGTACCAACAGCACCGGACAATTTACCAACAGCAACGCTTTTACGAGCATGTTCCATACGTTCGATATCGCGTTCTACCTCTGCCATCCAAAGACAAAGTTTTAAACCGAATGTAGTAGGTTCGCCATGAATACCATGAGTACGGCCAATCATAGGCGTATGTTTGAATTCTGCAGCGCGGCGGCGCAATACAGCGTGTAATTGTTTCAAATCTTCGATTAGAATATCGCAAGATTGTTTCATCATATAGCCAAGTGCAGTATCCTTAACGTCTGTAGATGTCAAGCCAAGATGAATGTATTTAGCTGCTTCAGGGCCTACATATTCGCCCACAGCAGTAACAAAGGAAATGATGTCATGATTTGTTTCACGTTCGATTTCGTGAATTCTTTCAACATCAAAATTGCCCTTTTCCCGAATGATTTTTGCCGCTTCCTTCGGAATCACGCCAAGCTCAGCTTGCGCTTCAGATGCCAATGTTTCAACCAATAACATTGTGTCGAACTCATTGCGTTCGCTCCAAATATGGCCCATTTCTTCTCGTGTATAACGTGGTATCATGATGTCTCCTTTGCATGGTGAAAGCTAGATTTTTTATATAATAATTGTACCATATGTGAAAGCTTGGTTCAATAAATCTTCCACAATTTTCCGAATAATATATATATTAGAATTTCTTAATGTTCGGTATTTTGTTGTGAAAGCTACCTGTAATCTTTCATTCGTATCTAGCTATGTCATTTACATATAGATTGATTAGAATTTTACGACTATAATAGTAGCATACCAATTAGATATATCATAAATTATCGATAGTACAAACAAATCCTAAACGCAAAAGTTTGTACAGTGTATAGGAGAGTCATAATGGCAAAGAAACAACAAAAAGAACGGGTACAACAATCTAAAGAATCTCAAACAGCGGGTACATTAATGAAATTATTTTTTCTCATCAGTTTTATCCTTCTAGGCTTATTCGTATTTAATGACATGCCTATCAACTGGATTTTAGGCGTATACGCAGTGGATATTTTAGTATCTCTTATATATGTAGTCATCAATAAAGGTCGCATCGCCACATCCAATGTGATTCATACGAATGTGCGCCGCATCGTAGCTTTCTTAATTATGCTCATCACCATGTTTTTTTACGCCTTTGCATTATGGCGCGTTGATCAATATACAACACAAATGCAAGTGACCTTGTTCATCGGTGGCATCATTATTTACTATGCTGTATTCAACAGTACAAAAACGGCACTAAAAAAATAACCTGTACAGTACTAGTAACAAAACAATGATATGTTTAAAAAATAGCACCCGCTAAAACAGAACGACCTAACAACAACTAACATTCTACACATAACAAAAGAGGCATATCTTACATACATTCTTGTATGTGAGGTATGCCTCTTT